>JAJPHB010000122.1 GCA_021325525.1 Alphaproteobacteria bacterium
CGCGCTCCCGAGCGCCTCTTCGACGAGACGGATGAGCTGCTCGCCTGGGCGCGAGCCGCGCTCGGCGCGGCGCGGCGGGTCGCAGCGAAGAGAGACCGGGCGGGGCCGGCGCGGAAACCAAAGCCCTGAGCGCCCGCCCCGCCCCCGCCTCCGGCTGCGACACTCACCCCGCCGTCAATACCCCACGGCCGGGGCCTCGTAGCCCGTCTGGTGCCCGTTCGGGAGCTGCGTGTTGTGATAGACGGTTTGCCTCGCCCCGGCGGCGCACGCCGCGAGGCCGAGACAGAGTGCGGCGAGGACAACGAGTCTTCTCATTCCATTTCTCCTTCCTTGAGAGCTGAACGCGAGCGCGCCCGCCACCATCCCAGGCGCCTCCCGGGGAGGCGCCGCCGAGGCAGCGATCGCGGAAACCTGCGGCTTTGCGGGTTGCGTGCCGGCGGGAAGCGCCTTTAGTCTGTCGCGCCCTGCAACCCCGGATGGACCATCCCGATCATGCCGACATCGCCAATTGTCCCCGCGCCAGCCCATCTCGACGCCCTCAAATGGCGGTGCATCGGCCCGTCGCGGGGCGGGCGCGTCGTCGCCGTCGCCGGCGACCCGACGCAGCCGATGGTGGCCTATTTCGGGGCCTGCGCCGGCGGCATCTGGAAGACGGTCGATGGCGGCGTCTATTGGCGTTGCGTCTCGGACGGGTTCATGGGGAGCGCCGCGGTGGGCGCCATCGCCGTGTCGCGCGCCGATCCCAATGTCGTCTATGCCGGCACCGGCGAAACCACGATCCGGCTCGACGTCTCCTATGGCGACGGCGTCTACAAATCGACCGATGCCGGGCGAAGCTGGACGCATGTCGGGCTCAAGGCCTCGAAGCACATCGGCCGCATCTGCATCGATCCGCGCGACCCCGACACCGCCTTCGTCGCGGCGCTAGGCGACATCTTCGGGCCGCATGAGGAGCGCGGCGTCTTCCGCACGCGCGACGGCGGCAAGAGCTGGGAGAAGGTGCTCTATCGCAGCGCCGATGCCGGCGCCGTCGACCTCGCGATGGACCCCGGCAATCCGCGCATCCTTTTCGCCGCCTTCTGGCAGACGCGGCGCAATTTCTGGAACCTGTCGAGCGGCGGGCCCGGCAGCGGCCTCTTCCGCTCGACGGATGGCGGCGACAGCTGGGAGGAGATCTCGCGCGCGCCCGGCCTCCCCGATGGCCCGCTCGGCAAGCTCGGCGTCAGCGTCTCGCCGGCGCGCGCGGGCCGCCTCTGGGCGCTCGTCGAGACCGTCGGCGAGAAGACCGGCCTCTACCGCTCGGAGGATTACGGCGCGCGCTGGGTCCAGGTCTCATCGAATCGCGACCTCATGCACCGCCCCTGGTACTACACCCACGTCTTCGCCGACACCTGCGATCCCGACACCGTCTACGTCACCAACTACCAGATGTGGAAGTCGACGGATGGCGGCGCCAGCTTCTTGGAGATCAACACGCCGCATGGCGACAACCACGATCTCTGGATCGATCCCGCCGACCCCAAGCACATGGTCGAAGGCAATGACGGCGGCGCCTGCGTCACCTTCAATGGCGGCCTCACCTGGTCCTCCATCTACAACCAGCCGACGGCGCAGTTCTACCGGATCGATGTCGACGACCAGTACCCTTACCAGATCTACGGCACGCAGCAGGACAACACCTCGATCGCCGTGCCGTCGGCGACCGTCTGGGGCGCCATCACCTTGGGCGATTGCAGTTATCCCGGCACCGGCGAGAGCGGCTTCATCGTCGTCCATCCCGAGGACCCCAACATCGTCTATTGCGGCGCCATCGGCTCCAGCCCCGGCGGCGCCGGCGCGCTGCAGCGCTACGACCACCGCACGCGTCAGATCCAGCTCGTCAATGTCTGGCCCGAGGAATCGACCGGCATCGCGCCCAAGGACATGCGCTACCGCTTCGCCTGGACCTTCCCGCTCGCCTTCTCGCCGCATGACAGCCGCGTGCTCTATGCCGGCGGCAACCACGTCTTCCGCACTCGCGACGAGGGCATGAGCTGGGAGGAGATCTCGCCTGATCTCAGCCTCAACGACCTGTCGCGCCAGGGTCATTCGGGCGGCGAGATCACGCGCGAGAGCGCCGGCGCCGAGGTCCATGCGACCTGCGCCAGCATCGTCGAATCGAAGCACCGCAAGGGCGAGATCTGGGCCTCGACCGATGACGGGCTCGTCCATGTGACGCGCGACGACGGCGCGAGCTGGCGCAACGTGACGCCGCCCGAGATGCCGGCGCTCGCCTATATCGGCTGCGTCGAGCTGTCGGCGCATGACGCCGACACGGTCTATCTCGCGGCGACGCGCTACAAGCTCCAGGATTACGAACCCTATCTCTTCCGCAGCACCGATTCCGGGCGCAGCTGGCAGTCGATCCGCGGCAATTTCCCGAAAGGCGAGATCACGCGCGTCATCCGCGCCGATCCGGTGCGGCGGGGCCTCCTCTTCGTCGGGACCGAGACCGGGGTGTTCTTCAGCCTCGATGACGGGTTGAGCTGGTCGCGCCTCCCGGGCGGCCTGCCGGTCGTCCCGGTCTACGATCTCAAGATCAAGGGGGCGGACCTCATCGCCGGCACGCATGGGCGCTCGTTCTGGATTCTCGACGACATCTCGCCGCTGCGCGCGCTTGCCGATGGCGGCAGCGGAACGCGGCTCATCGCGCCGCGGACGACGGTGCGGACGCGCCTGCGCTTCGGCGCGCTCGGCGCCGCCAAGCACGACATCTCCTTCGCCATCGCTTTCGGCATCGGCGGCGGCATCGCCACGGTCGAGCGGCCGGACGGCACGAAGATCCGCGAGCATCTCGATGTCGGGGAGAACCCGCCCAATGGCGCCATCATCTATTATTGGCTCGACCCCGATGCACCCGCCGACCTTGCCGGCCCCGTCACCCTGACCTTCCGCGACGCCGCCGGCGCCGTCATCCAAAGCGTGCGCAGCGACGACGCCGCGCTGCCGCCCGAGAAGCGGCCGCGGCTGCGGCCCGGCCTCAACCGCTATGTCTGGGACATGCGCTATCCGGGGCCGGCGCGGATCGACGCCGCGCTCGTCACGCTGCGCAACAAGCCGCTCGCCGCCGAGCCAGAGCCGCAGCCGGGCCCCCTCGCGGTTCCCGGCGACTACCGCGTCGAGCTGACGGCGGGGCCGACCAGCGCGGCCGCCGATTTCACCATCGTCAAGGACCCGCGCCTCGCAACGCCGATCGAGGCGCATCGTCAGCAATTCGCGCTGCTGCAGGAGCTGACACAATCGCTTTCGACCGTCAACGAAAGCATCAACCGCATCCGCCGCTTGAAGCGGCAGCTCCGCGCTCTCGCCGAGGCCGCGGGCGAGCGCCATGCCGATCTCGCCGAACGGACGAGGGCGGCGACAGCGGCGCTCGAAGCCATCGAGCGCGTTCTCGTCGACGTCCACCGGGAATCGCCGCGCGACATCCTGCGCAACCCCGCCGGGCTTGACGATACGCTCATCGACCTCATCAACACGGTCGCCATGTCCGACACCTCGCCGACGGCGCCGGCGGAGGCCGTTTCGCGCGAGCTCATGGCGAAGGTGGCGGCCGAGATCGCCAAGCTCGAGACGCTCATCGAAGGCGACATTGCCCGCATCAACCGCCTGGCCGCGGAGCGCCGGATCGCGCATGTCGGCGGGTAGGAGGCGGGAGGCACGACGGCGCCGCCCCGCCTCGATGCGCGCTCGATGCTAGCTCGATGCCGCGATGCTTGACAGGGAACGCCCCTTCGAGGACGACTTTCGGTTGATGCGCCACTGACGCTTGCTTGGCGAAGAGAAGGAGACGCTGTCGTGGATTTCATCGAGACGCTGTTCGGAATTTCGCCCGATGGCGGCGACGGTTCGCTCGAGGTCCTATGGATCGCCGCCCTCGTCCTCGCCGCCGCCGCATTCATCTGCCGCCGGCAGATCGCGGCGCGGCTCGCGCGCAAAGCGGCTCCGCGCTGACGCCGCGGGCCTCGCAGGCGGCCCGCCGCGAGGCGGCTCAGCGGATCATCATCGGCGAGTAGCGGCGCAGGACGGCGTCGATCCGCTCCGCGAGGGCGCTGAACGGAAACGGCTTCTGCAGGACATCCCCGATGCCGCCGATCTCGAAGATCACCGGGCGGCCGGAGATGAGGATGCTCGGAATGTTCCGCGTCGTCGCCTCGCGGAGCAGGCGCAGCCCGTGCTCGCCGATATCGATGATCGCGAGATCGGCGTGACCGCCGGCGATCATTTCCGAGGCCGCGGCGGCATCGGTGGTCGGCAGGACCTGGAAGCCGCGCCCTTCGAGAAAGAGCATCAGCGCGTCGAGCAGCTCGTGCTCGTCGTCGAGGACCAGAATGCGGGTGCCGTCCGGCATGACCGCCGACCCGTGAGCGTGTTCCTGCGCGGAATGAACGCGCGCGCCGGCGGCGAGTTCACCGCGCGCGCGACGGCACCGACCAAAAATTCGCCGATACCGTTATCGCGGCATGTGATCCCGGGCTTGCTATTTCCTCTTGAAGCTCGAAATGATAACGGAGTGCGGCGCGGCGATAGCCCGCGGCCGAGAAGGTTAGCTCTTCCTTCCGAAGGATGTATATAGTACCCGAAAGGGTCAGAACATTGCCGAGACCGCTGTACTCTATCGCTTTGTCAGCTTAGAAATTCCCCCTCGTAAGAGATTTTCGGAGGCAGGATTATGTCGCGGACCGCGAAGACGGCTTCTCCGCTTGAGCGCAACGCGATAGCCGGTACCGTGGCGACCGAGGGCGCGGCGGGCCGCAAGCTCGCGCGCAAGGGCGCCGGCAAGCCGCATCCCGGCAATGGCTTTGCCGCGCACGAAACTATCGATCTCCATGTCCTCCTCCATGCCTTGCAAGCGATCCGGGTCGGCGATTTCTCGGTGCGCCTGCCGCGCGACCAGCTCGGCCTCGCGGGAAAGATCGCCGACACCTTCAACGAGATCGTCGCCGCCAATGAGCGGATGGCGCAGCAGCTCGAAACGGTCGGTCAGCTCGTCGGCCGCGAAGGCAAGACGCGCAAGCGCGTCAAATTCGCCTCGACGCTCGGCGCCTGGGGCGAGATGGAGGCCTCCATCAACACTCTCATCGACGATCTCTTGTGGCCGACGACGGCGGTGACGCGTGCCGTCACCGCCGTCGCCCGCGGCGACCTGCTCCAGACCGTCGAGCTCGAAGTCGATGGCCGGCCGCTCAAAGGCGAGTTCCTGCGCTCGGCCACCATCGTCAACACGATGATCAAGCAGCTCAGCGTCTTCACCTCGGAGGTGACGCGCGTCGCCCGCGAGGTCGGCACCGACGGCAAGCTCGGCGGCCAGGCGCAGGTGCGCGAAGTGACCGGCGTGTGGAAGGATTTGACCGAGAGCGTCAACTCGATGGCGTCGAACCTGACGGCCCAGGTGCGCAACATCGCCGAGGTGACGATCGCCGTCGCCAATGGCGACCTCTCGAAGAAGATCACCGTCGATGTGCGCGGCGAGATTCTGCAGCTCAAAGAGGCCATCAACACGATGGTCGATCAGCTCCGCTCCTTCGCCTCGGAGGTGACGCGCGTCGCCCGCGAGGTCGGTACCGAAGGCAAGCTCGGCGGGCAGGCGCTGGTGCCGGGCGTCGCCGGCACCTGGAAGGATTTGACCGACTCGGTGAACGCCATGTGCGGCAACCTCACCGACCAGGTGCGCAACATTGCCCAGGTGACGACCGCGGTGGCGCGCGGCGACCTTTCGCGCAAGATCACCGTCGATGTGCGCGGCGAGATCCTCGAGCTGAAGGACACCATCAACACCATGGTGGACCAGCTCAACGGCTTCGCCTCGGAGGTGACGCGTGTCGCCCGCGAGGTCGGCACCGACGGCCGCCTCGGCGGCCAGGCGCAGGTGCCGGGCGTCGCCGGCACCTGGAAGGATTTGACCGACAGCGTCAACTCCATGGCCGGCAACCTCACCGCCCAAGTCCGCAACATCGCCGAGGTGGCGACCGCGATTGCCCGCGGCGACCTCTCGAAGAAGATCACCGTCAACGTCTCGGGCGAGATTCTGCAATTGAAGGAGACCATCAACACGATGGTCGACCAGTTGAACGCCTTCGCCGGCGAGGTGACGCGCGTCGCCCGCGAGGTCGGCACCGACGGCCGCCTCGGCGGCCAGGCGCAGGTGGGCGGCGTCGCCGGCACCTGGAAGGATCTGACCGACAGCGTCAACTCCATGGCCGGCAACCTCACGGCGCAAGTCCGCAACATCGCCGAGGTGTCGACGGCCATCGCCAATGGCGACCTCTCGAAGAAGATCACCGTCAACGTCTCGGGCGAGATTCTGCAATTGAAGGACACCATCAACACGATGGTGGACCAGTTGAACGCCTTCGCCGGCGAGGTGACGCGCGTCGCCCGCGAGGTCGGCACCGAAGGCAAGCTCGGCGGCCAGGCGCAGGTGAAGGGCGTCGCCGGCACGTGGAAGGATTTGACCGACAGCGTCAACTCCATGGCGTCCAACCTGACGGGCCAGGTGCGCAACATCGCCGAGGTCGCGACCGCGGTGGCGCAGGGCGACCTCTCGAAGAAGGTCACCGTCAACGTCTCGGGCGAGATCCTGCAATTGAAGGAGACCATCAACACGATGGTCGACCAGTTGAACGCCTTCGCTGGCGAGGTGACGCGCGTCGCCCGCGAGGTCGGCACCGAGGGCCGTCTCGGCGGCCAGGCGCAGGTCCCAGGCGTCGCCGGCACCTGGAAGGATCTGACCGACAGCGTCAACTCCATGGCCGGCAACCTCACCGGCCAGGTCCGCAACATCGCCGAGGTGGCGACGGCGATCGCCAATGGCGACCTCTCGCGCAAGATCACCGTCGATGTGCGCGGCGAGATCCTTCAGCTCAAAGAAACGCTGAACACGATGGTGGACCAGCTCAACCGCTTCGCCGGCGAGGTGACGCGCGTCGCCCGCGAGGTCGGCACCGAGGGCCGCCTCGGCGGACAGGCCAACGTGCCCGGCGTCGCCGGCACCTGGAAGGACTTGACCGACAGCGTCAATTCGATGGCCGGCAATTTGACCGCCCAGGTGCGCAACATCGCCGAAGTGACGACGGCGGTGGCGCGCGGCGATCTCTCGCGCAAGATCACCGTCGATGTGAAGGGCGAGATCCTGGAGCTGAAGAACACCATCAACACCATGGTGGACCAGCTGAACGCCTTCGCCTCGGAGGTGACGCGCGTCGCCCGCGAGGTCGGCACCGAAGGCAAGCTCGGCGGCCAGGCGGTGGTGCCCGGGGTCGCCGGCACCTGGAAGGACCTCACCGACAACGTCAACTTCATGGCGAGCAACCTGACGGGCCAGGTCCGCAACATCGCCGAGGTCGCGACCGCCATCGCCAATGGCGACCTCTCGAAGAAGATCACCGTCGACGTGCGCGGCGAGATCATGCTCCTCAAGGAGACGCTCAACACCATGGTCGAGCAGCTCCGTTCCTTCGCCGCCGAGGTGACGCGCGTCGCCCGCGAGGTCGGCACCGAAGGGCGCCTCGGCGGCCAGGCGGTGGTGCCGGGCGTCGGCGGCACCTGGAAGGATTTGACCGACAACGTCAACCTGCTGGCGGCGAACCTCACGACGCAGGTGCGCAACATCGCCGAGGTGACGACGGCAGTGGCGCGCGGCGACCTCTCGCGCAAGATCACCGTCGATGTGAAGGGCGAGATCCTGGAGCTGAAGAACACCATCAACACCATGGTGGATCAGCTCAACGGCTTCGCCTCGGAGGTGACGCGCGTCGCCCGCGAAGTCGGCACCGAGGGGCGACTGGGCGGCCAGGCGGTGGTGCCGGGCGTCGCCGGCACCTGGAAGGATCTGACCGACACCGTCAACGTCATGGCCGCCAATTTGACCGAGCAGGTGCGCGGCATCGTCAAGGTCGTCACCGCCGTCGCGAACGGCGACCTCAAGCAGAACCTGACGGTGAAATCGAAGGGCGAGGTGGCGGCGCTCGCCGAGACCATCAACAACATGACGAACACGCTCGCCACCTTCGCCGATCAGGTGACGACGGTCGCCCGCGAGGTCGGCGTCGAGGGGCGCCTCGGCGGCCAGGCCAACGTGCCCGGCGCCGCCGGCACCTGGAAGGACCTCACCGGCAACGTCAACCTGCTGGCCGCGAATTTGACGACGCAGGTGCGCGCCATTGCCGAGGTCGCCACCGCCGTCACCAAGGGCGACCTCACCCGTTCGATCCAGGTCGATGCCCGCGGCGAGGTGGCGGAGCTCAAGGACAACATCAACACGATGATCGACAATCTGCGGCTCACCACGGACCGCAACACCGAGCAGGACTGGCTGAAGACGAACCTCGCCCGCTTCACCAACATGCTGCAGGGCCAGCGCGATCTGGCGACCGTCGGCAAGATGCTGCTCTCCGAGCTGGCGCCGCTGGTCAATGCCCAGAACGGCGTCATCTATCTGGTCGAGACCGAGGAGACGCCGAGCCTCAAGCTGCTCTCGGCCTATGCCGACGATGCGGTGGGCGGGCATCCCGAGCGCCTCCGGATCGGCGAGCGCCTCGTCGGGCAATGCGCCGCCGACGCCAGGCGCAAGCTCATCACCGAGGTGCCGTCGAACGTCGTCCCGATCGCCTCGGGCCTCTTCAAGGCGATCCCCACCAACATCGTCGTTCTGCCGGTCCTCTTCGAGGGCCAGGTGAAGGCGGTCATCGAGCTCGCCTCGGTCGGCTCCTTCACCGATCTGCAAGTCTCCTTCCTCGACCAGCTCACGGCAAGCATCGGCATCGTCCTCAACAGCATCGAGGCGACGATGCAGACCGAGGGCCTCCTGAAGCAGTCGCAGCAGCTCGCGACCGAGCTGCAGATTCAGCAGAAGGAGCTGCAGCAGACCAACGAGCAGCTCGAGCAGAAGGCGCAGCAGCTCGCCGAGCGCAATGTCGAGGTCGAGCGCAAGAACCAGGAAATCGAGCAGGCGCGGCGCGCCCTCGAGGAGAAGGCGACCGAGCTCGCCCTCACCTCCAAGTACAAATCCGAGTTCCTCGCCAACATGTCGCACGAGCTGCGGACGCCGCTGAACAGCATCCTCATCCTCGGCCAGCAGCTCGTCGACAACCCGGACGGCAATCTGACGCCGAAGCAGGTCGAGTTCGCGCGCACCATCCATGGCGCCGGCACCGACCTCCTCAACCTCATCAGCGACATTCTCGACCTGTCGAAGATCGAATCGGGCACGGTCTCGGTCGATGCCGAGGAGGTCTTCTTCACCAACCTGCAGGACATGGTGGTGCGGCCGTTCCGCCACGAGGCGGAGAGCCGCAACCTGTCCTTCGACGTCGAGATCGCCCCCGATCTCGACCGCAGCATGATCACCGATTCGAAGCGCCTGCAGCAGGTTCTGAAGAATCTCCTGTCCAATGCCTTGAAATTCACCGAGCATGGCGGCGTCCGCCTCGCCATCCGGCCGGCGACGAGCGGATGGACTCCCGATCATCCGAGCCTCAAGCACGCGCCGGCCGTCGTCGCCTTCGAGGTGTCAGACACCGGCATCGGCATCCCGCCAGAGAAGCAGAAGATCATCTTCGAGGCTTTCCAGCAGGCCGACGCCAGCACCAGCCGCAAATATGGCGGCACCGGCCTCGGCCTCGCGATCAGCCGCGAGCTGTCGAACCTGCTCGGCGGCGAGATCCAGCTGCGCAGCACGCCCGGGGTCGGCAGTACCTTCACGCTTTACCTGCCGCTCAAATACGTCGCGCCCCAGGGCGTCCAGCGCGCCCTGCCGCCGCCCAGCGCCACGCCGGCGCGGGCGAACGTCCTCACCGGGCCGCGCCTCCCCGAAATGCCGCAGGAGCAGGTCGCCGATGACCGCGCCTCGATCGAGCCGGGCGATGCGGTCCTCCTCGTCGTCGAGGACGATCCGCATTATGCCCGCATCATGACGGACCTCGCGCATGACGCCGGGCTGAAGGTGCTGGTGGCGGCGCGCGGCTTCGATGCGCTGGAGCTCGCCCGCGCCTACCAGCCGAGCGCCGTCTCGCTCGACGTCTTCCTGCCCGACATGCTGGGCTGGACGGTGCTGAGCCAGCTCAAGCAGAACCCGGCGACGCGGCACATCCCGGTGCAGATGGTGACCTTGGACGAGGACCGCCAGCACGGCCTCGCGCGCGGCGCCTTCTCCTTCATCACCAAGCCGACCACGACCGAAGGCCTCGAATCGGCGCTCTCGCGCATCAAGGAGTACACGAAGCCTCGGCGCAAGCGGCTGCTCGTCGTCGAGGACAACCCGGCCGAGCGCCTCGGCATCGCCGAGCTGCTCGGGCACGACGACATCGACATCCTGCCGGTCGGGACCGGCAGCGAGGCGCTCGAAGCCATGCGCACGCAAGCGATCGATTGCGTCGTGCTCGATCTGCGGCTGCCGGACATGTCCGGCTTCGAGCTCTTGGAGCAGATCCGCGACGATGCGGCGCTCTCCGACATCCCGGTGGTAGTCTTCACCGGGCGCGAGCTGTCGCCGGAGGAAGATGCGCAGCTCCACACCATGGCGCGAAGCGTCGTCGTGAAGGGCGTCGAATCGCCCGAGCGCCTGCTCGACGAGACCGCGCTCTTTCTGCACCGGGTCGTCGCCGACCTGCCGCCCGAGAAGCAGCGCATGCTGGAGCGCCTGCACAGCTCGGACGAGGATCTCGTGGGCAAGACGGTGCTCCTCGTCGACGACGATGCGCGCAATATTTTCGCCCTCAGCAGCGTTCTTGAACGCCGCGGTATGCATGTGCTGACGGCGACGACCGGAAGCGAGGCCATCGCGCTGCTCGAAACTCCTGGCGTCGCGATCGTCCTTATGGACATCATGATGCCGGAAATGGACGGGTATCAGACGATGCAGGTCATGCGGGCGAACCCCGCCTACCGCCGCCTGCCCATCATCGCTCTCACGGCCAAGGCGATGAAGGGCGACCGCGAGAAATGCCTCGAAGCCGGCGCTTCGGACTATCTGGCGAAGCCCGTCAATACCGAGCAGCTTCTCTCGGCCCTCCGCATGTGGCTGCACCGCTGAGGATGACGCGGCTCATGGGTGACAACCACCAAGTCAACATTCTCCTCGTCGACGACCAGCCGGCGAAGCTCCTCAGCTACGAGGTGATGCTGCGCGAGCTGGGCGAGAATCTCGTCATGGCCGGCTCGGCGAAGGAGGCGCTCGAGCACCTTCTCAAGAAGGAAATCGCGGTCATTCTCATCGATGTCTGCATGCCCGAGCTCGACGGGTTCGAGCTGGCCGCGATGATCCGCAACCATCCGCGCTTCCAGAC
The DNA here is from genome assembly GCA_021325525.1 of Alphaproteobacteria bacterium. Lineage (GTDB taxonomy): Bacteria > Pseudomonadota > Alphaproteobacteria > ATCC43930 > CGMCC-115725 > URHD0088. Next base: position 11,322 of record JAJPHB010000122.1, read on the forward strand.
GACGGCGATCATCTTCGTCTCGGCCATCGCCCTCACCGATCTCGACCGGTTGAAAGGTTATGAATATGGGGCCGTCGATTACGTTCCCGTTCCGGTCGTTCCCGAGCTGCTGCGGGCGAAGGTCCGGGTGTTCGCCGAGCTTTACCGCAAGACACGGCTCCTCGAAGGGCTGAATGCCGAGCTCGAGCGCCGCGTCGCCGAGCGGACCGCCGAATTGGCCCAGGCCAATGCCGAGCTCGAACGGCGGGTCGAGGAGCGCACGCGCGAGCGCGAGGTGGCGCTGGCGCAGGTGCACGAGATGCAGAAGCTGGAGAGCCTCGGCCAGCTGACGGGCGGCCTCGCTCACGATTTCAACAATCTGCTGATGGCGATTCTGGGCAATCTTGACCTCCTCGCCAAGGGCGCGCCAGACGAGGCGGCGGCGGCGCGCCTCGTCGATGGGGCGATCAAGGCGGCCGAGCGCGGCGCGATGCTGACGAAGCGCATGCTCGCCTTCGCCCGGCGCCAGGAGCTGCGGCCCGAAACGGTCGACGTCGCCCGGCTCGTCAACGGCATGGCCGACATGCTGCGCCGCTCGCTCGGCCCCGCGATCGAGATCAACCTCGATTTCGCGCCGGGGCTTGCCGCGATCCGCGTCGATCCCAACCAGCTCGAATTGTCGCTGCTGAACCTCGCGCTGAATTCGCGCGACGCCATGCCCCAGGGCGGTCGCCTCACCATCGCGGCGCGAAGCGAAAAGGTCGAAGGCGGCCGGCTGCAGAATCTCGCCGCCGGCGACTATGTCTGCCTCGCCGTGACGGATACCGGCTGCGGGATGGACGAGGTCACCCTGAAGCGCGCGGCCGAGCCTTTCTTCACGACCAAAGGCGTCGGCAAGGGCACCGGGCTCGGACTCTCGATGGTCTATGGCCTCGCCGCGCAGTCGGGAGGCCTGACGCGCATCTCGAGCCAGGTCGGCGTCGGCACCACGGTCGAGCTCTTTCTGCCGGTGGCGCCGGCGGCCGCGGCGCCATCGCGCCCGCCCAGGTCCGACGGCGCGGCGGCGGCGCCATCCTCGTCCGTCCTCCTCGTCGATGACGACCCCATGGTGGCCGGCGGGACCGTTGCCATGCTGCGGCACCTCGGGCACCGCGTCATCGAAGCCTCGTCGGGAGCCGCCGCGCTCGAAATCCTGGAGGCGCAGCCCGTCGACCTCGTCATCACCGATCATGCGATGCCGGGCATGAGCGGAGTGGAGCTGGCCGAACGGATCCGCCGCAGCCATCCCGGCCTGCCGGTCATCCTCGCCACCGGCTATGCCGACCTGGCACGCGGCGAGGATCACGGGCTGCCGCGGCTCGACAAGCCCTATCGCCTCGAAAAATTGGCGGCGCTCATCGCCTCTCTCATCGGCGAAAAACCGACGCCGAGAGCGGTGACGCCGCTGCCGCTGGCGGCTTCGGAAGAGCCGCGCGAGAGCCGGTCAGGCGGCGGCTTCTCCGCCGAAGACGTCCCGGTGCTGCGCCGCACCTCGGGATAATTGCCGGGAAGCCTTCGATTCCGGGCTTCCGCGACGCGGAACCGGGCTTAAGGCTTCGAATCGGAGCGGAACTTGCGCCGCGTGTTCTTGTGCACGATGGCGAGGGCGATGCAAGTGAAGGCGGCGAGGCGCAGGAGGAAGATCCAGCTCTGCTCCTCCCGGGGGACACTGGCGAGGGTGAGGAGCGCTTGATTGGCCGCGAGCAGCCAGAAAGCGGCGGCAAAGGAAACGAAGAGGAATTCGCGGCTGCGGACCCAGAATTTCAAAAAGAAGACGCCGGCGACGAGATAGCCCATCGTCACCATACCCGAAAGAAAATTGAGCATTTTAGCCTGCCCTACTCGATTTCCCAAATAAAGCCGTAGATCAGGACGGCGACCGCCGAAAGCGCGGTGAGGAACCGGACAGGCGTCAGGTCGATCTGCGGCAGAAACAAAATGTCGATCACAACCAGGAGGTTGTTGAGCGCCAAGAGCGAGAAGCAGAGCGCGCTCCAGACGAGGAGGGTGGTTCTCTGCTTGCGATAGCCGGCTAGCAGCAGCCCGGCGCAGAGACAGCTCGTCACGAGGCAGAGGAAATAGACGATCGGTTCGACAATTCCCATTTGCTTCACTTCTTCTTAAAGAGGAAAGCATCGGCGAACGTCTGAATCTTGTCGTTCGGCGCGGACAGGATGGCGTTCGTGACGGTCATCGGCATTTCGGAATAGGCCGCCACCAGCCGCGCCGTCAGCTCCGCAAGGCGCTCGGTTCTCGGCCGGAAGCGATAGAGGCCGCCGCCTTCATCGGCGACAAGTCCCGCGGCGCCGAGCTCGGCGAGGCCGGCGGCGATGACCGAGGCGCTCGCGCGCAACTCGCGAACGAGGCGGTCGGTACGCCAGGGCGTGCCCGAATCGCTCTGCATCAGGACGAGGAGCTCCAGCGACCAGACCGACCGAATGGATGCACGGATAAAGGCGAGAACGTCGTCGGCAATCACAATGCGGCCAGTATAGCCGCGAGACCTTCCAGGTCCAGGTCAGTGGCGCCGCGCCTGGCCGGAACCGGTTCCCCGCGCGGCGCCGGGATGTGCGCGGGAGTTGGCGGCGGCCAGGAGAGCCGAGCGGTCCTCTGATGGCTCAAGAGAAGGGGATCAACTGCCGACGCAATCGCTCCCAGTAGATCGTGTTCACGAATTCGAAGCTCGGCACGGCACGCTCGTCCCCTCTCCAGGCGAGCATCGCCTGGATCAGCGCGCGGGCGTCCTGTCGCTTGACATCGACCGCGTTGCCCGGCAGCCAGGAGGCGAGGCTTGCCGCGGCGCGCGCCTCAAGACCGCGCGCCCGCGCCTGCTGCAACACGCGGCTCCAGACGCGGTCCTTATAGAAGAGCGCCTTCGCCGCCGCGGTCACCGCGCCGGCTGCGGCGTCGTCGAGGATTTTCGCGGCGCGGGCCCGCTCGGCCGTGGCGCGGATATTGACCAGGGCTTCGGTCAACGCGATGTAGCCGACGCCCTCGGGTCCGTGCAGCACCGCGACTTCGTCGTCATCCTCCAGCACTTGGTCGCGATAGGCGGCGAAGACACGGCCGATGCCGACCATGCCGAAGCGCGCCAGCTCGACGGCGCGAAGCGCGCCGAGGCTGGCCGCGCCGAAGACGGCGACGTTGCGGCTGAGCAGCCACAGGATCTCCTTGTGCCAAGGCGACGCCGTGCTCTCGAAAGCGCCGTCGACGAGGCCGATGGCGCCGACGTCCGCGCCCGCGATGCGGGCCATTTCGCCGCATCTGGCCGGGCCGTGGAATTCGATCGAGGGCACGCACCGGTCGGACGCTTTGAGGCTCGGCCCGGCGAAGACGATCATGCGCATCGCCAGGTCATCCTTCTCGCCCGCGCACCGGGTTTGTACCCCGGCTTGTGATGCATTCCCTCCAGCCCCGGCACGATGACGCGGACGCTCGGCACATCGATGAGGGGATCCGTCAGATCGATGCGGATCGCCTTGGTCATTCCGGCCGCGGCGAGCCGGGCGAGGACGGTATCGATATCGGCGTCGATCGTCGCGCCGTCGCAGCTGCGGGCTCGCGGGGCGACCGCGTCCGCCCCCTCGAGCACGGTCTCGTCCTCGTCGAGAACGCGCAGAAAATTCTCGTGCCATCCCACCGCCGCATAGCTCTCGCGGGGTATATCCTCCCGGGCGCCAACGATGAAGGTGAGGCGGCTCTGCGCCGCTTCGGCGAGCGCCCGGCTGAGGGCTACGCCGACCGCGGGATGACAACCGCTGCCGGCGCAGGGGCCGAGAAACGGCCCCCGCCCTTCGGCATCGTCGACAATGCAGAAAAAGCACGGCACCCCGACATCAGAGGTGACGTCCCAGACCGTGACCGCGATGTTCGCGCCACGGTAGCGGGCGAGGAAATCGATCACTGTCGCATCGTCGATTCCTTCGGGATCGATGCGTGTCGCGGCACGCCGCTCTGGCGGCGACTGCCGCCAGAGCGACAAGGCGTCTCGCTCGACCGTCTCGCACAAGGCGTGGAGAGTCGCCTCGGCGAGAGTGTTGCCGGCGGCAAGGCCATTGCTGCCGGCGAGGAAATAACCGCGCCCTGCCGGCTCTGGGAGCGCAAGATCGAGGGTGACGAGTTCCTCCGGAACGAAGATCTCGGCGCTGTCGATGAGATTGCGCCCTGCGATCCAGCCGATCGGCGCATCGCGCGGAAGGCGCCGCAGCCTCAGATGCCGGGGAGCGGCGAATGCCTCCGGCGCCGCGAAATGCGCGCTGGCGCGCCACACGACCGGATTGGGCGGCCGCTCGGCCGAGTGAAGCTCGGCCGCCTCCATGACGGCCGAAACCTTCGCCGCCGCGATTGTCGCGCCTTTCCCCTGCGCGACGGAGAGGCTGCGCGAGCCCGGCCTCACCGCCATGGCGACCGGAATCCCGATATAGTCGAGCCCGGTGATGTTGGCGACGCGCGTGATGCCGAGGGGCGCGAGCTTCGGCGCGAGCCAATTGAGCGTTTGGTCCGGGGGAAGGACCCGATGCGTGCCGAGCCGGAAGCGCTTCCTCGAGCAAGGACAAGGCGCCGGGCGCAAGGCCCCCGCCCGCTTAAGGAGTGGACGGCTTCTTCCGGCGCCGTCTTCCCGGCGGCCCCGGCTGCACCGGCATCGCCGCGTCGAAGACATGAAAGCGTGCCCCGACCATCGCCGCCGGGACGAGAAGATTCTCTTCCTTCAGACGAGCGAAATAGTCATCGATCTCGGATTTTTTCGGCGGCCGCTTTACCCGGAACGCTTCGAGCTTTGCATTATCGATGAAGTACAGATTGCCGTCGTGCCAGGCGATGAGGCCGCCCTGCGAGACGACGAGATCCGTCCCTATCGGAGCTTTCGCCATGGCTGTCCCCTATGAAGCGAGCTTCCGCCGGGGTCATTCTACCATCTATCTCGGCAACCCGACAGCCTCGAAACTCTCGATCATGAGGTTCAATTGCCGCTCGGATGTGAAAGGCGTGTTGGCACGCCAGTCCGAGATTCTGAAGTTCGGATACCGCCCGAGGAATTCCGCGGCAGTTTTGCGCGCCTCCTCGCCGCGGCCGAGCCGGTGAAGGGCCACGATCAGGATCCGGTAGGGCGTCGAGAGCAGTATCTGCCCTTTGAGGACGCGCCGCGCGAAAATGGCGGCCTCGTCATAGCGTTCGAGAAAGAGATTGGCGAAGCCGAGACAGAAGAACGGCAAGAAGAAATGCGGATCGAGCGCATTGAGCTTCAGCGCCGTCTCGGCATGGTCGATCGCGGTCGCGTAGTCGGCCTGATAGACGCGCACCATGCTGCTCCGTGCCCACCCTTCGGCAAAGCTCGGATTGAGCAGCAGGGCGCGGTCGATCCAGGCCAAGCCCCCCTCGTAATCGCCGCCGATCGTCGCCAGGACATGGCCGCTGAGACAAAGCGCCACCGGATCGTCGGGATCCGCTTTGACGGCCGCTCGTGCAAGACGCAAGGTCTCTTCGATTTCCGCGGCGGCGAGGGCGCCCCACCCTTGGTCGCGCCGCATGCTGAGGCACATCGCCGCTGTCGCCAGCGCCGGCGCGTATCGCGGATCGAGTTCGAGCGATTTCCGCAGGAGCCGCAAGGCTTCCGCATTGTCCTCGACCGTCGCGGCTTGGCGATGCGGCAGGGCGCGGAGATAGTAATCGTAGGCATCGAGATTGCCCGCCGGTTTTCGCCTTGCCCTTTGAATCTCCGCGGTTCGCAGGCGCGGCTCGATCGACGTCACGATGCGCTCGGCGATGCGGTCTTGCAGGGCGAAGACATCGGAGCTCTCGCCGTCGAAATGCTCGCCCCAGAGATAGGTGGCGCTGGCGGCGTCGATCAGCTGAGCGGCGATTCGCATCTGCCCGGGAGCACGACGAACGCTCCCCTCGACGAGATAGCGCACCCCGAGCTCACGCGCGATCTGCCGCACATCGGCCGCGCGGCCCTTATAGGCGGAGGCCGAGTTTCGCGCGATGACGTTCAGCCATCGGAACCGGCAGAGAGCCGTCGTGATGTCCTCGACCATGCCGTCGGAAAAATACGATTCCGCCGAATCGCTGCCGAGGCTGGCGAAAGGGAGAACGGCGATCGACGGTCGCTCGGGGGAAGGGTACGGCGCCTGCAGGAGAGGCGCACCGTCCATCTCGCCATCGCCCCAGCCGCGCAGCCGGTAGACGCGGACGGAACGAGGAATGTTCTTGAGCTGCTGCTCCCCCATGTCGTCGAAATGCCAGGAGCTGCTGCCGGCGCCGAGCTGATCGCGCACTGCCGCGGAAACGGAGATGCCGCCCGGCGGAGCCAGCCCCTGAATGCGGACGGCGATGTTGACGCCCTCGCCGAAGATGCTCGTCGGCTCGACGATGACCTCGCTGAGATTCACCCCGATGCGAAACTGCAGGAGCGGTCCGACCGGCCGCTTCTTGTTTTCCTCGGCAATAGCTTTTTGGATATCGACGGCGCATTGGACGCAATCGTGGACGCTGTGGAATTCCGCCAGAATGCTGTCGCCGGCGGTACCGACGATGCGGCCGCGGTCGTGCTCGATCACGGCATCGGCGATGCCACGGCAGGCGTTGAGACGATGATGCGTCGCCGTCTCGTCGAGGCTCGTCAAACGGCTGTAGCCCGCGACATCCGCGGAGAGAATCGCGGCGAGCCTCCGCTGGAGCTGAGGATCGGTCACAATTGGCTCCCAGAGGAAACCAGCCCCAGCTTGCCATAGCGCCAAGGAAAAACAAACGCGGCCAGGAGCGCGACGCGTAACGGGGCGCCGCCCTCTCCTATGCGATCACCGCCCGCAGATTGGAAGCGGCAGGCAAGCGGCCGCTTACACTCCGAGATGCGTCTTCATCAGGGCGGGATCGGCTTCGAGTTCCGCCGGCGTGCCCTGCCAGACGACATGGCCGTTGTTGACGACGTAGACGCGGTCGGAAAAGCTGAGCGCCGCGACCACGTTCTGCTCGACGATGAGGATGGTGCGGCCTTGCGCGGCGAGCTCGCGGCTGACGCGGACGAGGTCGCGCACGATGAGGGGAGCCAAGCCCTCGAAGGGTTCGTCGAGGAGGATGATCTGCGCGTCGCGGATGAGGGCGCGGGCGATCGCCAGCATCTGCTGCTCGCCGCCCGAGAGCTGGCGCCCGCCCGACCGGCGGCGCTCGCCGAGGCGCGGGAAGAATTCGTAGATGCGCTCGAGGCTCCAGGGCTTTTCGGCGGAGAGCGCCGCGAGGCGCAGATTTTCCTCGACCGAGAGCTGGCCGAAGATCGCCCGCTCCTCAGGGACGAGCTGGAGGCCCATGCGCGCGATCTCGTAGGTGGGCAGGCCCTGGATCTCGCGCCCGCTCAAGCGGATGCGGCCGCCGCGCGGCGCCAGCACGCCCATGATGGTGCGCAAGGTGGTGGTCTTGCCGGCGCCGTTGCGGCCGAGAAGCGCCACCACCTCGTTCTTGCCGACTTCGAGCGAGACGTCGAAGAGGATGTGGCTGTCGCCGTAGTAGCTGTTGATCTTCTCGACCTCAAGCAGGCTCATGCGCGCGCAGCCCTCCCAGATAGGCGTTTTGCACCGCGTCGCTGGCCTGGATCTGTTCGGGCGTGCCGTCGGCGAGGAGGCGCCCCTCATAGAGGACGGTGATGCGCTCGGCGAGCTCGAAGACCGCGTCCATGTCGTGCTCGACGATGAGGAGCGTGCGGCTGCGGCCGATGTCGCGGATAAGGGCGCGCGTCGCCGCCCGCTCGGCCGGGCTCATGCCGGCGAGCGGCTCGTCGAGGAGGAGGACGTTGGGGCCGGTAGCGAGCGCGAGGCCGATCTCGAGGCGGCGCTTCTCACCATAGGGAAGGACATGCACCGGCAGCTCGGCGCGCGCCGTGAGGCCCAAGGTCTCCATGGTCGCCGCCACCTGGCGCTCGACCTCGGCGATCGAGGCGGCGGCGCGCAGCACGTCGGGGCGGAAGGCGCCGCGCCGCCGCGCCAGCGCCGCGACGCGCAGATTCTCGCGCACCGTCATGTCGAGGAAGAGCTGGTTGAGCTGGTTGCTCTTGCCGATGCCGAGCAGCGCCGCGCGCGTCGAGCCGAGGCCGGTGACGCGGCGCCCGAAGAGCAGAACCTCGCCCGCGCTCGGCAGCACCTCGTCGGCGAGCATCTTGAAAAGCGTCGTCTTGCCGGCGCCGTTGGGTCCGATGACGGCGTGGATCGAGCCGGTGCGCACGGCGAAGGAGATGCCGTCGACGGCGCGAAGGCCGCCATAATGCTTGGAGACGCCGCGCGCCTCGAGCGCCGGCGCCTGCGAGCGCGCAACGACGAGCGGCGCCGTCATCGGCAGCGGCACCGGCGCCGCCGTCGCCTCCGCCGCGGCCGAGGCCTCCTCGGGCAGGGCGGCTTCGGCCGCCTTGCGGCCGCGCGTCAGGAGATAGCGGAGCTCGCCGACGACGCCGCGGCGCAGCGCGAAGACGAGCACGACGAAGATGACGCCGAGGATCAGCTTCCAGAGCGCGCCGACGCCCGGAACGAGCTGCAGATTGTCGCGAAGGTAGAGCCAGATCGTAGCGCCGACCAGCGGCCCGATCAGCGTGCCGACGCCGCCGATGATGGTCTGGATGATGAGATCGCCCGAGGTGTCGAAGCCGAAGGCGTCGGGCGGCATATAGCTCTGGAAGACGCCGAGCATCCCGCCGGCGAGCCCGGCATAGAGGGCGGCGATGACGAAGACGGCGAGCTTGTAGGCCGGCACCGAATGGCCGACCATCGCGGCGCGAAGAGTGTTCTCCCGCACCGCGCGGAGAACGAGGCCGAAGGGCGAGTGCAGGATGCGCCGCGCCAGGACGAATCCCGCGAAGTAGATGGCGGCGAGCAGCCAGTACATCGGCAGCCCGGTGCTGATCCTGATCGAGCCGAGATAGGGGACCGGCACGCCGGGCAAGCCGTTCTCGCCGCCCGTATAGGCGGCGAGCGGCGAGAATTCGAGGAAATACGCCATCTGGCTGAAGGCGAGGGTAATCATGGCGAAATAGATGCCGATGCGCCGCACCGCGAGCCAGCCGACGAGAAGACCGAAAATACCGGCGAACACCGTGCCGATGGCGAGCGCCAGCCAGACGCTGCCGATGATGTTGTTGACGAGGAGATAGGCGGCGACGAAGCCGCCGGTGCCGAAGAACGCCGCCTGGCCGAAGGAGAGGAGGCCGGCGACGCCGAAGAGCAGGTCGAAGCCGAGGCCGATGAGGCCGATATCGAGCACCCGCTGCATGAGATCGAGCGAGGCGCCGAGATGCGGCAGAACGAAAGGCGCCGCGATCAGCACGGCACCCAGAGCGGCGAGCGGCAGCAGCGTCCCCGCGGCGCCTTTCACACGCGGCCCTCCGAGCCGAACAGCCCCTGTGGCCGCAGCACGAGGAGCAGCGCCATGACAGCATAGAGCATGACGCCCGAATAGGCCGGCGAGAAGGCGCTCGTGACGCTGATGATCTCGCCGGCGATGATGCCGCCGAGGACGGCGCCCGGATAGGAGCCGAGGCCGCCAATGACGACGACGACGAAGGATTGGACGAGGAAGGTCTCGCCGAGATCGGGCGTCACCGCAACGATCGGCGCGTAGAGCATGCCGGAGAGGCCGGCGGCGGCGACGCCGATGGCGAAGACGAGAAGAAAGGCGCGGCGGACATTGATGCCGAGGATGCCGACCATGCGCGAATCCTCGATGCCGGCGCGCACGACGAGCCCGATCGAGGTGCGGTAGAGAATGACGTAGAGAACGGCGAGCATCACCGCGACGATGCCGATGAGCTGCAGGCGGTAGGTGGGATAGATGAGGAAGCCGAGCTGGACCGCGCCCTGGCCCCAGGACGGCACGTCGACATGCTGGCTCTGCGGCCCGAAGATGGCTCGCACCGCCTCGACGATGATGATGCCGGCGCCGAAGGTGACGAGCAGCTGGTCCTCCGGCGGGCGGTCGTAGAAGAAGCGGATGAGGCCGCGCTCGAGGAGGGTTCCGAGGACGAGCATCAGCACCGTCCCGGCGGCCAGCCCGGCGAGGAAGGAGCCCGTATAGCCGGCGACGACGAAGATGGCGTAGGCGCCGGCCATGAACAGGGCGCCATGGGCCAGGTTCAGGACGCCGAGCGTGCCGAGAATAATGGTGAGGCCGCTGCTGACGAGAGCCAGCAACATCCCGAGGGCGAGGCCGTTGAAGGCCTGCGATATCAGCAGCGAGGCGCTGGGCATCTTGCCCCTGGTTATCGTTAATAGATGGCCGGCCGCACGGAGGTCGAGATGGTCGCCCGAATGCTGTTTGTCGTACCGCGCCAGGGCCGAAACCGCTTGCGCAGGGTCGCGATCCTGATACGCTAACTGCGCGACCTGTTCAAGACACAGTAATTCCGACTAAAATCTCCCCAACGAAATTTCAATTGCGCGGATGTGAACCGCGCGCGGCGGTCCCTGGGGTGCTGCCCGGCAACGACAGGAGGAAACGGCATGGAGTTGAAGAAGGGTCCGGCGCTGGCGCGCCGCACGGTATTGAAGGGCGGGGCCAGCCTCGCAGGCGCGGCGGCGCTGGGTCGCGTCGGCCTGCGCAGCGCCTGGGCCGACGAGACGCCGATCGGCACCTGGCCGGCTGGCGTATCCGGCTCGACGGTCTTCATCGGCATCAGCGTGCCGCGCACCGGAACCTACGCGGTGCCGGGCGAGGACGAGCTGAAGGGCTACGAGCTCGCCATCGAGCACGTCAATGACGGTCACCCCATCATCCGCAAGATGGCGCCCAAGGTGACGAAGGGCCTTCTTGGCAAGAAGGTCATCTACGGCGTCGCCGATTCCGAGGCGAAGCCGAATGTCGCCGTGCAGAACTGCTCGAAATTCATCGCCGACAACAAGGCGATGATGCTGACCGGCTCCTGCTCCAGCGCCGAGGCGGTCGCCAACAACAAGCTGGCGCAGCGCGAGAAGGTGATCTACCTGCCGGGGGTCAGCGGCTCCAACGACACGACCGGCAAGGATTGCGTACGCTATTCCTTCCGCACCTGCTTTTACGGCCAGACCTCCTCGGCGGCGCTCAGCCCGGTCCTCTTGAAGAATTTCGGACAGAACAAGAAGGTGGCCTATCTGACGCCCGACTACACCTACGGCCACACCGTCCAGGCCTCGATGCAGGAATATCTGAAGAAGGGCGGCTGGACGACGCAGACCAACCAGGTGGCGCCGCTCGGCGCGCCCGATTACAGCTCCTACTTGCTCAATATCGCCAATAGCGGCGCCGATATCTTCATCAACATCAACTGGGGCAATGACGCGGTCCAGTCGATCAAGCAGGCGAACGGCTTCGGAATCCTCAAGAAGATGCCGCTCGTCATCGCTTATTCGGTGCCATTCGTTGCCCGCGACGTCGGACCCGAGCTGATGCAGGGCGTCTTCACGGCCACCGATTTCTGGTGGACAATCGAAGACAAATATCCGCTCGCCAAGATGTTCGTCGAAGAATTCCGCAAGAAATACAACTATACTCCCGATTGGAGCGCCGAAGCCGGCTACATGCAGGTGGCGAGCTGGGCGCGGATGGTGTCCGAGGCCGGCACCTTCAATCCGGTCGAGGTCATCAAGACCTACGAGAAGGGCGAGCATTTCGACTCGCTGGTCGGCGAGGTCTGGTTCCGTCCCCAGGATCACCAGCTCGTCCGGCCCGTCATCGTCCAGCGCGGCAAGAAGCCGTCGGAGATGAAGTCGAAGGACGATTACTGGGAGACGGTCGAGATCCTGCCCGGCGAGCCGCTGATGCAGGCGCCCGACGCCTTCGGCTGCAAGCTCGGGCCGTATACCTGAGCGGGAGTGGGGTGCCGGGCGACCTTGTCGGATCTCGCCACTGCGCCTCCACCTCACCCTTCCCTCTCCCGGACCCCCACCCTGCCCTCCCCCGCAACCGGGGAGGGTTGGGAGGGGTTGCCGCACGAGGTTCGGCTCCCGATCTACTGCGGTAGACCACCCGAGGCGGGATGAAGATGGCCTTCGCCGGAATCGTGCTGGCCGCCGCGATGACCCTGTCGCCGGCGCCGAAGTCGCATCTGGAGGCGCTGTCGATCTGGAGCGACGCCTATCGCAACTGCTACGAGCCGGCGCATTTCAGCCTGGCGATCGACGCCCGGCTCACCGTCCGCTGCATCCGTGAAGCGTTGCGCGCGGCACGGACCGGCGCCTCGCCCGATTTGCGGGCTTCCCTCGACGGGCTCATCGACGAAACGCCGAATCTCGTCGACTCGCTCAATGCGCGCGTGCCCGAGGGCACGGTGCCGACCGACCCGTGACGCGCCTCAGAGCGCCAGAATCCGCCGCAAGCCGCTGACCAGCGCCGCATGTCGTTCCGCGGCCTCCGTCGCGGCGCTCGCCGCGCCCTTGCCCATGCCGAGATAGCGCTCGGCGAACTCGGGCCTGCCGAGGAGGTCGCGGCCGGTGCCTTCGAGGGCGACGGCGCCCCTCTCGATGACATAGGCATGATCGGCGATGGCGAGGCTGAGGCGAGCATTCTGCTCGGAGAGCAGGATGGCAAGGCCGTCCCGCCGCATCTCTTCGATGAGGGCGAAGATATCGCGGACGAGCGCCGGGGCGAGGCCGAGCGAGGGCTCGTCGAGGATGAGGAGCTGCGGCCGCGCCATCATGGCGCGGGCGATCGCCAGCATCTGCTGCTGACCACCCGAGAGATTGCCGGCGGTTTCGCCGAGCCGCTCGCCCAGGGCCGGGAAACGGCGGCACGCCTCGCCCATGCGCGCGGCGATGCCCGCCTCGCCGAGGTCACGGCGCAGCGCGTAGGCGCCGAGCCGCAGGTTTTCCGCGACGCTGAGCCCGGCGATGATCTGCCTCCCTTCTGGAACGAGGACAATGCCGCGCTCGAGGCGCCGGCGCGGAGAGAGCCGCTCGACGGCCTCGCCCGCCCAGAGGATGGTTCCGGCGCGCGCCGGCAGCAGGCCGGCGATCGCCTTGGCCAGTGTCGTCTTGCCGGCGCCATTGGCGCCGACGAGGGCGATGATGGCGCCTGCCGGGACGGCGAGGTCGAAGCCGCGCAGCACCTCGACATCGCCGTAGCCGGCGACGAGCGCGCGGACCTCCAGCACTACCGGACGCCCTCGGCGGCGGGGCCGAGATAGGCCTCGACGACGCGCGCGTCGCGCCGGATCTCGGCCGGCGATCCTTTCGCGATGAGGCGCCCGAGATCGAGGACGACGACCTCGTCGGCGATGTCCATCACCAGCCCCATATTGTGCTCGACGACCATAATGGTGACGCCGCTGTCGCGCACGGCGCGCAGCAGCCCGGCGAGCTCTCCCGTCTCCGCGTCGTTGAGGCCGGCAGCGGGCTCGTCGAGAAGGAGCAGGCGTGGGCGCGCCATCAAGGCGCGGCAGAGCTCGACGAGCTTCTGCGCGCCGAGCGGCAGGCTGGTGCCGGCGAGGTTGCGGAATTCCCGCAGGCCGACGAGATCGAGAAGGGCCGAGGCGCGCTGCCGCAAGGCTCGCTCCTCGCGGCGTGCCGCGGGCAGCCAGAACGCTTGCGCCAAGGGATGCGCGCGGGCATGGCGGTGCGCGCCGGCGAGCACATTGTCGAGCGCGGTCATGCCGGGAAAGACGCGCGCCGTCTGGAAGGTGCGCAGAAGGCCGAGCGCGGCGATGCGGTGCGGCGCCATGCCGGCAAGCGGCGTGCCGAAAAAGCGCACGGCGCCGGCATCGGGCAAAAAGAGGTTGGTGACGAGATTGAAGAGCGTGCTCTTCCCGGCGCCGTTCGGGCCGATGAGCGCCGTGAGGCTGCCGGCCGGAACGGCGAAGCTCACGTCGTGGACGGCGCGGAGGCCCCCGAAGCTTTTGCCGAGCCCGCTGATTTCGAGGGCGGGCGCCGTCACCGCAGCAGCGCCTTGACGGCATCGCCGGCGGCAGGCGCGCGCCGGCCTCGCCGCGGCTCCAGCAGCCGAACGAAACTGCCGAGCAGCCCCGCCGGCAGGTACTGGAAGGCGAGCATGAGAATCGCCCCCTCCGCGAGAATCTTGTAGTCGGCGAGCGGCTGGAAGACCGTCGGCAGGAGCGTCACCACGGCGGCGCCGAGGAGACCTCCGAGGAGGGTCCCCTCGCCGCCGAGGACCAGCATCGCGATCATCTCGAAGGAGCGCGGCGTCGCCACCATCTCCGGCGACAGGAAATGGAAATCGAAGGCGTAGAGGCTGCCCGCCAGCGAGGCGAGGGCGGCGCTCAGCGCGAAGGCGGCCATCTTGTGGCGCGCCACGTCGATGCCGAGCGCCGCGGCCGCGGTTTGGTCGGTGCGGATCGCCTGCAGCGCCCGGCCGAAGCTGGAGCGCATGGCGCCGGCAAGCGCGAGGACAAGGGCGACGATGACCGCGAGGACGAGGGCATACATCGCGCTCGGCGTCGCGAAGGTCCACGGCCCGATCGCGAAGGACGGGATGCCGACCAGCCCCGACGGACCGCCGGTGATGCCGGTGAGGCCGACCGCGAGCTGGTCGACGAGAAGTCCGAAGGTGAGCGTCGCGAGCGCGAGATAGGCGCCGCGCAGGCGCATGGTGACGAGCGCCAGGACGAGGGCGCACAGGATGGAAAGCGCCAACCCGGCCAGCGTGCCGAGGAGGGGCGGCATCCCATAGCGCGTGGCGAGGATGCCGGCGGTATAGGCTCCGATCGCCATGAAGGCGGCCTGGCCAAGGCTGACCTGGCCGGCAAAGCCCATGAGGACGTCGAGTCCGAGCACGGCGATGAAGAGAATGAGAGTGATGGTGAGCGAGCTCTGGACACCGCCTTCGCCGAGGAGCGCGGGGAGGGCGGCGAGCAGCGCCAGGGCGGCGACAGCGGCGAGCGCCGCACCGCGCCCATCGACGCGCAGGATCGCCCGGTAGAGGCGCTGCTCGTCGCGCACGTCGTGGCGCCGCCGGCGCCCCGGCACGAAGAGCCCCTGCGGGCGCCACAGCAGAGTGAGGAGCAGCAGGCCGAGGGCGAGCGCATTGCTGAAAAGCGACGAGATGTAGCCAGCGGCGAGCTGCTCGGCGACGCCGAGGAAGAGTCCGCCGGCGATCGCGCCGGCGAAGGACCCCATGCCGCCGATGGCGACGGCGATGAAGCCGGTATTGGTGAAGAAGTGGCCGGCATCGAATTGCAGCGACAGGATCGGCGCGGCGACGATGCCGCCGACGGCGCCGATGAAGGCGGTGAGCCCGAAGCTGAAGAGCGTGAGGCGCGCGACATCGACGCCGAGAATGCGGGCGGCGAGCGGGTTTTCCGCGCAAGCGGCGAGCGCCTTGCCGGTCGCCGTGCGCGCCAGCAGCCACCAGGTGGCGACGATCACGAGCGCGGCGGCGGCGGCGATCCACAGACCCTGGCTCGGCATGCGGACGCCGAAGAACGCGAGCGGCCGCTCGCCCGAAAAGGGCGGCACGGCATAGGGCTGGCTGCCCCAGAGAATAAGGGCGAGCCCCTCGATGACGGTGAGGAGTCCGGCGGAGAGCATGAGCATGCTGCTGTTGGGGAGCCGCGCCAGCGCCGGGACGAAGCTGGCGGCGCCGAGGGCGAGGCCGAACATCGTCGTCGCCGCGGCAGCCGCGATGGCCGCGGCCGGCACCGGCCAGCCGAGCTGCACGGCGAAGCTGTCATAGACGAGCGCGCCGAGGAGGCAGAACCCGCCCTGGGCGAGGTTGATGATGCCGGTGACGCGATAGACGAGCGAGAGGCCGAGCGCGACGAGAGCGAAGACGCTGCCCTGCAGAAGCCCGCCGAGGATGATCTGCGCCGCCTGCGCCACGGGCGGGCCGGCTCGTCTCTCAGGGCGAAAGCGGCGCGCCAGCCGGTTCGCTCACGGGCTCCCACACCTGCGCTGCCGGGTTCCACAGCGTCACGACGGCATCGCTCACATCGAGGCCGCGCTGCGGCGCCGCGTCGAAATCGTAGATCCCGTTGATCCCCGCATAGGCTTTGAGATGGCCGATATGGTCGCGGAGCTGCGCCGCCGTGGCGTTGGGGCCGAGCTTGCGCAAGGCGTCGATGACGATCATCGCCGGATCCCAGGCGAGCGCCGCGGCCACATCGGGCTTGACGCCGGCCGCCTTGTAGATCGCATCGAAGCGCTGCTGAGCCGCGGCAATCGCCGGGTCGCGCTTGTTCTTGGCGCCGTGGGTCGACCATTCGGCGGCGGGAATGAAGAGGCGCTTCGGCAGGAAATCGGCATATTGCGTCATCTGGGCATAGGTCATGTTGCCGTCCGTCGTGCCGACCGGCACGTCGAGCCCGGCCTGGACGATGCCCTTGAAGATCGTGCCGATGGGCGCGCCGGTGCTCCAGGCGATGAGCGCTTGCGGCTGCGCCGCCTTGATGTTCTCGATCTGCGCCGCGACGCTGACATCGCCGGGCGTGAAGTGCTCGCGGGCGACGAGCTTCATCTCCTTGTTCTCGGGCAGCGCGAGATTGCCGTCGATGCCCTTCTCGGCATCCTGGCCGCTCGCATCGGTGCTGGTCATGACGGCGAGCCGCGTCCAGCCCTTCATGCGGAAGAAGCGGATGAGGGCGCGCGAGAGGTCGACCGTCGAGACGCTCGAAGTGAAGACATAGCTGCCGGCCGGCGGGTGGATGCCGGGCGAGAGGCAATACATGACGGGGCCGCTCTGCATCAGCGGCGCCATGGCATTGCACATGGCGACGAGGTTGGCGCCGATCTCGACGGCCGGATGGCGCGCCACGACCTGGCTCGCGAGCTGCACCGCTGCCTGCGGCGTCGACTGGTCGTCGTGGAAAACGAAATGCAGCTTCCGCCCGCCGATGCCGCCACTCTGGTTGACCCAGCCCTCGGCGAGCTGCAGCGCCCGCTGCTCGGCCTTGCCGAGAAAGGAGGCGCCGCCGGTGAGCGAGAGGATGACATCGAGATCATAGGTGTCGGCGGCGACCGCTCGTGGCGCGCCGCCGGCAGAAGCGGCCGCCGCCGCGATCGCCGCGAGCGCAATGCACCCCGCCTTGCTCAATGCCATCGCCGCCTCCCCAATCCCAATCGTCCGGTCTTTCGCCGCGCAATCCGCGACGCCGCCGCCTTTGCTTGCGACGCTAGCCAATCACCGGACGGCCATCAACCCTCCTCGCGGATCCTCTCGCCGACTGTGC
The DNA here is from genome assembly GCA_021325525.1 of Alphaproteobacteria bacterium. Lineage (GTDB taxonomy): Bacteria > Pseudomonadota > Alphaproteobacteria > ATCC43930 > CGMCC-115725 > URHD0088. The sequence goes on from JAJPHB010000122.1 coordinate 28,465, forward strand.
GAGGGCGACAAGGCTTCGCCGGGGGGTCACCAGGGCAACAGATCTCCGTCACTCCGCCAGCGGCGGCCGCCGCTCGCGCCAAGGCGTCGCCTGTTCATAGGCATGGCCGATGCGGAGCACCGTCGCATCGGCGAAGGGAGCGCCGGCGATCTGGAGGCTGAGCGGCAGACCGCTTTCCGAGAAGCCGCAGCAGAGGCTGAGCGCCGGCGCGCCCGCGAGGTTGAAGGGGGCGACGATGAGCCGTCCGCGCACCGCGAAGAAGGGCGGCTTCGCCGCGTCTTCGATGCGCGGCGCCGGCGCGAGGGTACAGGCCGTCACCAGCGCATCGAGACCGTCCATCGCCTCGGCGTAGCGCCGCCGCAGCTCGCGCCGCCAGCGCGTCGCCTGAATGTAGTCGGCGGCGCTCACCACCCCGCCCGCGGTCAGGCGCGCGCGCGTGATGGCCGCATACTGCTCCGGCCGCTCCTTGAGGTCGCGCTCATGGATGGCGTAGGCCTCGGCATAGAGAATGGTCCGGCAGCAGGCGTCCCAATCCTCGTGCGGCGGCAAGCTCACCGTGACGAGCTTGGCGCCGAGACGCTTCAGCACGGCGAGCGCCGCTTCGAGCGCCTTCGCCGCCTCGGGATCCATCTCGAGATCGCGCTCGTAGAAATGCCGGACGACGCCGATCTTCATGCCCTCGATGCCGCCGCGCAGGCGCCCGCGGCTCGCGCGATAGGGCCGCTCGGCGCTGCCCGGATCGGCCGGGTCGGGGCCGGCCACCGCGTCGAGCAGCAGCGCGCAATCCTCGACGGTCCAGCACATCGGCCCGCAATGGTCGAGCGAATAGGAGAGCGGGATGACGCCGGTGCGCGGGACGAGGCCGTAAGTCGGCTTGAGGCCGGCGATGCCGCAATAGCCGGCGGGCCCACGGATCGAGCCGCTGGTGTCGGAGCCCATGGTGAGCGGCACGAGCCCGGCGGCCGCGGCCGCGCCCGAGCCGCTCGAGGAGCCGCCGGTGAAGCGCTCGGGATCCCACGGATTGCGGGCGGGCGGAAACGGCAGGTCGAAGGCGGGGCCGCCGATCGCGAATTCGTGCGTCGCGAGCTTGCCGATGAGGATTGCCCCCGCCTCCTTGAGGCGCTGCGCCACCGTCGAATCTGCGCGCGGCACATGGTCGAGGAGGAGGCGCGAATGCGCCGTCGTGCGGATGCCGGCGGTCTCGTAGATGTCCTTGAGGGCGACGGGAATGCCGTGCAGCGGCCCCTGCCGCTGGCCGCGCTTCAGCGCCGCATCGGCGCGGCGGGCGGCGCGCCGCGCCGCCTCGGCCTCGACGAGGACGAAGCTGCTGAGGCGGCCGTCCTGCGCGGCGATGCGCGCGAGGCAATCCTCGACGAGAGCCGCGGCGGTGAGGCGGCCGGCGGCGAGGGCGCGGCTCGCCGCGGCAGCGGTGAGCGGCGGGGCGGAGGGGTCAAGGCGCATGGTCGGGCCGGAAGGTGAAGTCGATCTCGTCGGCATAGGCGAAACGGCGCGGTATGCGCGCCAGCAGCTCCCGCATCGCCGCCTCGGCGGCGGCGCCGTCGCTGCGCCTCTTGGCGCGCGATGTGGATGCCGGCTCGGAGCGCGGCGGAGCGGAGGGCGGCGGTGCTTTCGTCACGAGCGGCCTCAGAGAAGGGGAACGTGGGATCGCGATCATTCATGATCGCCCGGCATATCGCAACCCGGCCGCGATCCCCGGCCGCGCGGCCGCGGCAACATCGGCGGCGGCTCGCGCCGATGCCGCCAGAAGCACCATCGCGCGTCACCCCCTGGTGGAACAGGGCGAGATCGTCCCGTGTTGGCGAAGTATCGAATCCGAGAATGGGTGCCATCATGATTGCCCGTCCTTCCTCCATGATTCTCGCTGTGGCGGCGCTGGCAGCGCTCGGCGCCTGCGGGACCGAGACGCTGCCGCCCACCAACACGCCGGGGCCGACCGCCGCGGTCGTGACGACGCCGTCCGTGGTGACGACGCCCTCCGTCGTGACGACGGTGCCGACCGTGACGACCGCACCGGTCGTCACCACCGCGCCCGTCGTCACCGGCACGATCGTGACGACGCCCGGCACGGTCGCCGTCGTCCCTGGCTCCGGCACCTCCGTCGCGATCGTTCCGACGCGGCTCAACAGCGCCGAGGTGCTGAGCCTCATCGCCGGCAACACCGCATCCGGCGTGAGCGCCGACGGCCAGCCCTATTACGTGAAGTTCCGGCGCGACGGCGAGCTCACCTTCCATGAGGGGAGCAATTATCAGGATACCGGCACCTGGCACGTCACCGCCGACGGTCAGCTCTGCTCGAGTCTCGCCCACTCCAATGCGGGCCTCCAGCAATGCTATTCGCTCTATCGGAGCGGGAACGGCTATGTCTATGAGCGGCCGGACGGGCATCCCGTCGGCAGCTTCGAGGTCTCGCCGGGCGTCTGAACCGCGTCGGGAGAACGGCCGCCGCGCTTGATCGCCGCGGCGCTCCTCCGCAAGATTGCGCCGCGGCCGCAAGCGCCGCGGCGCAGGCGGAGTGGAGCCGATGAGCAGGGTCCGGCGCATCCGGTCGCCTCTTTTGCGGCGATCGGCACCGAATTCGTTGCAGGCCTGGCGGCAGACGGCGCGCCGTGGGTGAGCTCAGCCGCGCCCGGCGCGCGGGGGCGCAGGCCCCGCTCTGGATTTGGGCACTGGCGGTCACCTCGCTGATGCAGGTGACGAGCGCGCTGCTGACAGGCGCGATGCCGGTGATCGGTCCGACCCTCACCGCCGCGGCGGGGGTCCCGCCGGAGCGGATCGGCCATGTGACGGCGATGAGCGCCTTCGGGACGATGCTCTTCCTCGTCGCCGGCAATCCGCTGCTGCCGCGCTTCGGCGCCGTGCGCCTCCTGCAGGCGGGCGCGCTGCTCGGCGCCGCCTCGCTCGGCCTCGCGCTCCTCGGCTGGTGGCCGGCGCTGCTGCTCGCCGCCCTCCTCCTCGGCATCGGCTACGGCCCCTCGCCGCCCGCCGGCAGCGACATCCTGCAGCGCCACGCGCCGGCGCATCGCCGCGTCCTCGTCTTCTCGATCAAACAGGCGGCCGTACCGCTGGGCGGCGCCTTCGGCGGCCTCATCCTGCCGCCGCTGGCAACGCAGTACGGCTGGCGTGCCGGGCTCGCCGCCATCGCTCTCACCGCCCTAGCGACAGCATTCCTCGTCCAGCCCTGGCGCGGCGTCATCGACGGGAACGGGGCCGGCGAGCCGCCGCGATCAGCGCCGCCGCTTCTCGGCTGGAGCGCGTTGATGCGGCCGTTCCGCGCCCTCGCCGCCGTTCCTGGCCTGCCGCGCCTTTCCTATGTCGGCTTCGCCTTCGCCGTCGTGCAAGGCTCGCTCCTCGGCTTCTACGTCACCGACATGGTCGATGGCCTCGGGCAGGGGCTGGCCGAGGCTGGACGCGCCTTCGCCGTCCTCCAGGGAACGGGCGTGGTGGCGCGCGTCTCGATCGGCTGGATCGCCGACCGCATCGGCTCGGCCCTCGCCACCTTGCAGGCGCTCACCATCGCTTCGATGGCGGCGGCGCTCCTCGCCGCGGCCATGGCCAGCGCCTGGCCGTGGTGGGCTTTCCTGGCCGCCGCCGGGCTGATGGGCTTTGCCGCGACGAGCTGGAACGGCGTCTACCTCGCCGAGATCGCTCGCATCGCGCTGCCGGGCCAGGTGGGCGACGCCACCTCCGGCTCGACCTTCGTCACCTTCATCGGCTACGTGCTGGGGCCCGCCTCTTTTGCCGCCCTCGTCGGCGCCACGCAGAGCTATCGCCTCGCCTTCGCGCTCGTCGCGCTGCTGCCGCTCTCGGCGGCGCTCCTTCTGCTGCGCGCGCGGCGCGTCACAGCGGAATGAAGGAAAGCGTCATCTCCTCGTGCGAGAAGCGCCGCTCGCCGGTGCGCGGACGGGCGAAGCGGTAGAAGGTCGCACCGAAGATCTGCCGCGGCTTGGCGCCCTCCTCGCCCAAGGGCACGACGAGACGCTCACCCGTGCCCGGATCGCCCATGCTGACGAAGACCCGCCCGATGGCATGCATCGCGGCGCAATCATGTACGACGCGGCGGTAGCGCTCGCGAACCAGCGGCAGGGCGGCGGTCGGAATGATCTCTTCGAGCAAGGCGCCGCGCCGCGCATTCGGAAGCAACTCGCGGATCTCTTCGCCCGCGAGGCGCAGGCGAAACGCGTCGCCGGCCGGCTCGTGATCATAATAGTAGGCATGGGCCAGCAGCGGCTTGAAGAGCGTCGGGTCGAGCTCCGCCGGCGCCACGACGCGCCGCGTTCCGCGCGTTTCCAGGTACCAGCGCATGAAGCGCCGCAGCTCGGGATGGCGAAGGACGTCGAAAGGCGAGGCAAGCGGCTCCGTGTCGTCACCCATTCTCATCTTCCCTCGTCCCGCGCGCCGAAGCGCGTCTCGCCAAACTATCGGCTGCGCCCAGGGAAGGCCAGAACCGGGATCGACGGCGAGGCCCCCGATCAGGCGAAGAGGCGCTCGTTCTTCAGCCCGTCATAAAGATGCGCGACGAACTCGCCATAGCCGTTCCAAATGAGCGTCGGCCGGCGCTCATTCGTGCCGATGACGCGCTCGGTCGCCTGGCTCCAGCGCGGATGCGGCACGTCGGGGTTGACGTTGGCCCAGAAGCCGTACTCGCTCCCCTGCAGCGTCTCCCAGAAGGATACGGGACGCTTGTCGGTGAAGGTGAACTTGACGATCGACTTGGTCGATTTGAAGCCGTATTTCCATGGCGTGACCAGGCGCAAGGGGGCGCCGTTCTGCTTCTCGAGCGGCTTGCCATAGGCGCCGGTTACCATGAAGGCGAGCTCGTTCGTCGCCTCGGGGATGGTCAGCCCCTCGATATAGGGCCAGGGATACCAGAACTGCTTCTGCCCCGGCGCCTCGGCCGGGTCCTTGAAGGTCTCCATTCGCACATATTTCGCCGAACCCAAGGGCTTGGCGAGCTCGACCAGAGCCTTCATCGGGAAGCCGGTCCAGGGCACGGCCATCGACCAGGCCTCGACACAGCGATGCCGGTAGAGGCGCTCTTCGAGCGTCACCTTGCGCACGAGATCGTCGAATTCGATGGTGAACGGCTTCTCGACCATGCCGTCGATCGCGATGCTCCAGGGCCGGATCTTCAGCGCCTGCGCCGCATCGGCGATCTCCTTCTGCGAGCCGAACTCGTAGAAATTGTTGTAGTGCGTCACGTCCTCCTCGTCCGTGATCGGGCGGTCGAGGACGTAGCGCGGATTGCGCTTGGCGGGGTAGAGATCGGCGGTCGGATCGGGCGCCCCGGCGGCGCGCGCGGAGCCGGCGCCGACGACGCCGCCGAGCCAGGGCGCCGCCGCCGCCAGCATGCTTCCGGCGGCGATTCCCTTCACCAGCCGGCGCCGATCGCGGAAGACGTCTTCCGGCGTCGCCTCGCTCTCGCGCATTTCCCAGCCGCGTCGCTTCCGCATCATCATCTTGGCCTCCCGAGCGCGAACTCCGCTTGGACTAGGAGATAGGACCGCGCGCGCCGCAAGACAAATCACTCTCCCTTGATGCTACGTGAATTTCTTCGGCGAGCGCTTCAGCGAGAAACCGAGGCTTCGCGGAGGACGCAGCGATGGTTGCTCGGCGCCTGCGCCCGCCCGCGAATCCTCTACCGCCTGCGCGCTGCCGAAGCGACGAGGTTATTGCGCGGCCTGCGCCGAATGCTCTGCGAGGACGCGCTCGGCGAGCTTGCCCGTCAGCTCCTGCAGGTGGTCGAAGCGGTCGCTGAAGGTGCCGACGCCGAGCGTCACCGAGCGCAGCTCGACGATGAGATCATGCAACTCGGCCTTCGGCATATAGGCCGTGACGACGTCCCAGTTCGGCCAGTCGGGCTTGGCGTCGAAGCCCAGGATCTGCCCGCGCCGCCCGGCGACGAGGCGCTGCACCTTCGAGGTGAAGGCGTTCGGCACCGAAATCTCGACAGCGTGAATAGGCTCGAGCAGGACCGGCTCGCATTGCGGCATGACCTCGCTCATCGCCATGCGCCCCACCGTCTTGAAGGCCTGGTCGGAGCTGTCGACGGCATGGAACTGGCCGGTCGAGAGATTGACCGTGACGTCGACGACGGGAAAGCCGAGCGGCCCGTGCTTGAGGTACTCCATCACCCCTTCCTCGACGGCCGGGATGTAGTTCTTCGGAATGGCGCCGCCGACGACGGTGTCGGTGAAGGCGAGACCGCTGCCGCGCGGCAGCGGCTTCACTTCGATATGGATGTCGGCGAACTGCCCGTGGCCGCCGCTCTGGCGCTTGAAGCGCGAATGCTGCTGGCCCGGGCGACGAATCGTCTCTTTGTAGGGCACTTGCGGCCGGCGGCCGACGACGGCGAGGTTGTATTTGGTGCGCATGCGGTCGAGGGCGATCTGGAGGTGAATGTCGCCCTGGCCCCACAGCACCATCTCGCCGGTGTCGTGATTGTGCTCGAGGACGAGGCTCGGATCCTCCTCGATGAGCTTGGCGATGACGCCCGAAAGCTTCACGTCGTCATTGCGCTTCTCGGCGGCGATGGCGAGGCCGAAGACGGGTTTCGGCAGCGGCAGCGGCGGAAGCTCGGGCGGCTTGCCCGCCGCCGCGACGACGGCGCCGGTGGCGACGCCCTCCATCCGCGCCAGCGCCACCACCTCGCCGGCGCTCGCCGAGGCGATCTTCTCCTGCGCGGCGCCGACGAGGCGCAGCACGCCGGCGACGCGGACGCCGGAGAGCGTCATTCCCTCGGCGACGGTGCCGCGCCAGACCCGCGCCAGCGACAGCTTGCCGCTATGCGGGGCATGATAGGTCTTGATGATCTGGGCGACCGCGTCGCTTCCCGGGGGGATGCCGAGCCGCTCGGCGGTCGCCGTGGGACCCGGCGTCTCGTGGCGCAGCGCTTTGAGGAGGCGGCGGACGCCGTGATCCTGCTGCGCCGCGCCGAGGAAGACCGGCACGATGAGGTCGCGCGACAGATCCATGGCGAGGTGGCGGTAGATCTCCTCCTTCGAGGGTTCGACATCCTCGAGGAGCTGCTCCAGCAGCTTGTCGTCGAAATCGGCGAGCTTTTCGATGAGGCCGGTGCGCGCCGGGCGCTCGGCGTCCCAGAACCCGTCCGGCAGCTTGACGAGATCCGAGGGCTGGCCGGGCTTGTACTTGTAGGCGCGCTCGCTGACGAGGTCGACATAGCCGGTGGGCGCGGCCGCGCCCTCGCCGCCGCGCAACGGCACTTGGCGGAGCACGAGCGGTCGCTGCGAGGCGCTCTGCAGCGCCGCCAGCACGTCGCGCACCCGCGCCTCGCTCGTGTCGAGCTTGTTGATGAAGACCATGTGCGGGATGTTGTGGTCGTCGAGGAACTTGAAGATCGGGCCCAGCGTCAGCGCCCGCTCGATTTCGGGCTCGCAGACGATGACCGCGACATCGGCGGCAAGCAGTGCGTTCTGCGTCTCCCAGATGAGCTCGACCGAGCCGGGGCAGTCGAGGAAGGTCCAGGGATCGCCGAGATATTTCGCCGCGGCGACGTTGATCTCGGTCGACATCTGCCGGGCCCGCGCCTCGGGAGAGGCGTCGCCCACCATGTTGCCTTCCTTGACCGTGCCGCGCCGGTTGGTGGCGCCGCAGGCGAAGAGCAAGGCCTCGAGCAGCGTCGTCTTGCCGGAAAGGTACGGGCCGACAAGCGCGGCGCAGCGTGGGGCCGCAGGTGGTCTGCCGTTGGATTCGGTCACAGGGCGCCTCCTCGGTTGCTTGTTGCAACGCGCCGCCTGCGGCCGATCGAGAATTGCCGAGGGCGGCAACTTCCCTTTCCGCGGATGGTCGCGCGCCCGCCGGCGATCCGCAATCGGAATCTGGCGGGTGCGGGCGGCGCCCGCCGTGGTAGAAGGGCGGGGCCACTTCGACGAGGTCCCCGATGCCCCGCGCCTCCCTTTCCGCTGCCGAAGCGCGGCGCCTTGCGCTGGCGGCGCAAGGCCTTGCCGCGCCGCGGCCGGGGGCGGCGCCGGATTGGCGCATGCTCCGCCGGATGGTGAAGCGCCTCGGCCTCCTGCAGATCGATTCCGTCAATGTGCTGGTGCGGGCGCATTACCTGCCGCTCTTCGCGCGGCTCGGCGCCTATGACCGCACCGTTTTCGACGAGCGCGCCCATCGCCGCGGCGACAGCCGGCTCTTCGAATATTGGGCGCACGAGGCCTCGCTCCTCCCGGTCGAAACGCAACCGCTGCTGCGCTGGCGCATGGCCCGGGCCCGGCGCCTAGAAGGCATCTATGGCCGGATCGCGCAGTTCGTCCGCGAGCGCCGCCCCTTCGTCGAGGCAACCCTGGCCGAGGTGGCGGCGCGCGGTCCGCTCTCGGCCGCCGAGCTCAGCCCGCCCGCCGGCCGGCGCAGCAATGGCTGGTGGAGCTGGGACGAGCGCAAGCTCGCGCTCGAATACCTCTTCTGGGCGGGCCTCGTCACGACGGCGGGACGCCGCGGCACCTTCGAGCGCGTCTACGATCTGACCGAACGCGTGCTGCCGCGCGCCGTGCGCGAGGCGCCGACGCCGGACGGGGCCGAGGCGCAGCGGGCGCTCGTCCGCATCGCGGCGCGCGCGCATGGCGTCGCGACGGCGGCGGATCTGCGCGACTATTTCCGCCTCTCACCCCAGGCGACGCGGCAGGCAATCCAAAGCCTCGTCGAGGACGGCGCCCTCATCCCCGTCGCCGTCGCCGGCTGGCAGCAGCCCGCCTATCTCGATGCCGAGGCGCGCATTCCGCGCCGCGTCGAGGCGCGCGCCCTCCTCGCGCCCTTCGATCCCCTCGTCTGGGAGCGCGCCCGCACCGAGCGCCTCTTCGGCTTCCGCTACCGCATCGAGATTTACACGCCGGCGGCAAAGCGCGTCTACGGCTACTATGTGCTGCCCTTCCTGCTCGGTGACCGCCTCGTCGCGCGGCTCTGCCTCAAATCGGACCGCGCCAATTCGACGCTCCAGGTGCGGACGGCCCATGGCGAAGACGGCACCGACCGCGGCGCGGTCGCCGAAGCGCTCGCCGCCGAACTCCGCCTCATGGCCGATTGGCTGGGGCTCGAGCGCCTCGCCGTCGCAGCCGCCGGCGATCTTGCGGCGGCGCTCCGCGACGCGATGACGCCGGCACCCGGCTTGCGCGTGGTCAGGTCTTTCGCCGGGGCTCGCGCTCCAGAACCCTCTCCTCTCCGGCGAGAGCGAAAAGCAACGGGTGCCGCAAGCGACCGCCGCGGCTGACAGACCGGCGATGTCCCCTCACCCCGGCGCCTTCTCCCGAAACCGAAGAGTGGCGTGCAACGTCCCGCGAGCGGGAGAGCGTCGGATCCGGAGCTCCCCCACCCGCCTCGTCACGCGTTCGCGAGCTCGACGAGAGAGGCGGCGAGGACGCGGGTGCCGGCGGCGAGGTCGGCCGCAGTCGCGTTCTCCGTCTCGTTGTGGCTGATGCCTTTCTCGCAGGGAACGAAGATCATGCCGGTCGGGCAGAGCTTTGCGAGGTGCATAGCGTCGTGGCCGGCGCCCGAGAGAATGCGCATCCGGGCGTAATCGAGCCGCGCCGCCGCACTTTCGATGACGTCGGGGACATGGCTCGTGAAGGGCACCGGGCGCGAGCGCGAGGTCTCGGTCACCGTCACCGCGCACGGCCCCGCCTGCGCCCGACAGAGCGCCTCGACCTGGTCGCCGAGCTTCGTCAGGACCGCCTCGTCGGGGTGACGGAAATCGATCGTGAACAGGGCGTGTCCCGGCACGACGGCGGGCGCGTCGGGACTGATACGGAAGCGACCGACGGTGAAGCGCACAGTGTCCGTCGGATCATCATGGAAGACCCTCTCCAGCGCGCTCACCATGCGCACCGCTGCCGAGAGCGCGTCCTTGCGCCGCGCCCGCGTCGTCGTCCCGGCATGGGCGTCCTCGCCGGCGATTTCGACGAGGAAGCGCCGCGCTCCTTGAATCGCGGTGACGACGCCAATGGTAAGACCGCGCGCCTCCAGCTCCGGCCCCTGCTCGATATGGGCCTCGATGAAGGCGGCCACTTGGCAGCCCAGCGGCCGCTCGGGCACGCCCTTGAGCGCCGCCCGCGTCCCCCTCAGCGCCTCCTCCACGGAAATACCGGCATCGTCCGTGACTTTGAGGATGTCGGCGAGCGGCCGCACCCCGGCGAAGGCGGAGGAGCCCATGGTTCCCATCGGGAAGCGCGCGCCGCCTTCCTCGCAAGTCCACACCACCGCCTCGATCGGCCGGCGCGTCGCAATCTGCGCGCGCTCCAGGGCTTCCAGCGCCTCGCAGGCGGCGAGGACGCCGTAGATGCCGTCGAACTTGCCGCCGCTCGGCTGCGTGTCGGTATGCGAGCCGGTCATGACCGGCGGCGCCTCGCGCAGGCTGCCCTCGCGGCGGATGAAGAGATTGCCGATCGGGTCGAGAGCGCAGGCGAAGCCGAAGCCGCGCGCCCAGTCGACGAGGCGCCGTCGTGCCTCGTTGTCATTGGCGTCGAGCGCAAGGCGGCGGACGCCGCCCGCCGGCGTCGCGCCCAGCCTCGCCATCTCCATGTGGCGGCGCCAGAGCCGATCCTCATCGACCGCCGCCGCTGCCTTCGCTGCATCCGTCATGTGGTCCTCCCTGCAACGCCAGAGTTCGCGGCGCCTCTCCCCTCTCCCGCAACGGGGGAGGGGAGAGGAAGGGGCTCGGCGCCTTGCGCCGGAAAAGTGAGGGGTGAGGGCATCAGCCGATCCCGTCCGCCCCGGCGCCGCAGACGAGGGCGCAGGTGCGGCGGCCGGCAGGCGCGGCGACGCGGCCGGCGAGGATCGCCGCCACCGAGGCCGCTCCCGAGAGATCGACGGCGAGGCCGCATTCGAACCAGAGCCAGCGCGCCGCCTCGCGCATCTCCTCGTCGGTGACGAGGACGATCTCCTCGACGAGGCGCCGCACGATCTCGAAATTCATCTCGTCGGTGCGGCCGGCCGCGAGCGTCGGCACGGTGGTCGTGATCTCGGGCAGAGTGACGACGCGCCCCGCCGCGAGGCTCGCATGCAGCGTCGGCGCGCCCACCGGCTCGACGCCGATGACGCGCATCTTGGGATTGAGCGCCTTCGTCGCCGTGGCGATGCCGCTGATGAGCCCGCCGCCGCCGATCGCGACGATGAGCGTCTCGATCTCCGGATCCTGCTCGAAGAGCTCGAGCGCGATCGTACCCTGCCCCGCCATGATCGCCGGATCGGCGAAGGGATGGACATAGGTGGCGCCGACGCGCTCCACATGGTCGAGGGCGGCACGGTTCGCCTCGTCCCAGACCTTGCCGGTGACGACGAGCTCGGCGCCCCATTCCTTGATCTTCGCCGCCTTGGCAGGCGAGACGCTCTCCGGCACGAAGATCGTCGCCGGCCGGCCCACGAGCCAGCCGGCATAGGCGATGGCGAGGCCGTGATTGCCGCCCGAGGCGGTGACGAGACCGCGCGCGAGCGCGGCTTCGGACAGCAGCGTCAGCTTGCTGATGGCGCCGCGCGCCTTGAAGGAGCCGGTGACCTGCAAGCATTCGAGCTTGAAGGAGACGGGCCCTGGTCCCAGCGCCCGCTTCGCCGGGCCGCCGGCGATGAGCGGCGTCCGGCGCACCTTGCCGGCGATGCGGGAGGCCGCGGCGCGAATCTCGGCAAGGCTGAGCATGCATCCTCCGTGTCGGCGGGCGCGAGATTAGAACGCCGGTGGGGCGCGCGGAAGGGCGATGTTCCGCGCCGGTGGGCGGAGGGAGGCGACCGGCGTTAACGGTTATTTGACTGAAATGCGCCTAAAATTTGTCACAGGGCCGGTCGGGGGAGACACGGCCCCGACATCTCGGCGCGTTCTCGTTGAATGACCGAGAAAAGCGGAGGACGTTCAATGGCTTGGACCCAAGAAGACGACGCGAAGCTGAGCGAGCTGCATGCCAAGAGGCTGGGCGTCCGCTTCATCTCGGTATGGTTGCGCCAGCCCGCCGCAGCGGTGCGCACGCGCCTCGTCGAGCTCGGCCTCGAGAAGCCGCTTTCGGCCAAGGCGTCGAAGGTCATGGCGCGCGCTCAGAAGCCGGCGGCGGGAGCAACGCGGGTCGAGGAAGCGGAGAACGACGATCTCGATGATGACGAGGATGGCGACCTGCGCGCCTCGCGCGGCTGCCCGCGCGGCCACCTCCTCTCCGAGGCGAAGATCGCCGCGCTCTACCGCAGCGCCGGCTGCGACTACCGCTGAGCCGCGCCGGCGCGTGCCGCCAGTCCTTGCCGCTGGCGGCCGTCGGCGGTGAAGTTCTCGGGCGCGAGCCAGCGCTCGAAAGCGGCGCGGATGGCCGGCCATTCCCGGTCGATGATCGCGAACCAGGCGGTATCGCGGTTTCGCCCCTTATAGACCATGTGCTGGCGGAAGACGCCCTCGAAGGTAAAGCCGAAGCGCGCCGCAGCGCGGCGCGAAGCGGCGTTGAGGGCATCGCATTTCCATTCGAGCCGGCGATAGCCGAGATCGTCGAAGACGTGCCGCATCAGCAGGAAGATGGCCTCCGTCGCCTGCCGTGAGCGCTGCAGCACCGGCGCAAACCAGATATGGCCGATCTCGATGACGCCCATCTCGGGCGCCATCCGCAGATAGCTGACCATGCCGGAGGCCCGACCGGTCGCCTCGTCCACGACCGCGAAGAAGAGCGGATCGGCCGAGCGGGCGCAGCCTTCGAGCCAAGTGCGGAAGGCGGCGGCATCGGCAAAGGGGCCGTAGCCCATATAGGTCCAGAGCCGCGGCGCCGGCGCGGAGAGCGCGAAGAGATCCGCCGCATGGCGCGCCGGGTCGACCGGCTCCAGCCGGACATAGCGGCCGGGCAGCGTCGCCCTTTTCGGCGGCGCAACCGGACGCCAATCGAGCGCGGCACCGACCGGCGGATTGTCTTCGGACATCTCGGCCCCTCCTTGTCGAGCCGCATCATAGGCGGGCATCGGCGCAGCGGGGAAGGCTCGCGCGGCGAGGCGGCCGCAGGAATGCCGATCGGCGCCGCCGGTTCGCGACGCGGCCAGCCATGGCTCGCCCGAACCAATTACCTCCGCGGAATGACCGGCAGCAGGATGTGCGACGGGTGGGCCGCATCGACGTGAACGGTGTTGACCGCAGTCTGCCGCCGTATCGCCAGCCCTTCCGCCTCGCCCGTATTGGGATTGACGTCGAAATGGGGAAAGTTGCTCGAGGAGATGTCGAGGCGAATGCGGTGGCCGGCCTTGAAGAGGTTGCTGGTTGCGAAAGGCTCGATCACCACACGCGCGATCTCGCCCGGGCGCAGCATCTTGGGCTTCTCCCAGGACTCCCGATAGCGCACGCGGAAGATGCCGTCGGTGAGGTTCATCGCGAACCCGCCTGGATAGTCGGCATTGGGCGGGTGCCAGTCGACGAGCTTCGCCGTAAAATCCGTGTCGGGCGCCGTCGATGAGATCCACAGCTCGACCGTGATGGGACCCGTAACCTCGATATCCTCCACGAGCGGCGGCGTCGTGAAGACGAGGATATCGGCGCGCGCCGCCAGCGGCAGATAGGGCGGGCGCGCCCCGAAGAGATCGGGACGCTCCACCTGGTCGAAGGCGCCGCCCCACATCACGGGCTCGCCCGAGGTGACGGTGCCGCCGATCGTCGGCACCGGATGGGAGGGATCGTAATCGTAGCGGAGCGGGCTGGCGCCGGCAGTCGGCGGCGCCGCACGCAAGCTCATGTCGCCGTGGAGATGGAGGCGCGTCCAGCGGGTGCCGGGCAGCGGCCAATCGCCGGCGCTCCGCCATGCCCCGCCATGGTCGAGCCGGCCCTCGGCATTGCGCCGGCCCGAGCCGCCGCCCATGACGAAGTAGCGCAGACGCGGCTCCGCCTCGACGCCGTTCGGCGCGTCCTTGAGCCAGCGATCGAACCAGCGCAGGCGCAGCGCGCGGAAGTCGGCGGCAATGGCGGCATCAAGCGTCGCCGCGGCGCCGAAATCGACTTCGCCGGCGAAGGTGTCGGAGCGGTCGCCATGCGTCCACGGGCCGAGGATGAGCCATTGCGATCCGCGTCCCGCGGCGGTGAGGCCGAGGTAGTTCTCCGTCGCCGTCCGCGTATAGGCGTCGTACCAGCTCGATATATGCATCACCGGCACCTTGGCATAGCGCGCATAGAATCCGGCCATCCAGATGCCGACGCGCTGCCAGTATTCGTCGAAAACGCCATGCGTCCATTGCTCGAAGAGGTAGCTTTCGTAATCGGGCGCAGCGGCGAGCGGCGAATGCCCGCGCTTCCAGGGCATGCGCGCGAACCAGTCGCGGGCGTCGATGCGCGCCATGGCGGCGCGGGCGACCGGATCGGAGGCGATCTCCGGCGCCTCGCAAGCCTGCTTCAGGGCCCAGGTCGCCTGCTTCAGCTCGAAGGCGCCGCCCTGGCGGATGCCGCTCTGGAAGGCGTTGGAGAAGCCGCCCGAATCGAGGAGCTGACAGGCAAGGCCCGGCGGGTCGAGACAGCCGAGCGCCGCCTGGGTGTGCGCGGCGTAGGACAGCCCCATCGTGCCGATGCGGCCGGTGCTCCAGGGCTGGCGGGCGAGCCAGGCGACGGTATCGTAGCCGTCGGGCCCCTCGCCGAGATATTTCGTGAAGCGGCCTTCCGAGCGGTAGCGGCCGCGGCAATCCTGATAGGCCACGACATAGCCGTGGCGGACGAAATACTGCGCGATCTCCGCCCGCCCGCGCGGCGCCGGGTCGGCCGCCGTCCGCTCAGAGCGGCTGGTCGCGCTCTTGTCGTAGGGCGTGCGTTCGAGAATGACGGGGAAGCGGCGCTCGACCGGACGGCCGCCCTGCGCCGGCCGGTAGATGTCGGTGGCAAGCCGAACGCCGTCCCGCATCGGGATCATGACGTCACGCTCGACCGCCATCTCGTAGACGGGCTCGCTCATTTCCGCCTCCGCCGCTGCTTCGCCGGCATCATTCCGCGGCGCATCGGCCGGGTCCAGAGATTGCGCGGCGGCAGCGCAAGCGACATCATCCTCACCGGAACAGAGCGGGAGAGGGCCATGACCGACGAGATCGCCATGATGTCGGCGACGGAGCTCCGACAGAACTATCGCCGGCGGCGACTCTCGCCCGTCGAGGCGACGAAGGCGGTGCTGGCGCGCATCGAGGCGCGCGACGGCGCGCTCAACGCCTTCCGCTTCGTCGCCCATGATGACGCGCTGGCGGCGGCGCGGCGTTCGGAGGAGCGCTGGATGAAGGGCGCGCCCTGCGGCCTTCTCGACGGCATCCCGTCGACGATCAAGGACCAATGGCCGGCGAAGGGCTGGCCCACCCTCAAAGGCTCGCGCACCGTCTCTCCCGAGGGTCCGTGGACCGAGGACGCGCCCGCCGTCGCCCGCATGCGCGAGCACGGCGCCGTCTTCCTCGGCAAGACCAACATGCCGGAATTCGGCTGGAAGGGGGTGACCGACAGCCCCTTGACCGGGGTCAGCCGCAATCCCTGGAATCGCGAGCGGACCTGCGGCGGCTCGAGCGGCGGCGCCGCCATCGCCGCCGCGACCGGCATGGGCATGCTCAATATCGGCTCGGACGGCGCCGGCTCGATCCGCATTCCTTCCGCCTTCTGCGGCGTCTATGGACTCAAAGCCACTTATGGGCGGGTCCCGGCCTATCCCTATGGCCTCCTCCCCGGCTGCTCGCATACGGGCCCGATGGTGCGCACGGTCGCCGATGCGGCGCTGATGCTGACCGTCATCTCGGAGCCCGATCCGCGCGACTGGCTGCAGCTTCCCGAGGAGCGGCGCGATTGGCGGATCGGCCTTGAGGAGGGGGTGCGCGGGCTCCGGATCGCCTATAGCCGGACCCTCGGCCATGGCTGGGTCGACCCGGAGGTGGGCGTGCTCGTCGACGAGGCGGCGCGCGTCTTCGAGGAGCTGGGCGCCTATGTCGAGGAGAAAGACCCGGGCTTTCCCGATCCGCGCGCGCCCTTCGAGGCCTTCTATTGGAGCAACATGGCGGCGACGCTCGAAGGCATACCAGCGGAAAAGCGCGCGCTTATGGACCCGGGCTATCTCGAACGGGCCGAATATGGCCGCCGCTACTCCGCCGGCGACCTGCTGCGCGCCTGGGCGGCGCGCGATGCGCTCGGGCGGCACATGAACGCTTTCCACGAGAGCTACGATCTGCTGCTGACGCCACAGCTCCCGCTCGTCGCCTTCGAGCTCGGCAAGACCCATCCCGACCGGCTCGGCGCCATGTTCGATTGGCTGCCCTTCACTTTCCCCTTCAACTTCACGCAGCAGCTGGCGGCGAGCGTGCCTTGCGGCTTCACCGGCGAGGGGCTGCCGGCGGCGCTCCAAATCGTCGCCGGCCGCTACCGCGAGGATCTCGTCCTCCGCGCAAGCCGCGCCTATGAGAGCGTGCGCCCGTTCAAGATGCCGGAATGAGCGCGCGATACCCTCATTGAGGGTCTCACATGCGGTCACGTTAGAGTGATGCGGGCATAATCCGGGAATTCCGCCGCCTATCATCGAGTCTCGGCTCCCAGGGAGATCAGACCGATGAAGCCGATCCTCACTGCACTCGCGGTGTCCGCCCTCGCGACGACGAGCTTGCCGACGACCACCGTTCACACCACCGCAACGCCGCTCTCGAACGAGCTCGGACCCGTCGCCTGCGCCAGCCAGACGGCGCTTTACGAGATCCTCAACGCCGCTGATCGCCATGACGCGAAGGAGGCGGCGCGCCTCTTCAACGGCGTCTGCGAGCCGCTGACCGGCGTCAACTACCGAATCGAAAAGGCGGTGAATGGCGTCTTGCAGCTCCGCATCTTTCCCGCCGATGGCGGCTGGGCGAAATCGCACCTCGCCTATACGCTCGACGACATGCTGGCGGGAGCGGCGCAGAGCGGCGAGTGACCGCGCGCCGGCGCCGCGCCGGCTGGCTCAGGTGCTCGCCGTCAGCAGGGCGCGCGCGGCGCTTGCGCTCCGCATTTGCGCGGCGGCGACCGCGTCCGCCACGGTCGAGCGGAAGCGGGCGGCGGGTGGGCGAACGCCGTGGGTCAACAGAACGCGGCGGACGGAGGGCTTGGCGCCCGCGATAAAGATGCCGGCTTCGGCGCGGCGTGCCTTGCGAACAAAGCCGCCGATGGTGGTCGCCGCGGTCGAATCGATGAACGGCACGGCCGAGAAGTCGATCACATAGGCCTTCGGATTTTCGGCGAGCCGATCGAGCACCGCCGAAACGGTCGCCGCCGCGCCGAAGAAGAAGGCGCCCGAGATGCGGTAGACGATGATGTCGGGGTTGCTGGCGAGCGCCGCGTCATAGGGGCTGCGGCGCTCGCCGTCGCGGATGTCGGGCTCGTCCTCCTCGATGAGCGGCCGAGCGGCGTCGATCTCGATCGCTTGCGCCATGCGGTGGAGGAAAAGAAGCGCGCCGATGCCGAAGCCGACGAGAATGCCCTCGGTCAAGCCGCGGAAGATCGTCAGGAGAAAGGTGGCGAGCAGGACCACGGCATCGCCGCGCGAGGCGCGCAGCAGCGTCGCGAAGCCATGCTTCTCCACCATGTTCCACGCGACAATTGCGAGAACCGCAGCAAGCGCCGAGAGCGGGATATAGCTCGCGAGCGGGGCCGCGGCGAGCATGAAGAGGAGGAGAAAAACCGCGTGCAGCATCCCGGCGACCGGGCTGCGCGCGCCGGCGCGCACATTGGTCGCGGTGCGGGCGATGAGCCCGGTCGCGCAGAAGCCGCCGAAGAGCGCCGAGGCGATATTGGCGACGCCCAGGGCGACCAGCTCGCAATTCGACCGGTGCCTGCGGCCGGTCATGCTGTCGGCCACCACCGCCGAAAGCAGGCTTTCGATGCTGCCGAGAAGGGCGAAGGACAGAGCTGCCGGCAAGGCGGCGAGGACCGTCTGGCCTGACAGGTGCGGCAGATGCGGCGCCGGCAGGATTTGCGGAATGCCGCCGAAGCGGGTGCCGATCGTCTCGACGGGGATGCCGAAGCCCCAGACGGCGAGCGAGGCGAGGCCGACCGCGATGATGAAGGCCGGCCAATGCGGACGAACGCGCCGGATGAGAAGGATGGCGCCGACCGCGAGCGCGGTGACGAGGACGGCCGCGCCATTCACGCTCGGCGCCGCCGCCGCGAGGGCGGCGAGCTTCGGAACGAGGGGCCCCGGCTCCTTGTCGAGCGTGAGGCCGAGAAGCTCCTTCAGCTGGCTTGCAAAGATGATGAGTGCGATGCCGCCGGTGAAGCCCACGGTCACCGGATAGGGGACAAATTTGACGAAGGTTCCGAGCCGCAGCAGGCCGACGGCGAGCAGGAGCATCCCGCTCAGCAAGGTGGCGAGGATGAGTCCGTCCAGGCCCTGCTGCTCGACCGTGGCGGCGACCAGCACGATGAAGGCGCCGGCCGGGCCGCCGACCTGGAAGCGGCTGCCGCCGAGGAGCGAGACGACAAAGCCGCCCACGATGGCGGTGTAGAGGCCGCGGTCGGGCGTCACGCCCGAGGCGATCGCGATCGCCATGGAGAGCGGCAGCGCCACGATGGCGACGGTCAACCCCGCCACCGCATCCGCCTTCAAATCGGCGAGCGTGTACCCCTCGCGGAGAATGGTGACGAGCTTCGGGGTGAAGAGTTCGCCGAAGCCGGCGGCGGCCGCACGCAGAGCCATAATGATCCTTCCGTTGCCGTAATGCGCGTCAGGCGCGCCCGCTCGGCGGCTTCGTTTCTTTGAAGCGCACGCCGCGCCCGCCGCCGGCGCTCGCCGCATTGTCGCCGATGAGCTCGACCCCGGCCCGCTCGAAGGCCTCGATCACCTTGGTGAGCGTGTCGACGACGCCACGCACGGTGCCCTCGCTCGCCTCCATCCGCTGGATCGTCGGCAACGACACGCCCGACAGCTCCGCCAGCTCCCGCTGGTCGATGCCGAGGAGAGCGCGAGCGGCGCGCATTTGTGCGGCGGTCATCATCGACGAGCTGATGCCTTCGAGATCGGTGTTAAGGAAAAAAGGCATAGGTTGATGCAACATACATCATAATTGCTTGTCCCGCAATGACCGCAGGACCGCAATCGAAGGCCGCAGCCATCGCTGCGCACCAGGGATGCCACCGGAAACAAAAAACGGGCGGTTTCCCGCCCGTTTCCCGTTGAGCCGAGTTGCCGAAGCGCCGGCTACTCCTCGGTCTTCGTGTCTTTCTTCTTGAGCGCCGCGCCGAGAATGTCGCCGAGGCTTGCGCCCGAATCGGAGGAGCCGTATTCGGCCATCGCCTTCTTCTCCTCCTCGACCTCGCGCGCCTTGATCGACAGGGTGAGCTTGCGCGTCGCCTTGTCGATCGCGGTCACCTTGGCATCGACCTTCTCGCCGACGGCAAAGCGGTCGGGGCGCTGCTCGCTGCGGTCGCGCGAGAGGTCGGATTTGCGGATGAAGCCCTGCATGCCCTCCGCCGTCACCTCGATCCCGCCGTCAGTCACGGCCGAGACGGTGCAGGTGACGACATCGCCCTTCTTCAGCTTCTGCAGCGTCTCCTCATGCGGGTCGGAGGCGAGCTGCTTGATGCCGAGGCTGATGCGCTCTTTCTCGACATCGACGTCGAGCACCTTGACCTTGACGGTGTCGCCCTTCTTGTAGTCGTTGATCGCCTCCTCGCCCGGCTTCGACCAGTCGAGATCGGAGAGGTGGACCATGCCGTCGATATCGCCGGGCAGGCCGACGAAGAGCCCGAATTCGGTGATGTTCTTGACCTCGCCCTCGAGCTCGCTGCCGACCGGGTGCTTCTCGACGAAGGCTTCCCACGGGTTGGCGAGGGTCTGCTTGAGGCCGAGGCTGATGCGCCGCTTCTGCGGATCGACATCAAGCACCATGACCTCGACCTCCTGGCTGGTCGAGACGATCTTGCCCGGATGGACGTTCTTCTTGGTCCAGGACATCTCCGAGACATGGACGAGCCCCTCGACCCCGGGCTCCAGCTCGACGAAGGCGCCGTAATCGGTGATGTTGGTGACACGTCCCTTGAACTTGGCGCCGGCCGGGTATTTGAGCTCGACGCCCTCCCAGGGATCGGCTTCGAGCTGCTTCATGCCGAGGCTGATGCGCTGCGTCTCGGGGTTGAAGCGGATGACCTGCACCTTGACGGTCTGGCCGATATGGAGCGCCTCGGAGGGATGGTTGATGCGCCGCCAGGCGATATCGGTCACATGGAGAAGGCCGTCGACGCCGCCCAGATCGACGAAGGCGCCGTAATCGGTGATGTTCTTGACGACGCCCTGGAGGATCTGGCCCTCCTTGAGGCTCGCCACCAGCTCGGAGCGGGCCTCGGCCCGGCTCTCCTCGAGGACGGCCCGGCGCGAGACGACGATATTGCCGCGCGAGCGGTCCATCTTGAGGATCTGGAAGGGCTGCGGCGTGCCGAGGAGCGGGGTGATGTCGCGCACCGGCCGGATGTCGACCTGGCTGCCCGGCAGGAAGGCGGCGGCGCCGTTCAAATCGACGGTGAAGCCGCCCTTGACGCGGCCATAGATGACGCCGGTCACGCGCTCGTTGTTCTGGAAGGACTTCTCGAGCAGCGTCCAGGCCTCCTCGCGGCGCGCCTTTTCGCGCGAGAGCTGCGCCTCGCCGTTCTTGTCCTCCATGCGCTCGAGATAGACCTCGACCGTGTCGCCCGGCTTGATCTCCGCAGGCTGGCCCGGCGCGGCGAATTCCTTCAGATCGACCCGGCCTTCCGATTTGAGGCCGACATCGATGAGGACGCTGTCATTCTCGATGGCGATGACCTTGCCCTTGACGACGGTGCCTTCGAGGCCGCCCGTCTTGCCGAGCGATTCATCCAAAAGGGCGGCGAAGCTTTCCTTGGCGGCTCCTCCGGTTTGCGCTGCGATAGCCATTCTTGCTCCTTGATCCCGGCCTGTCGTCGCCGCCATGGCCGGGATCGCGACC
>JAJPHB010000041.1 GCA_021325525.1 Alphaproteobacteria bacterium
CGGCTCAACCCGTCGAGCCGCGGGTGCGACGTCGTCGCCCTCGCCCTCGACCTCAACCCCGCCGACCCGGCGGCGGCGACGGCGCTGCTGCGGCCCTTCGCCGGCCCGCGCTACCGCATCCATTTCTGGTCCGGCGCCTTCGTCGTGCAGGAGGTCGCACCCCAAGACGGGAGGGCTCGGCTTTGCGCTGGGGCGCGGCGGGCGCTATCGTGCGGCGACACCTGCGCGAGGATTGGCTCGAGACCCATGCCGCCGAAGAAGAATCCGCTCAACCTCAACCCGCTGCAGCTCAAGACGCTGACCCTGCTGCAGGCCCTGGCGCGCCTGCCGGGCGGCCATCCCCCCGACGAATCGGGGGCGATCCTCGTCGAGGATCTGCCGCAGCCCCATGGCGATCACTTCCATGTCGGCGAGGCCGTCGCCTTCACCAAGGATGCGAGCGGCCTCGGCAATGTCGCTGTCTGGGTCGCGCTCGAGCGCAAGGGGCTCATCAAATCGATGTTCCCGCTGGCCGCCCTCGTCACTGCCGAAGGGCTCGCCTACGACACCGGCATGGCGGACCAGATTCTGCACGGCGCGCACCATCATTGATGGCGCGCTGACCGCTACCACACCATGCGCGGCATGATGAAGTCCGGCCGGCTGCCATGCGCGGCGATAGCGGCCGCGAGCCGATGCGGATCGGGAATGCCTGCCGCGGCGGCGCCGAAATCCTCGGCATGGATGCCGCCGGTGACGAGGACGCTGGCGATGCCCGCGCCGTTGGCCCCGGCGATATCGGTGCGCAGGCTGTCGCCGACGGCGATGATGCGGTCCCTTCCGGGAAAGCCCAGCATGCCGAAGCAGGTCTCGTAGACCGACAGGAACGGCTTGCCGTGCCAGCGCACTCGGCCGCCCAGCGCCTCGTAGCGCTGGGCGAGCGTCCCGGCGCAGATCATCAGGCGCTCGCCGTGGCGGACGACGAGATCGGGATTGGCGCAGATGAAGGGCAGCTCGCGCCGCGCCGCCGCCTCGAGCATGGCTTCGTAGCGGGCGGCGTTCGCCTCCCAGCCCCAGGGCCCGGTCGCGAGGATGAAATCCGCCTCCTCCACTGTCCGGACCTGGACGAGGCCGAGCTCGGCCATCATTCCTTCATCGCGCGGCGGCCCGATGAAGAGGCAGGACCGGCCGAGCGCGGCATAAAAGGGATCGGAGCGCCGCGCGAGGTGCTGCCAGGTTTCCTCGCCCGAGGAGAGGACATGGTGATAGAGGTGGTCGGGGATGCCGATCTCGCGCATGCGCGTGACGACATCGACGGCGCGGCGCGGCGCGTTCGAGAGGACGACGATCCGCTTTTCCGCCGCGATCAGCCCCTCCAGGCAGTCGATGACGCCGGGATAAGGCTTGAAGCCGTCATGGAGCACGCCCCAGACGTCGAGGATGAAGCCGTCGAAGCGCGGCGCCAGCTCGCGCAGCCCGCCCACCGCCGTCGGCAATGGCCGGCCCGCGGCGGCGGCGCCTCCCTTCGGAGCCATGGCAGGTTCAGTCGAGGGAGGGGAAGACGTGCCGGCCATCCGCGCCCAGGGGAAGCGGCGAGACGCTGCGTACGGCCGAGCAGGGCAGCTCTCCGTAGAGATGCGGAAAGAGCGCGCCGCCGCGCGCGCTCTCCCAGCGCAGCGCGTCGCCGAGCGCATCGGGGTCGACCGCCAGCAGCACGAGGCCCGCTTGCCCGGCGCGATGCTTCGCCGCGCTCGCCGGGAGCTGCGCCGCGGTCGAGAAGTGAATGAAGCCGTCGGCGGCGTCCTGCGACGAGCCGCGATAGACGCCGGCTGCGCCGGCGGCGCGCCATTCCTCGGCACGGCACATATGGTAGACGAGAGGCTTTGCCATGGGCCGGACGCTACCCGATCGCTGCGGACGGGGACAAGCCCCGGCGGCACGCCTTCGGCGCGCATGCGCCGCCGCGCGCTGCCGATTTTTGGCGTGCAATGCGGCGCGCTCCAGGTCTATGCTCGGCCGATGAAAGCGCTCACCTACATCGACGGACTCTGGCACGAAGGCAACCCGCCCATCCTCGGGCCGATGACGCACGCGACCTGGCTTTCCTCGATCATTTTCGATGGCGCGCGCGCTTTCGAGGGCTGCACGCCCGATCTCGACAAGCATTGCGAGCGCGCCGTGCAGTCGGCGAAGAATCTCGGCCTCGCCCCGATGCTGACGGCAGGCGAGATTCACGAGCTGGCGCGCGACGGCGTCCGCCAGTTCCCGCGCGACGCCGAGCTCTATATCCGGCCGATGTTCTGGGCCGAGCAGGGCTTCATCGCGCCTCTGCCCGAGAGCACGCGCTTTGCGCTTTCGGTCTATGAATCGCCGATGCCGAGCGCCAAGGGCTTTTCCGCGTGCCTGTCGAGCTTCCGCCGCCCGGCGCCCGACATGGCGCCGACCAACGCCAAGGCGTCCTGCCTCTACCCCAATACCGGCCGCGCCATTTCCGAGGCGCTCGGCAAGGGCTACGACAATGCCGTCGTCCTCGACCCGGCGGGCAATGTCGCGGAATTCGCCACCGCGAACATCTTCATCGTCAAGGACGGCGTCGCCCATACGCCGATCGCCAACGGGACCTTCCTCGCCGGCATCACCCGGGCGCGCGTGCGCCAGCTCCTGCGCAAGGCCGGCATCGCCGTGCATGAGCGGACCGTGAGCTTCGCCGAGGTGCTAAACGCCGACGAGATCTTCTCGGCCGGCAATTACGGCAAGGTCCTGCCGACGACGCGGATCGAGAAGCGCGACTTGCAGCCCGGTCCCGTTTACAGCCGCGCCCGCGAGATGTACTGGGAATTCGCCCACGGAGGCTGACCTGCCGCCGTGGCTGCCGCCGCGCGCACCGCTTCCGTCCTGCTGCCCGAAGCGCCGGCCCTCGCGATCGGCCTGACCGAGGCGGCGTGGCTCTCCGCCGATGGCGAAATCGCCCTTCTCGACCTCGATGAGGCGGCCGGGCGGGCGCGGCGGGTTCCGCCTCTCCTCTGCCACGGGCGCGCGCTGGCGCGGCGCTTGCGTAGCCCCGCCTTCGCCGCCTTCGACCTCCTCGAGCTGTTCGCCTTCGTGCGGCCGGCCAGCTTTTGCCTGCCGACGCCGCGCGGCCTCGCCGCGGCGCTCGGCCTTGCGCCGCCGCGCGGGCTCGCCGACGAGGCGCTCCTTCTCATCGAGGCTGCGCGGCGCCTCCTCGGCGAGCTGGCAGCCGCGGCACCCGACCCGGACGCGCCAGTCATCGCCGCGGCAATGGAGCGGGGCGGCTGGAGCTGGGGGCAGGCGGTGCGCGCCGCGCTCGCGGACGAGGCAGCGCAACACGGCGCGGTCCCCGCGGGCCTCGCCGTTTGGCGGCGCCTTCCCGAGTGGTCCGAGCACGCGCCCGAAGCGCCGCCCGGCAACGAGCCGGTCGAGCCGGCCGAGGCGCGGCGTCGTCTTGCCGAGCTCCTTGGCGGCGGCGCCGAGGCGCGGCCGCAGCAGGGCGACTACGCCGACGCCGTGACTCAGGCTTTCGCGCCGCGCTCGGCGCCGCGGCAGCCGAATGCGGTCCTCGCCGAGGCCGGCACCGGGGTCGGCAAGACGCTCGGCTATATCGCGCCGTCGAGCCTCTGGGCCGAGAAGAATGGCAGCGCCGTCTGGATCGCGACCTATACGCGCAACCTCCAGCACCAGATCGACGGCGAGCTCGACCGCCTCTATCCCGACCCCGCCGTCAAGGCGCGCCGCGTGGTGCTGCGCAAAGGCCGCGAGAACTATCTCTGCCTGCTCAATTTCGAGGAAGCGGTGGCGGGGCTGCCGCTGCGGCCGGGCGAGGCGGTGCCGCTCGGCCTCCTCGCGCGCTGGCTCGCCCGGACGCGCGACGGCGACCTCGTCGGCGGCGGCGATTTCCCGGGCTGGCTCGCCGATGTGCTGGGGCGCAGCCGCTCCCTCGGCCTTACCGATCGCCGCGGCGAGTGCATCCATTCCGCCTGCCCGCACTATCACAAATGCTTCATCGAGCGGAGCGTCCGCCGCGCCCGCCGGGCGCATATCGTCGTCGCCAACCACGCGCTCGTCATGGTTCAGGCGGCGCTGGGCGGCCTCGATGACGGCGTCTTGCCGACGCGCTACGTCTTCGACGAGGGGCATCACGTTTTCGACGCCGCCGACAGCGCCTTCTCTCTCGCGCTCTCGGGGATCGAGACCGCCGATCTGCGGCGCTGGCTCGTCGGCGCCGAGGCAGGCGGACGCGGCCGTGCCCGTGGTCTCCGCCGCCGCCTCGAGGATCTGATCGCCGGCGATGCCGAGTCGGAGGCGGCGCTCGGAGCGGCGCTCATCGCCGCGCGGGCGCTGCCCGGCGAGGGCTGGCAGCGGCGCCTTTCCGAGGACCGGCCGCTGCACGCCGCCGAAGCGTTTCTCGCCATTGTCCGCCGCCAGGTGCTCGCCCGCGCCGCCGAGCGCGACGGCGGCTACAGCATCGAGACGGAAGCGCGCCCGCCCGTCGACGAGCTCCTCCCCGCCGCCGCCGAGTTGGAGCAGGCGCTGGCGCGGATCGAGGCGCCGCTCGCCACCCTCGCGCGGCGCCTCGCTCTGCGTCTCGAAGAGGTGGCGGCCGAGCTCGAAACCGGGACGCGGCTGCGCATCGAGGCGATGATCCGCAGCCTGACGCGGCGCGGCGCCGTGCAGATCGGCGGCTGGCGGCGCATGCTGCGCCAGCTTTCGGAGCCGCAGCCCGCCGAATTCATCGACTGGCTCTCGCTCGAGCGCTTCGACGGGCTCGAACACGATGTCGGCATGCACCGCCACTGGGTCGATCCGACTCGCCCCTTCATCGAAGCGGTGGCAAAGCCCGCGCATGGCGTCCTCCTCACCTCGGCCACCCTCACCGACGGCAGCGGCGATCCGGCCGAGGACTGGCGGGCCGCCGAGGCGCGCACCGGGGCGCGCCATCTCGACAAGCCGGCCTGGCGGGCGCGCGTCCCCTCGCCCTTCGATTACGCGGCGCGGACGCGCGTCTTCATCGTCACCGATGTCCGGCGCGACGACCTCTCGCAGATCGCCGGCGCCTATCGCGCCCTCTTCCTCGCCGCGGGCGGCGGCGCGCTCGGACTCTTCACCGCCATCGCGCGGCTGAAGGCGGTCCATCAGCGCATCGCGGCGCCGCTCGATGCGGCCGGCATCATGCTGCTCGCGCAGCATGTCGACGGGATCGATACGGCGACGCTCATCGACATCTTCCGCGCCGAGGAGGATTCTTGCCTCCTCGGCACCGATGCGGTCCGCGACGGCGTCGACGTGCCCGGACGCTCGCTCCGCCTTCTCGTCTTCGACCGCGTCCCCTGGCCGCGCCCCGACATCCTGCACAAGGCGCGGCGGGCGGCGCTGGGCGGCGCCCGCTATGACGACATGCTGACGCGGCTCCGCTTGAAGCAGGCCTTCGGCCGGCTCGTCCGCCGGGCGACCGACAGCGGCGTTTTCGTTCTGCTCGACGCCGCCTTCCCCTCGCGCCTTTACGGCGCCTTTCCCGAAGGTGTCGCCGTGGAGCGCGTCGGCCTCAAGGCGGCGGTGGAGCGCACGGCGGCGTTCCTGCGCCGAGCCGCAGACGAGGCGAAGGCGGCAGGCGGAACTTAAGGGGCATGCCGCCGGGCCACGCTTGACAAGGCCCCCGCGCCGCCCTGCTATGGCCACCCTGCAACCGGGAGAATCCATGATCGACCACCAAGCCGCGCTCATCTACACCATGGTGCTGGTGTCGGCGGCCGACAGCAACATGACCGATGCCGAGATGCGGATCATCGGCGACAATGTGCGCGACCTGCCGGTTTTCGCCGATTACAACCGCGACAATCTGACCTTGACGCTGCGCGAGTGCGCCGGCCTTCTCGAACAGGAGAACGGGCTCGAGGAAGCGTTCCGGCAGATCAAGGCCGCGCTTCCGGCGAAGCTGCGCGAGACGGCCTATGCCATGGCCTGCGACGTCGCCGCCGCCGATGGCGAAGCGAGCCAGGAGGAGCTGCGCGTCCTCGAGCTGCTCCGCCATCGCCTCAGCATCGACCGGCTCATCGCCGCCGCGATCGAGCGCGGGACGCGGGCCCGCTTCATGACGAGCTGAATGGAGCCCGGCTCATGACCTGGTCGATCGTGGCGCGCGACGCGGCGACGGGCGCCTTCGGCGTCGCGGTCACGACGAAGGCCTTCGCCACCGGCCAGCGCTGCAGCCATGCCCGGAGCGGCGTCGGCGCGATCGCGACGCAATCCTTCACCAACCCGATGTTCGGGACGCGCGGGCTGCGGCTCCTCGCCGACGGCGTGCCCGCGGCCGACGTCATGAAGGTGCTGATCGCCGGCGATGAGGGTCGCGCCATCCGCCAGCTCCAGATCGTCGATGCCGACGGGCGCACCGCCGCCTTCACCGGCGAAAGCTGCGTTCCCTGGTGCGGGCACAAGACGGGCGACGGCTTCTCGGTCGCGGGCAACATGCTGGCGGGCGCCGACGTCGTCGCCGAGACCTATGCCGCCTTCGCCGCCGCAGCCGGCAAGCCGTTCCCGGAGCGCTTCATCGACGCGCTCGAGGCGGGGCAAGCGGCGGGAGGCGACAAGCGCGGCCGGCAATCGGCGGTGCTCCTCGTCTATTCGAGCGAGGAGGTGGCGGATATCGACCTCAGGGTCGACGATCATCCGGAACCGCTCGCCGAGCTGCGCCGTCTCTACGGCGTCTACCGGCGCGACATCGCCCCCTTCCGCCGCGTCTTCCCGACACGTGCCCATCCCGCCGGCATCTACGATCTGCGCGAGATCGAGCGGATCTGGGCGGAAGGCGGGCGGAGGATCGAGTTCAATCGCAAATAGGCTGGGCGTCGCCCGCTCACCCAGCTACTTCGGCTGGAGCTTCAGCGCCGCCGAATTCATGCAGTAGCGCAGGCCGGTCGGCTCGGGGCCGTCCTCGAAGACATGGCCGAGATGCGCATCGCAGCGGCTGCACAGCACCTCGGTGCGCCGCATGAAGAAGCTGCGGTCGGTCTCGGTCGCGATGGCGTCAGGCGCGATCGGCTGCCAGAAGCTGGGCCAGCCGGTGCCCGATTCGAACTTCGTCTCGGAGGCGAAAAGCGGCTGGCCGCAGCAGACGCAGACATAGGTGCCGGGCGTCTTGCTGCGCGCATATTCGCCGGTGAAGGCGCGCTCGGTGCCCTTCTGGCGCGTCACGCGATACTGCTCGGGCGTCAGCTGCGCCCGCCATTCCGCATCCGTCTTGACGACCTTCTCGACCATGCCCGCCCTCTCCTCTCCGGCCGCGGCGCCGGCCCGCGGCTTCGAGCATCTGGGGCGAGGCGTTCGCCCCGTCAAGATCGCGGATTGGCGGCACCTTCGAGCGCGAGGGACTCCGGCGCCACCATCTCGCGGCGCAAGCGGACCACGCGGTCTTTGTCGTTTCCGAGCGCCGCGGGTTCGAGGGTGTCGCGCGACAGCGGCATATGGATCGAATAGCGCACGAGATCGGCGCGATAGATGGTGCAGCCGGCGAGGACGGCGAGCCCTTCCGCCGTGAGATAGCGCATGCGGCGCATCATCAGCGGCGCCCCGAGAGCAAGGCCGAGCCAGCGAACCTCCTGCTGGCCGGCGGTCGTCGCCTCGAGCCGGATCTCGGCATGGCTCATCTCGAAGCGCTCGAAGAACGGACGCAGAATTCTGGTGCGCGCATCGGCCTGGGTGTGCTCGGTGGCGAGAGCGAGCGGAATGTAGCGGTGATCGAGAGCGATCGGGACGCCGCCCGCCTTGCGCAGGCGAAAGACGTAACGCACCGGCGCGCCGGCGGCGATGCCGAGATCGTCGGCGAAACCCGTGGGGCAGGGCTGCATCTCATAGGCGAGAAGGTCGAGATCGATGGGCCGGCCGGCCGCATTCCACTGGTCGTCGATGACCGGCGTCAGCTGCTCCTCGACCTTGCGCGCGACGACGAAGGTGCCGATGCCGCGGGCGCGCTTCAGCATGCCTTCATCGACCAATTCCTGCACAGCCTGGCGGGCGGTCATTCGGCTGACGCCGAACATCTCGCAGAGTTCGGCATCGGTGAAGAACTTGTCGCTGCGCTGCCCCCAGACGGCGATCTGCCGCGCCAGATACTGCTTGATCTGCATGTAGAGCGGGATCGGCGAGTCGCGGTCGAGCAAGGCCGCGTCCTCAGAGACCTCGTCCGAGCGATGTTGCATGCGAGAGTCATACATAGCGGCGCTGGCGTCCCTCGTGCCACGGTTCCGTTCGCGCGATCTTCGGCCCGGCAGCCTCAGCCGAGGCGCGTAGCCTAGCCTGATTGTCTAGAACATTCAAGTCAAAGTTGCTCGTCAACAATTGCTGCTCGCAATGGTAGCGGCACAACCCTCCCATCGGATCAAGACCGCGACTGTCCGGTATTATTCCACCGCGGCGCGATAGCCAGCGCAAAAGGCGCGCCGCTCGCGAAATCGTGATCGCCTCGCCGACGCTCCGCCTCACCCTGCCGCCGGCGCGGCGGTCCCGAGATAGGCGGCGACGACGCGCGGATCGCGGGCGATCTCGGCCGGCGTTCCGCTGGCGATGACGCGGCCGCGGTCGAGGCAGACGATCCGGTGCGCGAGCGGCATCAAAAAGGGCATGTCATGCTCGACGACGAGGAGGCCGAGCCCCTCGCTCGCCAGCGCAGCAAGGTCGTCCGCGACGCGCCGCCGCTCTTCCGTGACGAGCCCCGCCGCCGGCTCGTCGAGAAGGAGGAAGCGCGGGCGGAGGGCGAGCGCCCGCGCGATCTCGACGCGGCGGCGCAGACCGGCGGCAAGCTCGCCGCAGCGGCGGTCCGCGATGTCGCCGATCTTCATGCTCTCGAGGAGATGCATGGCCTCGCCGCGCGCCGCCTCGAACGCTCTCCGGCCGTGTCCCGCAACGAGGGCGCGGCCGAGCGTCAGTCGCCTCTCCGCCGCCTGCCGCGCCAGCGCCACCGTGTCGAGGACGCTCATGGACGGCGACAGCGCCCCCGCTTGGAAGCTTCGTGCGATGCCGCGCCGAGCGATTCCGTGCGCCGGCAACCCGGCGATCGCGGCGCCATCGAGGAGGATGGCGCCGGCATCCGCGGCATCCACCCCGGTCACGAGGTTGACGAGCGTCGTCTTGCCCGAGCCGTTCGGCCCGATGAGGCCGAGGATCTCGCCGGATTTGAGGGCGAGATCGACCCCGGCGAGTGCCTCGACCCCGCCATAGCGCTTGGCGAGACCGCGGATGTCGAGCCGGCATTCGGAGCACGCGGCCTTCGCCGGCTGCGGCGGCGGGCGGCTGCGAACTGGCGGCAGTGGTCGTTCCGAGCGCGAAACGGCGCCCGCCCGCTCCAGCACGCCAATGACGCCTTCAGGCATGAGGATGATGATCGCGAGAAGCGCGAGCCCATAGGCCAGGAGATAGGCGCCTTCGAGGAAGCGCGTCCATTCCGGGATCGAGACGAGGAGCAGCGCGCCCAGGACCGCGCCGGCGACACGGAGGCGGCCGCCGATGACGGTCATGGCAAGGCAGGTGACCATCACCGGAAAACCGAGCACGTCGGGAGAGACGACGCGCAGCGCATGGGCGCCGAGGGCGCCGGCGGCGCCGGCATAGCTGGCGCTGGCCACGAAGGCGAGAAGGCGCAGCCGGCCGCCATCGAGGCCGATCGCGGCGGCGCCGAGCGGGCTCTCGCGCAGCAGGAGAAAGGCCAATTCCAAGGGGCCGCGCACGACGTGGCGGGCAAGAGCGCCGCCGAGAGCGACCATCGCCCAGATCAGCGCCAGAAGCGGCAGGCCGGCGGGAACGGCGATGCCGAGAACGATGACGCCGGGCACGCCGGCAAGACCGTTGGCGCCGCCGGTGACGGCATCCCAATTGCGCGCCCCGAGCAGCAGGACCTGCCCGATGCCGAGCGTCGCCAGGGCGAAGTAGTGGGATTGGAGACGCAGCGTCGGGACGGCGACGAGCGCCGCCAGAGCCGCGGGAAGCAGCAAGGAGAGCGGGAAGGTGACAAGGAAGCCGAGCCCCGCCGCGCTGCCGAGAATCCCGGTCACATAGGCGCCGAGGCCGAAGAAGGCTCCCTGCGCCAGCGACAGCGCGCCGGCATGGCCGAAGATGAGCTGATAGCCGATGACGAGGAGCGCATCGATGCCGGCCAGCGTCAGCAGGCGGATGGCGTAAGGCGAGGCGAAGAGGAGCGCATAGAGCGCAAGGCCGAGCGCGCCGGCCGCGAGGAGCGGCGCGAGGGCGCCGCGGCCCGCATCGCTCCCGCGCTTCACGCGCGCGCTCGTGCCGCCTCGCCGATGAGTCCCTGCGGACGCAGCCAGAGGAGAGCGAGGAGCACGGCATAGAGCGCCGCCATCGCCGCCTCGTAGGACAGCACCGCCGAGACGCCGACCTCGAAGAGGGCGATCAGCATCGCGCCCAGCACGGCGCCGGCGAGCGAGCCCCATCCCCCGATCGTCACGGCGATATAGGCTTTGAGAATGAGATCGCTGCCGCTGGTCGGGGTGACGAAGAACTGGTTGGCGAGAAGGAAGCCGGCGGCGCCGGCGAGCGTCGTCGCCAAGGCGAAGCTGGCGGCAATCATGCGATCGACGCGCACGCCGACGGCGCGCGCCATCTCGCGATCCTGCGCCGTGGCGCGGAGCGCGCGGCCGAATTGGGTGCGCCGCAGCAGCCAATGCTGGGCGAGGCCGAGGACTGCCGCGACGGCGATGATCGCGAGGGATTGGCGGGGCAGCACAAACGCGCCGAGGCGCAAGATGCCGCCGCCGAGGAGCGCCGGGGCGGCGCGCGGCTCGGCTCCGAAGAGCAGATTGGCGCCGTTCTGGAGGATGATGCCCGTGGCGATGGTGCTGATGAAGACGGCGGCGGGCGGCCGCGCCCGCAGCGGAAAATACGCGATGAGGGAGAAGACGACGCCGAATGCGGCGGTCAGCAGCAGCACGAGCGGCAGGAGAACAAGACCCGGCACCGGCAGACTCCCGGCGAGCACCACCGCTGCGTAGCCGCCGGCCATGACCATGTCGCCCTGCGCGAAATTGACGGCGCCCGTCGCGTTCAGCACCAGCACGAAGCCGAGGGCCACCAGCGCATAGGCCGCGCCGAGCGCCACCGCGTTGACGAGGAGCTGCAGCGCCAGCACGCCGCCCCTCACTTCAGCGCGACGATATCGTCGTAGCGGCGGGCGATGCGCGGCTTCCGGCTCGTGCCGTCATAGCAGAGGATGAGCGCCGAATGCGCCATGTTGCCGGCCCCGTCCGAGCGGTAGGTCATGGCGATGCCGCGATAGGAGCGCGTCGCGAGCGCCTCGCGGATGGCGGCCGGCGTGCGGGCCCCGGCCGCGATCGCGTCGAGCAGCATCATGGCGCCGTCATATTGCGCGAGGGCGTAGGTATCGGGCTCGCCGCCGAAGGTCTTGCGATATTCGGCGAGGAAGCGCTCGCCCGCCGGAGCCGTCGGCAGGATCGGCGCCGAGGCGCTCTCGGCGCACACGCCCTTCAGCTCGGCAGGATCGAGGAGGGCGGCGGTGGACGGCGTTGCCATGGCCGATCCCGAGACGATCGGCAGACCCAGCCCCAGCGCCGAGGCCTGCTTGACAAGCAGCGCCGTCGCCGGCGCGTGGAGGTGCGGGACGAGGACGTCGGCGCCCGCCGCCCGCGCCTTCGAGAGGACGGGAAGCAGGTCCTTGACCTCGACATCGACGGTCTCGCTCAACACCGGCTTGATGCCGAGATCGGCGAAGGCGGCTTCGAGGTAATGCTGGCCGCTCTGCCCATAGGCGTCGCTCTGCGCGATAATCGCCGGATGCTTCGCGCCCAGCACCTCGGCGATGTAGCGGGCCTGCGCCAGCTTCACGACGTTGTCGCCGGGGAAGAAGCGAAAGATCCACGGATTGCCGAGCTCGGTGATCTTTGCCGTGCCCGAGATGGTGACGAGCGGCACCTTGTTCTCGAGTGCGAGCGGCAGCAGCGCCAGCATCTCCGTCCCCAGCATCGGCGCGATGACGGCGACCGGCTTCTCGCCGAGCGCCTTCTCGAAGGCGTTGACGGCGACCGCCGGCGACACGCCGGTATCGGCGACGGGATGGCGGATGGCGAGACCCGGCGGCGCGTCCGCCATGGCGAGGAGCGCGCCGTTGCGCTGACTCTGGCCTTCGAGCGAGAGGAAGCCGGTGACCGGCACCAGAATCGGGATCGCAAGCTCGGCGGCAGGCGCCGGCGCCGCCGCTCCGCATAGCAGCGCCGCGGCGAACGCCGCGGCAAGGAGGGAACGAGAACTCTGCGCCACGGCAACCTCCTCGCAAGGACGCTACTCCTAGCACGAGAGGGGGCCGAGAGCGGAGGCGAAATCGCGCGACGGAACCGGCGGGGCGGCGGCGAGTCGCCGGCCGGGAGGGAGGGTGCGATCCCGGCCGGCGACATGCCGAGGCGGGGAGGCCACGGCACCGGTGGGACCGCATCCAGCCGATCCCCACCTTCTCGCAGCATAGCGGACGAAGATTACCGCAAGATTAGGTTTTGCGATTTGTCCAGGAAAGATTGCGAGGATTTATCTTTATTTTGATGAAATCCAGCGATTATTTCACCTTCTCTTTCGATGCGGAAAGAACCGGCCGCGCCGTCATCGCCAGCGAAGCGGTGCGCCGTCCTACCGCCCCGGCGTCTTGCGCAGGAAATCGAAGTCGCAGCCCTGATCGGCGCCGAGAATCTCGTCGCGGTAGAGGCGGGCATAGCCGCGCGGCGGGCGCGGCGGGATCGTCGCCTGGCGCTGTGCCAGCGCGGCGGGATCGACGAGGAGGTCGAGGCGGCGCTCGCTGACGCTGAGGCGAATCCGGTCGCCGTCGCGGACGAGGCCGAGCGGGCCGCCGCTCGCGGCGTCGGGCGTCACATGGAGGACGATGGTGCCATAGGCGGTGCCGCTCATCCGCGCATCGGAGATGCGCACCATGTCCTTGACGCCGGCGCGGGCGAGCTTGGCCGGGATGGGCAGGTAGCCGGCCTCGGGCATGCCCGAGGGGCTGTTCGGCCCGGCATTCTGGAGGACCAGAAAATCCTCCGGCGTCACTTCGAGCGCCGGATCGTCGATGCGCGCCGCCAGATCCTCGAGCGAGGAGAAGACGACCGCCCGCCCCTCGCGCTCGAAGAGGCGCTTGTCGGCGGCCGAGCGCTTCAGGATGGCGCCGCCCGGAGCGAGGCTGCCGAAGAGCGCGACGAGCCCGCCCACCGGCTCGATCGGCTGGACGGCGCTCCGCACCACGGTGCGGTCGACGAAGGCGCCCTCATCGGCGGCGAGGCGCTCGCCCAAAGTCTCGCCGGTGACGGTGAGGCAGTCGAGATGGAGGAGCGGCTTCAGCTCGCGCAGCACGGCGCCGATGCCGCCGGCGGCGAAGAGATCCTCCATGTAGAACTGCCCCGTCGGCTTCAGATCGACGATGACCGGCGTCGTGTCGGAGAGCTCGTTGAGGCGGCGGAGGTCGACCGTGATGCCGGCGCGCCCGGCGATCGCCGTCAGATGAATGATGGCGTTGGTCGAGCCGCCGATGGCGAGGAGGACACGGAGCGCATTCTCGACCGATTTCGCCGTGACGATCCTGTCGGGGGTGAGGCGCGCCCGCGCGAGCTCCAAGGCGGCGGCGCCCGAGGCCTCGGCGGCGC
Source organism: Alphaproteobacteria bacterium (assembly GCA_021325525.1). GTDB lineage: Bacteria > Pseudomonadota > Alphaproteobacteria > ATCC43930 > CGMCC-115725 > URHD0088. Next base: position 13,647 of record JAJPHB010000041.1, read on the forward strand.
GCAGGCGATCGGCATGGACGGCGGGAATGGCTGCCGTGCCCGGCAGCGTCATGCCGAGCGCCTCGGCGATCGACGCCATGGTGCTCGCCGTTCCCATGACGGCGCAGGTGCCGGCGGTGGTGGCAAGGCGTCCTTCGACCTCCTCGATCTCCGCCTTCGAGATCTCGCCGGCGCGGAACTTCGCCCAGTAGCGCCGGCAATCGGTGCAGGCGCCAAGGCGCTCGCCGCGCCACGGCCCCGTCATCATCGGGCCGGCGACGAGCTGGATCGCCGGAACGTTCGCCGAGACGGCGCCCATGAGCTGCGCCGGCACCGTCTTGTCGCAGCCGCCGACGAGGACGACGGCGTCCATCGGCTGGGCGCGGATCATCTCCTCGGTATCCATCGCCATGAGGTTGCGGAACATGAGGCTCGTCGGGTTGAGGAAGACCTCGCCCAAGGAGATGGTCGGGAATTCGAGCGGCAGCCCGCCCGCAGCGAGGACGCCGCGCTTCACCGCCGCCACCAGCTCCGGCAGGTGGCGGTGGCAATTGTTGAAGCCGCTCGCCGTATTGGCGATGCCGACGACCGGCTTTGCCAGCATCGCCGCCGAATACCCCATCGAGCGCGCGAAGGAGCGGCGCAGATAGAGCGCGAAATCGCGATCGCCATAATTGGTGAGGCCGCGGGCGATGCCGATGGGGTCGGTCATGGGTGGGGCTTTCTCCAACGGAAGATGGCTGAACGCAGCATAGCGCCGAGGCGGCGGCAGCATAACCCGATCCCGGCCGAAGGCGGCGAAAGGATTGTCCCGCGCGCGTTTGCCGGGGACCGTCATCGTGAGGAGCGAATGCGACGACTCGATCCAGCGATGCCCCCGCATGGATCGCCTCACCTTCACTCGTGATGACCCCTGCGGGAACGGCCTCGGCTCGCGTTGTTCCGCCTATCGTTACAGGCAAATAACGGGGTTTTCAGGTACAGGGGCGACCTGCTGAACCAGGCTCCCCAATAATGGGCTCTGACCCGGCGCTCGGCAGTAAATAGAGTCAGAACCTGAACGGATTATCTCCGCCAGTCCCGGTCATCCGCGTGCCGCTCCGCTTCTCGGCAGATGCGCGAGCCCACGTCTCGTAAACGATACGGACCTTGTCGTCGAGCAATTCATACGGGAGAAAGTCTGACTCGTTGTGCAACAGTATTTCGATCTCACGCGATTTGCTGTATTGCGGAAATCTCACAACGGCAAGGCGCGCCTCTGCCAGATCGGGCATCCGCTCACGTACCCAGAGATGCTGCATCGAGAATACAACCTGTCGCATCGCGGAATTTTCTATTCCATGCGCCCGCCGATGGTCGAAAAATGGAATAAACAGTTGATTATCAGCAGCGACAACGACGTCGCTCCAGTAGCGAACGCTCTCACCATTTCCGATTGGAAGCCGCCCCATCGGCAGTTGAACGGTGGACCACTTCAGCCTTGCCGACCGAAACCTTGTGGTACTTGAATTGCGCTAAGATGATACTATCCGGAATGCGC
>JAJPHB010000011.1 GCA_021325525.1 Alphaproteobacteria bacterium
GCCGGCGCCGGCGCGGGAGCCGGGGCAGGAGCCGGGGCAGGGGCAGGAGCCGGCGCCGGCGCCGGTGCCGATCCGTTCGGCTCGACCTCGACGATGAGCGGATGGTCGGTGAGGCCGAGCTGGACCTGGCTCACATTGCTGAGGCGCTGGATCGGACCGGAGCCCTTCAGCGGATCGAAGATCTCGACCGTCTGATAGGTCTGGCCGAGGTCGACCGTCGCCGTCGTCGTCGGCGCGGCGACTTGCGACTGCGTCGCCTCGTTCCAGATCGCGGGCTCGTTCCAGACCGCGATGTCGAAGGCGCCGTTCTGCTTCGCCAGCAGCAGATCGTTGCCGGTCGAGGGCAGGCCATTGATGCTGAAGGCGAGCGTGCTCGGCGCGAAGCTCTGCGCCTGCGCGCCGGCATCGCCGAGAATCGTCGTCAGATTGTGGAGCGCGGTCGCCGCCTCCTTCGGCGTGCCGTCATTGTGGAAGAGGCCGAAATGCTGCTGGGCGTCGGTGCCATTCGGATCCGGCTTCTCGTCGAGCAGCTCGTAGAGATAGGTCGCCTTGATGCCGGTCTTGGCCGCGTCGAACAAATCGTCGAGCGTGTAGCGCGCCTGAACGTCCTCGTTGACGCCGCCGAAATTGGTGCTCTGCGGCAAGGTGTAGTAGCCGGTCTCGGTGATGACGGCGGGGCGGTTCGGCGTGTCGGTCGCCGCGAGGTTGAGCGCCCAGGGCATCACCGTGCTCGGCGCCGCGCCGCTGCCGTAATAGATATGCGCGTTGGTGTAGTCGGCGGCGTTTGAGAGGTCGCCGAGCGGCGCATAAGTCGAGGGCTGGCCGGCGACGATCGTCAGATCGTAGACGGGAACGCCGGCGAGGTTCGGATCGCCGTGCACGGCGCTGTAGAGCGCATGCTGCAGCGTGGCGGCGCCGGCGAGGCCGGTCTGCCCGTTATAGGTGATCGGCGAGTAGTTGACCTCATTCGGCCCTTCGACGGAGGCGACGCTTCCCGGATGCGCCTTCACATAGGCGTCGATTTCGGCCATGTCGGCGGACAGGTCGACGGTGCCGTTGCCGGGAATGAGGAAGTCGAACTTCATGCCGTCCGCGCCCAGCGTCTGGAACGCGCTCTGCAGCGGCGCATTCTGGCTGACCGGCACGCCGTCGCGGATGTGGTCGATGCCGAGATAGGCGAGATCGGCGACGACATTGGCGACATTGGCATAGGCCGTGTCGAAATACGAAATGTGCGTATTGACGCCGATCGACTGAACGAAGGACTCGGCACGCATGGGTTGCTGCGGGGCAGAATTCGCCATTCGGTTAATCCTCGGTTGGTGGTTGTTCTGAACGAAATACCGTGGGTTGGAGCCGCAGCGTGGTGTTTCCTCCGTTCACGATTACTAAACGGATCCAGAGAAAGCGATAATTTAGTTTCATCGCTCTGCTTGTCGCGAGGCATCAATTCGATCGAAGGAAATAACTGTTTTCGCGAAACCGCTTTTCCGTATTAAAATGTTAATGACACAGAAGCAAAATGAATTATCCTTCCGAAAATGCCGGCTGACGAAAACTCGGATTGATTATCGGTCGCGATTTTATTTTCACGAAAGAAAACAGGTTTTCTTTTTCCAGGAGACGCACCGTTTCAATTCATCGGGGGAGGTCGGACATAAGGACGAGGGTGGCGCGCTAAGGACCGGTCATCCCTCGCAAAAACGACCGCTCGGTCCGCGGTCCAGGCAGCAGGTCGAGGCACCAGACAGGGAGACGGCCATGGGGAAAATCAGGCTGTTGTTGGTCGATCCGCAGAAGCTCGTTCGGGAAGGCATAAAGAAAATACTGATCGACACGGAGTTTGTCGTCGAGCAGGAGGCCGGCGATATGCGCGACCTGCTGGCCTATCTCGAAAGCGGTGCCCGGCCCGACATCATCCTCGCCGAGATCGCCGGCGAGGGCGATGCGTCGATGGCGATGCTGCGCTCGATCCGCGAGGCCGCGCCCGACTCCCGCATCGTCGCCCTCAACAGCAACATCGCCGGGCTCTCGCCGGTCGAGGCGTTGAAGGCCGGGCTGAGCGGGCTCCTCGTCAAGGACATCTCGCCGCGCGGCTTCGTCCACGCGCTGGAGCTCGTCATGATGGGCGAGAAAATCTTCCCGGTGCATTCCGATTTCCTCGCCGCCGGCGACGGCGAGGCGGAGCCGGCAGGCGCCGCCGAGAGCAAGGTGCTGGATCTCTCCGAGCGCGAGCGGAAGGTGCTGCAGTGCCTCGCGGGCGGCCTCTCCAACAAGCTCATCGCGCGCGAGCTCGACGTGACCGAGACGACCGTGAAGGCGCATGTCAAGACGATCTTGCGCAAGATCAACGCCGAGAACCGGACACAGGCCGCCATCTGGTGCCTCGGCAACGGGCTCGAATATCAGCCGCCGGAGCCGGTGACGGTGGCGCCGCTGCGCAACGGGGCGGAGCGGCCGGCGCGGCGCGAGGTCGTCGTCGAGATGCGCTAGCGGCGGGGCGTTGCGAGCGGCCATGGAGCGCATCGCCGCCGTCCTCGCCTGCCATGACCGCAAGGCCGAGACGCTGAGCTGCCTCGCTTCGCTCCGCCGGCAGCGCCGCGAGGGACGCTTTGCCCTTTCCGTCTTTCTCGTCGATGACGGGTCGAGCGACGGCACGGGCGAGGCGGTGCGCGCCGCCTTCCCGGAGGTCGCCATCATCCGCGGGGCGGGCGATCTCTTCTGGGCCGGGGCCATGCGGGTGGGGCTCGCCGCCGCGTTGGCGCGCGGCTTCGATCTCTATCTGATGCTGAACGACGACGTCGTCCTCGAGGACAGCGCGGTGCTGCGTCTCCTCGACTGCCGGCGCCGGCTCGCCCGGCCGGAGGCGCTGATCGCCGGAGCGATGCGCGACCCCGAGACCGGACGCGCGAGCTATGGCGGGCTGCGCTATCCGCGCCTCGGCATCGGCCTGCGCCTGGTGCCGCCGCGGGCCGCGGCGCAGCCTTGCGACAGCGCCAACGGCAATTGCCTCCTCGTCCCGGCGGCGGCGCTGGCGCGGCTCGGCAACATCGACCCGGCCTTCACCCATCAGCTCGGCGACATCGATCTCGGGCTGCGCGCGCGCGCCGCGGGAATCGGCGTCTGGCTCGCCCCGGGTTTCGCCGGGAGCTGCGCCGCGCATCGGCCGCGGCCGCCGGCGGAGCGGAGGCTGGGCGCGGTGCTCGCCGCGCTGCGGACGCCGAAGGGCGCGGAGATCGGCGGCGTCGTCCTGCATCCCTTCGGCGAGTGGCTCGCCTTCGTGCGCCGCCACTTCCCCCGCGCCTGGCCGATCTATTTCCTCCTGCCCTATCGCCGGCTGCTGGGCTACGGCCTTACTCGCGTGCTCCCGCGGCGTCGCACCCCGCGCCGGGCGATCCCTTAGCCCAATCGTCGATCTCGATGAGCGAGAGGCCGGCGGCGCGGTAGACGAGGCGCGCGCCGGGCGGCGGCGGCAGCAGGCGGCCCTCGGCATCGCGGATGGCGACATCGATCGCCGTGACGAGCGAGGGCAGCGCCGGGCATTGCCGCTCGAGGCGGGCGAGCCAGGCGAGGAAGTCGCCGCGGCTCGCGACCGTTTCCGGCTGCGCCTGCTGCAGGCGGTGCAGCGGCGCGACGGCGGGCGCGTAGTAAACGGGCTGATGGCCGCGCACGAGATAGGTCTTCGGCACCAGGATGGGATGGGCGAGCGTCGCCAGCGACACCGCCTTCGTCAGCGGCGGGTTCCAATAGGAAGGCCGCTGATAGGGGTAGGGGTTGCGGTTGTCGGCGGCGTAGGCGAAGAGCACGGCGCCCGGCTTCAGCAGGGCGAAGCCGGCGCGCCAGGCCTCGATGGTGCGGGCGCCGGCGCGCCAATCCTGGACGACGCCGCCGATCCGCACCAGGAAGACGAGGGCGAGGAGGAGGGCGGCGCCGGCCTGGAGGTCGGCCTCGCGCCGGGCGAGCCGCGTCGCCGCGACGGCGATGAAGAGGGCGGTGAAGGCGAGGCGCAGCTCGGCCGAGTAGGAGCCGAGGATGCGCCAGGGAATGAGGAGATAGGCGAGGCCGAGCGCCGCCAGGACGAGGCGCCAGGGCGGCGGCACGAAGAGCCAGCGCCGCCACAGGGCTAGCACGCCGCAGAGGGCGAGGCTGGCGATCAGCAGCCAATCGGTGACGGGATTGCCGATCATCAGCAGCGGCACGAGATGGACGAGCTTGCGGCTCCACCAATACTGCGTCTCGCCGGCATGACCGGCGGTGCTGCTGGCGAGGAGGAGGGCGGCCGGCAGGATGAAGGGCGCGGCCGCGGTGGCGGCGCGGAGCGCGAGGCTGCGCCAGTCCCGCATCCCCGCGCGCCAGGCGGCGAATTCGAGCGCGGCGATGGCGATGGCGAAGACGCCGAGCGGGAAGAGGTGGCTGAGATAGATGGCGAGCGCGAAGGCGGCGCCCGCCGCGGCGCGCAGCGCCGCCGGCCGCTCGGCGAGCGCCACCCAAAGGGCGAGCCCCCACAGCATGAGCCCGGTGGCGAAGAGCTCGTTCGCCCAGCCGAGGACGAGGACCCAGGAGTAAAGAAAGAGCCCGCTCAAGAGCGGCCAGGGCGACCATGCGCGGTGGATCGCCCGGTGCAGCGCGACGGTGCCGGAAAACATGAGGAGAAGCGCGGCGAGGATGAAGAGCTTCGCCGCGACTTCGACGGAGAGCGGCGGGACGAGCCGCGGCACCGCCAGATCCATGGCGAGGTCGGGGATGAGGCTCCAGCGCACGACGAAGAACTGGCGGATGAAGGGCGCGCCGGGATCGGCCAGGATCGCCATGCGCGCAAGGTTGTCGTAATGCTGCGACAGCGGCGGCACGGCGACGAGGAAGAACGGCAGCGCGGCGAGCGCCGCGATGGCGAGGCCGAGCGCCGCGACCGCTCCGGCTCCCGCGCGGCCGCGGCGCGGGCGGCGCTTCATCGTCCGTAGACGACGAGGAGGAAGACGACGAGCCAGGCGCCGGCGCAGCCCAGCATGAAGCGGTCGGCCGTGAGGATCTCGGTCGGCGAGCCCGAGCGCTCCTCGACGATCGTCAGCTGCAGATAGCGCATGATGCCGCCGAGGACGAAGGGTGCCGTGTAGTAGAGCTTCTCCGTGCCGAGGCGGGCGATGACCTCGGGCGTCGCGCTATAGACCATGTAGACGGAAAGGAGGCAGCTCAGCACCAGGCAGATGCAGAGGTCGAGATAGCGCGTGTTGTAGCCGGCGAGGCTGCCCCGCTGCGCCTGCGGCAGCTTCAACACGAGGTCGTCGCGGCGCTTGGCGATGGCGAGGAAGAGCGCGATGAGGCCGACGCATTCGAGGAGCCAGGGACTCGCCGTCGCGGCGACGGCGAAGGCCCCCGCGATGATGCGCATGAGGAAGCCGACCGAGATGGTCATCACGTCGATGATCGCCATCTGCTTGAGGCGCAGCGAATAGAGGATGTTGAGCGCGCCATAGACGGCGAGCACCCAGGCGACCTCGCGCGCGACGAAGAGGCCGAGGATCGAGGCGCCGGCCAGCGCCGCGGCGAAGAGCAGCCAGGCGACGGCGACCGGCAGCGCGCCGGCGGCGAGCGGGCGGAAGCGCTTTTGCGGATGCAGGCGGTCCTTGTCGCGGTCGAGGATGTCGTTGACGATGTAGATCGCGCTGCTGACCAGGCAGAACATCGCGAAGACCGTGGCGGCGCGGCGCAGATTGGCGAGCGACATCGCCGCCGGGGTGAAGAGCAGCGCGGCGAAGACGAAGAGGTTCTTCACCCAGTGCCGCGGCCGCAGCAGGCGCCAGGCGGCGAGGATCCCCGTTATCGGGGCGAGGCTGCCGAGGCCGGGCGCGGCCGGAGCGGCGCCGCCGGCGTCGATCGCGCCGGTGGCCGGCGGCAGGGCCGTCTTCGCGGACGTCATCGCGCGCCGTCCTACCCGGCGCCGTTGCCGGCATCGCCGGGAAGCGGCGGCGCCGATGGCAGGCGCATGACGCGGTGGCCGCCGCCGCGCCCGGAGCGCAGGCTCCGGGCGATCGCATAGGCGAGGAGCGCGAGCACGGCGATGCCGAAGGCGCCGAGCGGGAGGAGCAGCGCCGTGCTCGGCAGGCCGAAATGGTGCGCGATCATGGCGACGCCGTTGAGGATGACGCGCACATCGTTGAAGAGCGGGGCCATCTGGCTGGTGACGAGGAAAAGCCCGGCATAGAAATAGGCGGGAAAGCGCTCGGAGCATTCGTAGAGCGGCACCGCGATCGCGCGGCGGATCCAGGCGCTGCGCATGACCAGCATCGGCACGGCGGCGCCGACGAGGCAGCCGACGACGAGATCGGACGGCCAGTGCAGGCCGAGATAGAGCCGCGGCAGGCAGATATAGGTGACGCAATACGCCATGGCGGCGATCGACAGCGAGCGCGACAGGCTCCAGAAGCCGATCGACATCGCGAAGAAGAAGGCCGCGGTATCGCTCGGAAACGAGCTCCAGTTGACGAGCTGATAGCCGACGGGGAACGCCGTCGGCTGAAAGCCGATGCCGTCGGTATAAATGGGCCGCACGCGGAACGGGAGGACGACCGCCATCACCCGGGCGATGACGACGGTGGCGACGATCGCGACCATGATATCGAGCAGGATCTTGCGCCGCTCCGCCTGGCGCGGCGAGGGCCAGAACCACAGTCCCCAGTAAATGGTGAGGTAGAGCGTGCCGCGCAGCAGCGTGTTCTCTTCCGCCTGCTTGACCAGATGGTCGACGGCGAAATGTCCGGCGAAGCCGTTGACCGCATGGAAGATGGCCATGTCGCCTGGAAAGAGTGGAAACGCCGCCATCGCTCGACCTCTTGTCTTTATGATGAGGAGCGGCAATCACGGTAACGCGGTTCGATAGTTTGCCCGTCGCTCTCCTTGGGGGCGGCAAAGACGCTTAAGAGCCGGCCGCCGCTCGACCGCTCCGCTGCCAACTCGGATGAGAAGCGGCGCGCTCGCCGCGCCTCCCCTATCATCGCGCGCGGCCGGCGTTGTGGAGCGCGGCGCGGCAATTGCGACGGGGGCCGCCGCGCGGGGCGGAGCGAAATGGTCTCGATCTTTCAGCAGCCCTGGTGGCTCGATGCGGCGACCGACGGCGACTGGTCGATGGTCGAAAGCGCGCCGCGCTCGGGCCTCCGCGCGTCGCTGCCGATCTATGTCGAGCGCCATCGCTTCGGGTTGCAGAAGATCTGCATGCCGCCGCTGACGCGGACTCTGGGGCCGATCTTCACCGAGGTTCCGGGCGCGCCGCGCGCCAGCGCCACCACTCGGATGCGGGCGCGACTGCAGATCATGGAGGACCTCATCGCGCGCCTGCCGCGGCATGTGATCTTCCAGCAGTTCTTCGGGCCCGACGCTTCCGAGCTCCTCGCCTTCCTCTTGAAGGGCTACGAGGTCGGCGTCTCCTATACCTTCCGCATCACCGACTGCGCCGACCACGATGCGGTCTGGCGGCGCATGCGCGACAAGACGCGGAACGTCATCCGCCGTGCCGGCGAGCGGTTCGAGGTGGCCGACGGATTGTCGGGAACGGCGTTCTCATCCTTCTATAGCGCCAACATCGCCCGGCGAAACCTTCGGCCCTTCTATGCGCCGCAGCGGATCGCCGCGCTCGTCGAAGCCGCGATGCGCCGCGCCGCCGGGACGGTGCTCTATTGCGCTGGAGGGGACGGCGTGCCGGTCGCGGCGATCTTCGTCGTCTGGGATGAGGCGCATCTCTATTACCTCATGTCCTCGCGCGACGAGCGCCGCGCCGACAATGGCGCCGTCAGCCTCTTGTTGTGGCGTGCTATCCAGCTCGCCGGCGCCAGGGGGCTCGATTTCGACTTCGACGGTTTTCACCTCGAGGGCGGCGCCATTTTCGCCACCCAGTTCGGCGGCGAGATGGTGCCGCGCTGGAAGATCTCCTATGCCGTGCCGCTGGTCCGCCTGCGCTGGTCGCTGCGCGGCGCGCTGGCGCAGCTCCGGCCCGCGCGCCTGGGCCTGCGCATGCCCGCCCTCGCGCGGGCCGTCGCGCGTCAATCGGCGGCGGCGCCGTAGCGCGCGGGCTCGCCGGCAACGGTCTCCAGATCGCGTTCCACCATTTCGCGCACAAGGGCGTCGAAGTCGACGCAGTGCCGCCAGCCGAGCCGCGTTCGCGCCTTCGTCGGGTCGCCGAGGAGAAGCTCGACCTCGGTCGGCCGGAAATAGCGTGGATCGACCTTGATGCGCACGGCGCCGCTGCGCGCATCGACGCCTTCCTCGGCGACGCCCGTGCCGCGCCAGACGATGCGGATGCCGGCCGCCGCGAAAGCGCATTCGACGAATTCGCGCACCGAGTGCGCCTCGCCGGTCGCCAGCACGTAGTCGTCGGGCGTCCGCTGCTGGAGGATGAGCCACATGCCTTCGACGAAGTCGCGGGCGTGGCCCCAGTCGCGCCGCGCCTCGAGATTGCCGAGATAGAGCCGGTCCTGCTTGCCGAGCGCGATCGCGGCGGCGGCGCGCGTGATCTTGCGGGTGACGAAGGTCTCGCCGCGCAGCGGGCTCTCGTGGTTGAACAGGATGCCGTTCGAGGCGTGCAGGCCGTAGGCCTCGCGGTAATTGACCGTGATCCAGTAGGCATAGAGCTTCGCCGCGGCGTAGGGCGAGCGCGGGTAGAACGGCGTCGTCTCGCGCTGCGGCGTCTCCTGAACCTTGCCGAAGAGCTCCGAGGTCGAGGCCTGGTAGAAGCGCGTCTCGCGCTCGAGGCCGAGGATGCGAATGGCTTCGAGCAGGCGCAGCGTGCCGATGGCATCGGCATTGGCCGTGTATTCCGGCGTCTCGAAGCTGACCTTCACATGGCTCTGGGCGGCGAGATTGTAGATCTCGTCCGGGCGCACCTGCTGGACGAGGCGCACGAGGTTCGTCGCGTCGGTAAGGTCGCCGTAATGCAGGTGAAAGGGCACGCCCCGCTCATGCGGGTCGCGATAGAGATGGTCGACGCGCGCTGTGTTGAAGAGCGACGACCGCCGCTTCAGCCCATGCACATGGTAGCCCTTGCGCAGCAGGAATTCGGCGAGGTAGGCGCCGTCCTGTCCCGTTGCACCGGTGATGAGGGCGGTCTTCGCGCGGCCTGTCATTGCCTGTTTTCCTTTCCGTGAAAAGCGGCGTTCCGCTCGATGGCCGCATATCGCCCTACCGCCCGCGCGGGCGGGCTTCAACGGCAAAAGCGGGCACTTTCTTTTCCGGCGACGGCCGACCCTCCGAGCCGCACCGGCGCGAAAGTATTACGACCTTTGCGTCCGATGAATCCGCGGCGGATTCCTCTAGAAATGCCCGTTCTTGCCCGGACCGCGTCCTCGGCGCGACGGGTGCCCGGCATCGAAACGAGCCGGCACGAAACGAGAGAGTCGGCGATGAACCTCGTCCCAGCGGCTTCGCAGCCTCCTTTTCTGCCGCAGCATTCCGACGCGACGCTTTCCGGCTTGCGTCCCATCGACGCGGCCGCCCGCGAGGTGGATCTCTGGAAGTTCGCGGCGCGGCTGTGGCGGCGGAAGCTGGCGATCATCGTTCTCGCTTTCGTCCTCTTCGTGCCGGCGGCGCTGGCGATCTTCCTGCTGACGCCGCTCTATCACGCCGAGGCCGTGGTGATGATCGACGGAAGCAAGGCCGATATTCTCCACACGAAGGCAGTGCTGCCCGGCATATCCGTGCCGCAGGAAGATCCGGTCTCGGTCGTGCAGAGCGAGATTCAGGTCATCACATCGCAGCAGCTCGCCAAGCGCGTCATCGCCAAGCTCGGGCTGCTCGAAGATCCGGAATTCAACCCCGCCCTTCGTCCGCCCTCCTTCGCCAAGCGTCTCCTCGGCCCGGTGGTCGAGAGAGTGCGTGCCTGGGCAATGGATGCCTGGGAACGCCTCGTCGGGCCCACGGCGCCAGGTGGCGCCGCAGCGCAAGCGAGAACGCGGGCGCCCATGGCCGTCGCCACGGAAATCTTCGGCGACAAGCTCGGCGCCGCGCCGGTCGGCCGCTCGCGCGCCATCCGCATCTTCGTCGAGGCGACCTCGCCGGAAACGGCGACGCGGATCGTCAACACCGTCGCCGATCTCTACGTCGCCGATCAGCGCGACGCCAAGGTGGCAGCGACGAAAGCGGCAAACGAATGGCTGCAGGCGCGCGCCGAGGAACTTCGCGGCGAGGTCGAGCGGTCCTATCACGAGGTCGAGCGCTCGCGGGCCGAGGGCGGCTTGCTGCGCGGCAAGGACGCGACGCTGATCGCGCAGCAGATTTCCGAAGTCTCCTCGCAGCTCACCGCGGCGCGCGAGAGGCAGAGCGAGGCCGAGGCGCGCCTTGCCGAGACGCGCAAGCTCGCCGCCGCGAAAGGCGTCGATCGCAATGGCGCGAAGGTGGTCGATTCGCCGCATCTGCAGCTGCTTCGCCTGCACGAATCCGAGCTGCTGCAGCGGAAGGCGGACCTCCTCACCCGCTATGGGCCGAAATACCCGCCCGTCGCCGAAATCAACGCCGAGCTCGTCCAGCTCCGCGCCACGCTCAAGGGCGAGAGCGACCGCGTCATCCAGGAGATGCAGAGCGATGTCGGGCGCGAGCGGGCCAATGTCGAGCGCCTCGCCTCGGCGCTCGCCTTGCTGAGGACGCGCCTTGCCGAAGCCAACCAGGCGGCGGCCCATGTCACGACCCTGGAGCGCGGCGCGATCTCCAAGGATGCGCTCTACCAGAACCTCGTCACGCGCATGCAGGAGACGGGGATCGAGGCCGCGGTCCAGCAGCCGGATTCAGTGGTCCTCTCCTTCGCCGATCCGCCGGCGCTCCCGTTCTTCCCGAACAAGCACACGCTGCTGCCGCTGGCGCTGTTGACCTCCCTCATCCTCGCCGCCGGCGCCGTGCTCGCCCTCGACAGCCGCAAGAAGGGCTTCCTCGCGCCGCACGAGCTCGACGGCGCGCTGCCGGCGGGCGCCCTCGGCCTCATTCCAACGGTGCGCGGCCTGCAGAGCACGGTCGATGCGCCCGGCATTCTCGCCGCGCACCGTTCACGCTCGGCTTTCGTCGAGGCGATCGGCAGCCTCCATGTGCGCCTCCTCATCTCCTCCTCGCGGCGCCCGAAATCCGTGCTCATCGCCTCCGCCCTGCCCGGCGAGGGCAAGAGCTCGACCGCCATGGCCCTCGCTCTTCTGATCGCCAAGGCCGGCCGCCGCGCCGTCATCATCGACTGCGACATCCGCAGACCGCATCTCGACGAGGCATTCGGCCTCGCCCGCTCGCCCGGGGTCACGGAGTTTCTCACCGGCGTCGCCGGGCTTTCCGAGATCGTTCACCGCAACGAGCGCTTCGGCATCGATATCGTCCCCGCCGGCAAGGCGGTCTCGCATCCGGGCGAGCTCATCGGATCGGAGCGGATGCCCATGCTGCTCGACGGGCTGACGGCCTCGCACGACCTCGTCATCATCGATTCGCCGCCGCTGATGGCCGTGTCGGACGCGCTTGTGCTCGCGCCGCTCGCCGACAAGACGGTGTTCCTCGTGCGCTGGGCGAAGACGCCGCGCCGGATCGCGGCGCGCGCCCTCAAGATGCTCGTCGACGCCGATGCCGATCTCGCCGGGACGATGCTGTCCCTCGTCCGCCTCGACAAGCTGGTGAAGCACGATTTCGAAGGCGATTACGACGCCAGCGTCTATCGCTACTACCAGGCGTGATGTCGGCCGCCGGATTCGCCTCCACACCGTGCCAAGGCGCAGGCCGCCTCTTAAGAGAAAGCCGACCCGCTCCTCGGCTCCACCCGCCCGCACCAATGCGCCCTGTCGCGCGCCGCCGCCATGCTCGACGATCGCGCGATCGTGATCATGCGACCGACCACGCTCCGAGAGCGCGTCCCGGGATCCGGCAAGGAGTGCCGCCATGCGCGTAGCGATCGTCCATTACTGGCTTGTCGGCATGCGCGGCGGCGAGAAGGTTCTGGAAGCGCTGTGCGAGACGTTTCCTGACGCCGACATTTTCACGCATGTCTACGTCCCCTCGAAGATCTCGGACACGATCAAGGCGCACCGCATCCGGACGACCTTCATCGCCAAGCTGCCGATGGCGAGCCGTCTCTACCAGAAATACCTGCCGCTCATGCCGATGGCGCTGGAGCAGCTCGATCTCAGCGCCTACGACCTGGTGATCAGCAGCGAATCGGGGCCAGCCAAGGGCGTCATCACCCGCCCGGACGCGCTCCATGTCTGCTACTGCCACACGCCGATGCGCTATCTCTGGAACAGCTATCACGCCTACAAATCGGCGGCCAACCCGGCGACGCGCCTCCTCATGCTGACGCTGATGCACCGTTTGCGGCTCTGGGATTTGGCGAGCGCGGCGCGCGTCGATTACTTCATCGCCAATTCCGAGAACGTCGCCAGCCGCATCCGGAAATACTACCGCCGGAGCGCCAAGGTCATCTATCCGCCGGTCGATACGCAGCAGATCCAGGCGACGCGCGACGAGCCCGGCGACTTCTATCTGCATGTGGGGCAGCTCGTCCGCTACAAGCGGACCGAGATCGCGATCGCGGCCTTCAACCGCATGAAAAAGCGCCTCGTCGTCATCGGCCAGGGCGAGGAGTTCCGCAATCTCAAGAAGATCGCCGGCCCCACCGTCGAAATGATCGGCTGGCAGGATGGCGAAAGCCTCTCGGCCTATTACGCGCGCTGCCGCGCCCTCATCTTCGTCGCCGACGAGGATTTCGGCATCGTGCCGGTCGAGGCCATGAGCGCCGGCCGGCCGGTGATCGCGCTGCGCCAGGGCGGCGCGCTCGAGACGGTGATCCCGGGCGAGACCGGCATCTTCTTCGAGGAGCAGACCGTTGAGGCGCTGAGCGAGGCCGTCGCTCGCTTCGAGCTGCTCGAGCACACCTTCGAGAAGAAGCGGATCGCGATGCGCGCCAAGGCGTTTTCGAAAGCCGTCTTCAAGGACCGCATCGTCGAGGCGATCGACGGCTGGTTCGACGCGCGGCCTTCGGCGCGGGCCCCGCTCGAGCCGCGCATGCTGCGCGTCTCGTGAGCTTCGCCGGGTTTCAGGAAGCCGGGCTCGGTGCGGCGCTCCGCCGGCCGTCCCGCGCGGTCGCCGGCTGGTGCGCCATCTACTGCTTCGTCATCGCCATCGCCGCCCTCGTCCTGCTGGGCCGCGGCGCCGCGCTTGGCCTCGTCTTCCCGACCCTCGGGTTTCTCCTCGGGGTGTTTCTCTTCGCGACGAGCCCGGCGCAGTATATCGGCTATAGCTGGTGGCTGTGGTTCCTCGCCCCCGAGGTGCGGCGCTTCGTCGATTTCCACAGCGCCTGGCACCCGATCAGCCCGGTGATGCTGACCCCGCTCCTCGTCGCCGGCCTCTCCGCCGTGACGCTGGTGCGCCGCTCTCCGGCGCTGCGCCTGCGCGAGCTTGCCGGCTTCGCCCTCGTCGTCGTTGCGCTCTTCTACGGCTTCGTCGTCGGCTTCGCCAAGACCGGCCCCTTCGCCGCCAGCTTCGCCATTCTCAACTGGGCGGTGCCGGTCGCCTTCGCCTTCCATATCGCGGCGAGCGCCGCCGAATACCCGAGCCACCGCTCAGCACTCCGGCGCAGCTTCACTCTGGGAACGCTGGTGATGGGCGTTTACGGCGTCTTCCAGTATTTCGTGCTGCCGCCCTGGGACCAGTTCTGGCTCGTCAATGTCGACATGCCGAGTCAGGGCTACCCCTATCCGACATTGTTCCGCGTCTTCAGCACGATGCATTCCTGCGGCCCCTTCGCCTTCATCATCGGCGCCGGACTCCTGCTGCTGATGACCGGGGGCGGCGTGCTGCGCCTGCCGGCCGCGGCCGCGGGCGTCGCGAGCTTCGCCCTGTCGCTGGTGCGCGCGGCGTGGCTCGGCTGGGTCGTCGGCGTGATCGTCCTCCTCGCGAAGCTGCGCCTCGCGATGCGGCTGCAGCTCGTGCTTGCCGCCGTGCTCGTTGCCGCGATCGGCGGGCCCATTCTGCTGAACAGTCCGCTCTCTGGTCCCGTCGGCGAGCGCATCGGCTCGCTGACCGCGCTCGACCAGGACGAGAGCTATGCCGACCGCCGGCAATTCTACAAGGATTTCCTCGGCGTCGCCCTGTCCGACATCGCCGGCGAGGGCATCGGCTCGACCGGCACCGCGACGAAGCTCAGCAACAATGGAGAGATGGGCGAATACGGCTATTTCGACAGCGGCGTCATGCAGCTTCCCTTCGTGCTCGGCTGGTTCGGCTGCGCCGTCTATGTCGCGGGGCTTCTCGCGCTGCTGCGCCAGGGCGTCTTCGCGGCACCGCCCAAGGGCGACGATTTCGCCGCAGCGGCGCAGGCGATCGCCGTCTCGATCGGCGTCATGCTGATCTCCGACAACACGCTCGTCGGCGTCATGGGCATGGGGTTCTGGACCTTCCTCGGCGCCGGCCTCGCGGCGCGGCGGCATGCGGCGCTGTGGCGGTGAGGGCCCGATGCTGAGCATCGTCGTCATCTGCGATCACGCGCATGTCTCGGGCGGCCTGGCGAAGGTCGCGATCGGCAGCGCCTGCGCTCTGCGCCGCCGCGGCCACCGCGTCATCCTGCTCGCCGGCATGGCGCCCGTCGCGCCGGAGCTCGCCGCGGCCGGCGTCGAAACCCTGTGCCTCGGCCAGCAGGATCTGCTGAGCAGCGGCGGCACGCTCGGGGCCGGCCTCCGCGCCATCTGGAACACCGCAGCGCCGCGCGCCCTCGCCCGCATTCTCGCCGGGCTCGACCGGCGCAACGCCGTCATTCACATCCACGGCTGGAGCAAGCTGCTGTCGCCGAGCATCGTCGCGGCGAGCCGCCGGTCGGGCGTCGCCCTCGTCCAAACGCTGCACGATTACGTCGCCCTTTGCCCGAACGGCGCCTTCTTCAATTATGTGGGCGGCGCCAATTGCCCATTGCGGCCGCTCTCGCCGAGCTGCCTTGCGACGAATTGCGATGCCCGCCATGCAGCGCATAAGGCATGGCGCGTCGCGCGCCACGCCGTCCTCTTCGCCCGCGCGGGTGCAAGCGGCGACAGCGATTTCATCTATCTCAGCGAGTTTCAGAGGCGGGTGATCGCTCCGCACCTGCCGGAGGGCGTGCGGCTGCATCTCGTGCCGAATCCGGTCGAGGTCGAGAAGGAAGGGCGGGCGGCGGTCGCGCAAAACCGCAGCTTCGTCTTCATCGGGCGGCTCTCGAGAGAAAAGGGGCCGGAGCTCTTCGCGCGCGCCGCTGCCAGCGCCGGGGTGCCGGCCGTCTTCATCGGCGATGGGCCGGAAGAGAAGCGGCTGCGGGCCCTCGCGCCCGAGGCTGAGTTCACGGGCTGGCTCGATCGGGCGGCGCTCACCAGCCACTTGCGCAGCGCGCGCGCGCTCGTTTTCCCCTCGCTCTGGTACGAGACCTTCGGACTTGCCGTCTACGAGGCGATGGCCCATGGCGTTCCCGCCATTGTCAGCGACAACACGGCGCCTGCCGCCGCCATCGAGCACGGGGTCACCGGGCTGCGCTTCCGAAGCGGCCTTGCGAGCGATCTCGCGCGGCAAATCACGGCGCTCGGCTACGACGGCCTTGCCGAACGCATCGGCGGCGCCGCTTATGCGCGCTATTGGCGCGCGCCTTTGACATTGGAGCGCCATATCGACTGCCTCGAAGAGGTCTATGCGCGCGTCCTCCGGCGGCGGTGGGCGGCGGCCGTCGCCATGCCGGCGGCGCGCCCGATGCCGCGCAGCCCAGCGGTGCCGCGATGACCCGCCCGCCCGGATCCAGCCTCGGCGCGGTCGGGTTGTGGCCGCCGGCGCCGCTGACGCTCGCCCGGCTAACGGCGCGCCTCGTCCGCAACGTCATGCGGGCGGAACGCGCGTCCTACGGCCTCATCCAGACTTTCGCGACGCAGGTCTTCGTCCTGCTCTTGAACATGGCGACCGGCATCGTCACCGCGCGGCTGCTGGGCGCGGCCGGGCGCGGCGAGTTCACCGCGATCACGATCTGGCCGCAGCTTCTGGCGACGATCGGCGCCATCGGCTTGCCCTCGGCCATCGTCTATCAGGTGCGCCGCAATCCGGCGGCCGTCGATGCGGTGATCGGCGCGGCGGTGACGGTCGGCCTCGTCCTCCTCATGCTCGTCTATGCCGCGGGCGCCGTCCTCGTCCCGCTCTGGCTCGGCGCTTATGACGAGCGGGTGCGGATGGTCGCCGAGATCTGCGTTCTCTTCTCGGTCAACCACCTCTTCACCATCCTGCTGCGCCCGGTGCTGCTCGCCGATCGCAAATGGAGCGCCTACAACCTCACCCAGTACGGCCCGCCGCTGCTCTATCTGGCGCTGCTCGGGCTCCTCGCGGCGGTGGGCAAGGTGACGGCGATCAGCGCCGCCTTCGCCATTCTCTTCAGCGGCTGCCCGTTCTTCGTCTGGATGATGGCCATCGTGCTCTTCCGCGGCCGGACCGTGTCGCTGAGAAGAGGCCGGCGGTTCCTGCGTCCGCTGCTGTCCTATGCCGGAAGGAACAGCCCGAACGAGCTCATCCACGCCCTCTTCGGCTTCCTCGACCGACTCGTCCTCGTCGGCCTCCTGACGCCCGCCGGGCTCGGCCTCTATGCCGTCGCCTACAGCTTCTCGCGCGTCCTCGGAATGATCCCGCAATCGATCATGGCCATCACCTTCCCGGCGATGTCCGGAATGAGCGAGAGCGAGGTCGAGCATCTCTACGGGCACGCCTTCCGCTTCACGCTCTACGTGTCGGCGGCAAGCACGGCGCTGATGCTGCTGCTCAAGGATCTGCTGATCGCCCTCGCCTTCGGGCCGAACTTCGCCGGAGCCGGGGACATTTTCGCCGTGCTCGTCGTCGAGATGATGGTGACGGGGCTCGGGCAAACCACCGTCCAATGCTTCCTGGCCCTCGCCCGGCCCGGCATCGTCTCGGCGGCCCAGGCGGTATCGCTGGCGTCGGCGGTGGCGCTGATGGTCACCTTCGTTCCGCAATATGGCCCGATCGCCGCCGCAGCTTCGATGCTGGCCGGCTCGGTACTGAGGCTCGGCTTGCTCCTTGTCGGCCTCAAGCTCGTGCTCCGCTTCGGCCTTCCGCGCCTCTTCATCACAAGGAGCGACATCGCCTACGCGATCGGCAAGTTCACCTGAGAAGGGGAGGGGCGAAGTGGCGGCGATCTCGACGGTCATCATCGCGCAGGACGAGGAGGACAAGATCGCCCGCGCGATCCGCAGCGCGGCGCCGTTTTCCGACGAGGTCCTCGTCGTCGACGGAGGCAGCGTCGACCGCACGCGCGCCGTCGCCGCGGCGGCCGGCGCTCGGGTCGTCTCGCGGGCCTGGTCCGGCTTCGCGCGGCAGCGGAACTTCGCCGCCGGTGCCGCCCGCCACGACTGGATCTTCTGGCTCGACAGCGACGAGGTGGTGACGCCGGCACTCGCCCGCGAGATCGCGGCGGCGAAGCCGCGCCTCGCCGCCGGCCGCGTCTACCATGCCGCGCGGCTCGGCGACTTCATGGGCGCGCGCATGATCCGCGAGTACCATCCGCGCCTCTATCATCGCGGCGAGACGGCGTTCAGCGAGGACGCGGTGCATGAGCGCGTCGTCACCGCCGGGCTCGCGGCGGAGACCTTCGCGGGCCGCATCGACCATTTCGGCTATTCCGGCTTTGCGCCGCTCCTGCGGAAATTCGCCCGCTATGCCGAGCTCGAAGCCGAGACGCAGCGGCGCGCCGGCCGATCCTTCCGCGCCGCGCGCTTCCTCTATCGCGCCGGCGGCAAGTTCCTTCAGATGTATCTGCTGAGGGGCCTCGCTCTGAAGGGGCGGGCTGGTCTCTTTTGCGCCCTCGCCTTCGTCATCTACGAGGTGGCGGTCGCGGCGGCGCTCATCGACGAAGAGGACGAGGCCGGCGAGACCGCGCTGCAATCGGACGCTGCCGAGTGATCACCATTGGCACCGCCGCCTCTCGGAATAGAGAATTGAACAGCGGGCGCGGTCCGGCCGACCATGCGGCGATGGATCGATCGCCGGAGTCCGCCGTGAGCGAGCTTTATCCCGAGAAGACCGGTCCGCTTCCCGCCGAGCGCGCCGCCGGGGAGCCGTCCTTCGACGCGGCCGGCAAGCGCCTGCTCGATCTCGCCGGCGCCGGGCTCGCCCTGCTCTTCCTCGGCCCGCTCCTCCTCCTCATCGCCCTGCTGCTGAAGCTCGAAGGCGGCAGCGTCTTCTTCCGTCACCGGCGCATCGGCCTCAACGGCGCGCGCTTCGACTGCCTCAAATTCCGCACCATGGTGCCGGATGCCGAAGCGGCGCTGCAGAAGCTGCTTGCCTGCGATGCGCGGGCGCGCTCGGAATGGGATTGCAACTTCAAGTTGCGCTCTGATCCACGCATCACGCGTCTCGGTCGCTTCCTGCGCAAAACCAGCCTCGATGAGTTGCCGCAGCTTATCAATGTCTTGCGCGGCGAGATGAGCCTCGTCGGCCCGCGCCCCATCGTCGAGGAGGAGATCGCCCGCTACGGCAGCGCCATCCGCCTCTATTTCAGCGTCCGTCCCGGCATCACCGGGTTGTGGCAGATCAGCGGGCGCAACGATGTCGACTACCGGGCGCGGGTGACGCTCGATGCGTCCTATGCCCGCGACTGGAGCCTGATGAAGGACCTCATGATTATTCTCAGGACCGTCCAGGTCGTGCTGGCGGGCCGCGGCGCCTATTGAGCCCGGCGATGGCGCCCGGCCGACCAGCCATGGCGGCCGCCGGCGCGGCGGCGGTCCTGCTCGTCATCGCCGTCGGGGCGACCGCAGCGGAGGAGCCTACGGAGCGCGTCGCCAGCGCGAGGCCAGCGGCGCAATTCCTCGATGCCATGGGCGTCAACACGCATTGGGGCTACGCGGCTACGCCCTATGGCAGCGCCTATCAATCCGTGCTCGGCCGGCTGGTTGATCTCGATCTCCGCCATGTCCGCGACGGCTTCAATGACCGCATCGAGGATCTGGCGGAGCACGGGATCGCGACCGACGTCATCGTCAATCCGGCCGACGGCGCGCCGGAGGCGATCAAGGACCGCATCGCCGCGCTCAACCGCCGCCATCGCGCCATCGATGCCGTCGAGGGTCCGAACGAGGCCGATCTCACCTGGCCGAAAGCGCGACCGCCGACGCAATTCGCTGGAAAGGGCTTTCCCGAGGGCGTCGTCGCCTTCCAGCACGCGCTCTACGCGGCGATCAAGGGCGATCCGGCGACGGCGGCGATAACCGTGATCGGCCCCTCTCTCGGCCGGACCTACAATCCGGGCGGCGGCTTTCCAAACCCCTTTGCCGCCGGCGCGCTCGGCGATGCCGTCGATTGGGGAAATTTCCATCCTTACCCCTTCGGCGGCAACCCGTTCAGCCCGACCTTTCCCTATGGCTCGCTCGCGAAATACTATCACGAGGCGGATTTTCCCTCGGTCAACCTCGACGAATATCCCTACGGCTTCCAGGTCTATGGGCCGCCCTTCGCCCCGAAACCGATGGCGGCGACGGAGACCGGATACGCCACATATCGCGGCTCGTTCTTGGAGCGGATCGGCGGCGTCTCCGAAACGGTTCAGGCAAAATACGTGCCGCGCCTCTATGCCGAATACTTTCGCCTCGGCGTCGCGCGGACCTATCTTTACGAATTGGCCGACGAGAAGGCCGATCCCGCATCGACGGACCGCGAGGCCCATTTCGGCCTGCTCCGCCACGACCTGTCGCCGAAACCTGCCTATATCGCGCTCCGGAGCCTGACCCGCCTTCTCTCCGAGGCCGATGCGGCGTCGCGCTCGCAGGCGCCGCTCCGCCAATTGCGCTTCATCCTTCGCGCCGAGTTTCCGCCGGGCTACAGCCGGCTGCGCGACATTCATCACCTGTTGCTCCAGAAGACGGATGGCGAGCTCCTGCTGCTCCTGTGGCACGAGATCGCCAATGACGATATTTCAACGCGGCCACCGCGCGAGATCGCGCCCGCGGGAGTGTGGGTGAGGCTGGCCTTCGCCGAACTCCCGCAAGGCATCGTCCAATACGATTACGACAAGGATTGGACCCTTGCGCCGCACCCGCCGCGTGTTGCAGGCAACGCGATCGAGATCGAGATTCCAGATCGGCTCACGATCCTGCGCATCGGCAAGGTTGCGGCGGCGCGCCGTTAGCGATGCTCGGAGAGCCGGGGGCCGGCGACTTGATCGTGAACCCCGCGAGACGAGGAGTGCTGTCGGTCGGCGCCGAAATGACACTGGGCGGGAGGGACAACGGAACGCAGAACGCTGGAGGCGGGGCAGCCGGGGCGTCGGCAATCGCTGGGTTTTCGGTCATGGCCGCGAGACGCGGAGGGCGAAAGATCGAGCAGGAGGAATGGCCGACGATCGCGGCGCGCCGCCTTGCCGGCGAAACGCTCGCCAGCATCGCGCGAAGCTATGGCTGCACGGCGCCCGCCATCCGCTACATTCTCCGGCGCGAGGCCGCCGCCGCGACGCGCGGGGCGGCCGAAGCATCGGTGCGGCCACCTGAAGGCGAAGCCGGAGCCCGCACCGAGCCGCCCGCCGGCAAAGGGTTTCGCCGGGTCGCCGGCATCGATGCGGCACTCCGCGAGCGGGTCAACAGCGACATCTCGGCTTTCCTCGTCGCCTTCGACGCCGCTCTCGTCAGCGACACGGTCGAAAATCGCCGGGCACTCCTTGCTGCCACCGATCGCCTTCTCCATGCCGGCGCGCTGACCCGCATCGCGCTCGAGCGCACGCCACTCCCGCGCGGCGCAGGCGAGGAGCCGGATCTGTCGTGAACCGCGCCTGCTCTCGGTCGGCCGCGGGAATGAGCGGCTTCGACCCGGCGTTTGCCGGGTATGAGGAGCGACGCGAAATGATCGGGCGTACCATGCCGAGGCTTTATCGTTATCCCGTGCTTGCCCTTGTCCTGGGACTGCTGCTTCTGACCGGCTGCGCTGCGACCGGCGGCAGCGCGAACAAGACGCACGATCTCACCGATATCATGCCGGGCGGGTAGGCTCGCGCGCCTGCCGATCTTCCGTCTGCCACTCCCGCGCGCTGCCGCGCACTGCTAGACTGCCGCCGGACAACCCAAAAGCGGGGCAAAGGCGGAGGATGAGATGGTGGGTGGTCAGGATCTCCCGAAATACCGCATGTATATCGACGGCGACTGGGCGGAGCCGAGCTCGGGCGAATATTTCGAATCCTTCAACCCCTATACCGGCAAGCCGTGGTCGCTGGTGGCGCGCGGCGGCAAGGCCGATGCCGAGCGCGCCGTCGAGGCGGCCTACGCCGCCTTCACCTCGGGCGCGTGGCCTCGCCTGACGGCGAGCCAGCGCGGCGCGCTGCTGCGCAAACTGGGCGACCTCATCGCCCGCGATGCCCAGCGCCTTGCCGAGATCGAGGTTCGCGACAACGGTAAGCTCATCGCCGAGATGGGCGCGCAGCTCCGCTACCTGCCGAACTGGTACTATTACTTCGGCGGCCTCGCTGACAAGATCGAAGGCTCGGTCATTCCGATCGACAAGCCGGCAACCTTCAATTTCACGCGGCACGAGCCGGTCGGCGTCGTCGTCGCCATCTCCGCCTGGAATTCGCCGCTGCTGCTTGCCTCCTGGAAGATGGCGCCGGCCCTCGCCGCGGGCTGCACCGTCATCGTCAAGCCCTCGGAATACACCTCGGCCTCGATGCTCGAACTCTGCAAGCTCGTCGAGGAGGCGGGCTTTCCGAAGGGCGTCGTCAATGTCGTCACCGGCTTCGGCCCGGAAGTGGGCGAGCCGCTGGTCCAGCATCCGAAAGTGGCGAAGGTCGCCTTCACCGGCAGCGAGATGGGCGGCCAGCGCGTCTACGAGACGGCGGCCAAGGGCCTGAAGCGCGTCACCCTCGAGCTCGGCGGCAAATCGCCGAACATCGTCTTCGACGACGCCAATCTCGACGACGCGGTAAAGGGCGCGATCTCCGGCATCTTCGCCGCGACGGGGCAGACCTGCATCGCCGGTTCGCGACTCCTCCTGCAAGAGAGCGTCCACAACCAATTCATGGACAAGCTCGTCGCCTTTGCCGAGACGGCGCGGATGGGCAACCCGCTCGATCCCGAGACGCAAGTCGGGCCGGTGACGACGCGGCCGCAATACGACAAGATCCTCCGCTACATCGACATCGCCAAGGGCGAGGGCGCGCAATGCGTGCTCGGCGGCGGGCCGGCCAAGCGCAAGGAATGCGGCGATGGCTGGTTCGTCGAGCCCACCATCTTCACCGGCGTCACCAACGACATGCGGATCGCGCGCGAGGAGGTGTTCGGTCCCGTTCTCTCGGTCATCCGCTTCCGCGACGACGACGAGGCGGTGCGCATCGCCAATGACAGCCCCTATGGCCTTGCCGCCGGCATCTGGACGCAGAGCATCAAGCGCGCCCTCAAAGTGTCAGAGAAGCTCCAGGCCGGATCGGTCTGGGTCAATACCTACCGTGCGGTCAGCTACATGTCGCCCTTCGGCGGCTACAAGCGCTCAGGCCTTGGCCGCGAGAACGGGCAGGACGCGATCTACGAATATCTCCAGACGAAAAGCGTCTGGATCTCGACGGCCGACGAGGTGCCGAACCCGTTCGTCATGCGATAGAGAGGCGGGGCATGACCACGACAATCTTTGCGGCGCTTCTCGGAGGCGGCATTGTGCTGGCGCTGGCGGCGCCGGCGCATCCCCAGGCCTTGCAGACTCACCGCATCCCGGCAGCGCTGGCGCTCGAAGCCGTGGGCGAGGCCGTGGCTGCGTGTTCGCGGCAGGGCTATAGCGAGACCGCAGTTCTCGTCGATGCCGATGGCGTGCGGCAGGCGGTGCTGCGTGGCGATGGCGCGGGAGCGCATACGCTCGACAGCGCCAATGACAAAGCTTACACCGCGGCGTCCTTCAAGAACGACACGGCCGCGCTGGTCGAGCGAGCGAAGACGGCGCCGATCGCGCCGCTTCTTGCGAAGCTGCCGCATCTCCTGCTCTTCGGCGGCGGCGTCGTCATCAACATCGGCGACGAGGTGGTCGGCGCGATCGGCGCGGCGGGCGCTCCCGGCGGCGATCTCGACGATCACTGCGCGCGTGCCGGCCTCGACAAGATCAAGGACCGGTTGCGATAGGCGCAGCAGCGGGCTTCGTGCCGACGAAACCCGCTCTGCGCGCCGTCTTACTTGCGGCGCCGCGCCAGGAGAACCATGGCGATGGCGCCGGCGAGCAACGGCAGCGTCCCCGGTTCCGGCACGCCGATCACCTGATCGGGCGTCGCCTGGCCGAGGGCGATGCTCCAGGTCATCGCGATGCCGATCATGGTGCAGAAGCCGAGTGACAGCGCGCTCTTGATCCGACGGGCGAGTGATTTCATACGGCATCTCCGCGCAGGCTTGACATTGGGCGCGCAGCAATTTTCGTGCCAACGAGCACAATCAAGGGGTTGCACGAGTGCCGAACGCGCGGCGAGGGAAAAATGTAAACCTCGCCGACAGCGAAAGGAGCATTTCATGCGCTCGAGTCTCGGCGCCATTCTTCTGCTGAGCGTCGTCCTCCTTCGCCCAGGCGCGGCGGCGGCACAATCGACGCCCACGCCTCTCCTCGCCGGAAGCGCCGCCTTCGGCGACTGGCGGGCCGACGCGCCCGGGGTGCGGCGCAAGATCGCGCCGGCGGACCTACCGGCCCCCTATGCGAGCGGCTCGGCGAGCCGAGGGCCGAGCGTCGTCGCCGCACCGCGCGGCGCCCTTCCCAAAGCGCCGCCCGGCTTCACCGTCATGCGCTTCGCCGAGGGGTTGGAGACGCCGCGTGTTCTCCGCATCGCGCCCAATGGCGATGTCTTCATCGCCGAAAGCGGCGCCGGACGCATCCGCGTCATGCGCGCGGCCGATGGCGCGGCGCGGCCAGAGCGAAACGAGATCTTCGCCGACGACCTCGACGGGCCGTTCGGTATCGCCTTCTATCCTCCGGGCGCCGCGCCGCAATGGGTCTACGTCGCGACGACAGCGTCGGTCGTGCGCTTTCCCTACGCGTCCGGTGACCTCAGGGCGCGCGGACCGGCGCAGATTGTCGTTCGGCGCCTTCCCGACGGCGGGCATTGGACGCGCGATGTCGTGTTCTCTCCGGATGGACGCCGGATGTTCGTCTCGGTCGGCTCGGCCTCGAACGATGCGCAGGGTCTGCCGCGCAAGAGCCAGGCCGAGTTGCGCCTTTGGGACACGGCGCACGGGCTGGGTGCCGCCTGGGGCGAGGAGGAGGATCGCGCCGATGTCCTCTCCTTCGATCCCGCGGGTGGTGGCCGGCGGATCTTCGCGACGGGGCTGCGCAACTGCGTCGGCCTCGCAGTCGAGCCGCAGACCGGCGCGCTCTGGTGCTCGACGAATGAGCGCGACGGGCTCGGCGACAATCTGCCGCCCGATTTCGTGACGCGCGTGCGCGAAGGCGGCTTCTATGGCTGGCCGTGGTATTATATCGGCGAACACGAAGACCCGCGTCACCGCGGCGAGCGCCCCGATCTGCGCGGCAAGATCACCGTTCCCGATGTGTTGATACAGCCGCATTCGGCGCCGCTGGCGATGACCTTCTACGACGCGAAGAGCGGCGAGGCGCGATTCCCCGAGGAATACCGAGGCGATGCGTTCGTGGCGGCGCACGGCTCCTGGAACCGCAGCAAGCGAACCGGCTACAAGGTCGTCCGCATTCGCCTGCGGGACGGCGCGCCAACGGGCGAATACGACGATTTTCTCACCGGCTTCGTCCTCGACGACAACCGCGTCTGGGGCCGTCCCGTCGGCGTCGCGGTCGCGCATGACGGCGCCCTCCTCGTCAGCGAGGACGGCAACGGCACGATCTGGAGGGTCGCCTACGGGGGAGACGGTTCGGGCTAGATCTGCTCGATCTCGCTGATCTCGAAATTGATGCCGGGCGGATTTTCGCCGACGCGCATCAAATTGTCCTTGATGTAGTTATAGGGCGGCACGGGCAAGTTGAGCGGCGCCGGGACGCCGTTGAAGACGCGGCCGGCGAGGTCGTATTTCGAGCCGTGGCACGGGCAGAAATAGCCGCCCGGCCAATTGGCGCCGAGATCGCCGCCCGGCGCCGCTTCGAGCCGCGGAATGCAGCCGAGATGCGTGCAGACGCCGATGAGGACGAGGTGCTCCGGCTTCAGCGAGCGGTGCCAGTTCGCGGCATAGCTCGGCTGCTGCGGCTGCTGCGAATCGGGGTCCCGCAAGAGGCCCGTGTCCTTGGCCTCCTGCAGCATCTTCAGCTCGTCCGGGGTGCGATGCAGGATGAAGATGGGGTGCCCCCGCCAGACCACCGTGATCTGCTGTCCGGGCTTGATCGTCGAGACGTCGACATCGATGGGCGCGCCGGCGGCGATGGTGTCGCGCGCCGGGCTCAGCGAGGCGAAGAAAGGCCACAGCGCCGAGACGGTTCCGATCGCGCCCATCGCGCCAACGACGAGCGTGAGGAAGTCGCGACGGCGACGCTGATCGTCGGCAGCCGCGGGGAGGAAAGGAGTATCGGTCGGCACGATCCTCAAACGGGGAGGGTCCGCCGCGGTTCCCGGCGCGGCGGCCTGCCGCAGGCTGGCGCGGCGGAACGGCCCGCGATACGGTCGCGGCTGCGCAGCTCCGCGGGTCGCGATCCATGACAGACGATCTTTTCGCCCCTGACTTCAAGAGCCTTCCTTACTGGTGGGAAGCGGCGCCACGCCCGAGTCTCCCGCCGCTCGCCCTGCCGGCCCGCGCTGACGCCGTCGTCGTCGGCTCCGGCTATACCGGCCTCGCGGCCGCCCTGGAGCTCGCCCGCGGCGGACGCGAGACGCTCGTCCTCGATGCCGAGGCGGCGGGCTGGGGCTGCAGCTCGCGCAATGGCGGGCAAGTCAGCACCAGCATTAAGCTCGGCCTCGACGAGCTTGCACCCCGCCATGGCCGCGACAAGGCTTTCGCCATGGTGAAGGAGGGCCACAACGCCCTCGCCTTCATCGCCGATTTCATCCGTTCGGAAGGGATCGACTGCGATTGGGAGCGGGTCGGCCGCTTCGTCGGCGCGCACAATTCGAGCGCCTACGAGGCGCTCGGTCGCCGCATCGCCAACCAGCCGAAGGGGCTGGAAGTCGAGGCCCATCTGGTGCCGCGCGCCGAGCAGCACGCCGAGATCGGCAGCGATGCCTATTGCGGCGGCCTCGTCTATCCGGCGCATGCCGCGCTCCATCCGGCGAAGTACCATCAGGGCCTGCTCGATCGTGTCCTCGCGGCGGGAGCGAAGGTCGCTCCGCATTGCCCGGTGACCGCAATCGAGCGGGATGGCAGCAGCTTCGCCGTGACGACCGCACAGGGCCGGATCGCGGCCCGCGACGTCATCGTCGCGACCAATGGCTATACCGGGGCAACGAGTCCGGCGCTGCGGCGGCGGGTCATCCCGATCGGCAGCTACATCATCGCAACGGAGCCGCTCGATCCCGGGCTGGCGGCGCGGCTCATGCCGAGGGCGCGCGTCGTGTCGGACACGCGCCGCCTCGTCTTCTACTATCGCCTCTCGCCCGATCGCCGGCGCGTGCTGTTTGGCGGCCGCGTCGCGCTGATGGAGACCGATCCGCGCCGGACCGCGCCGAAGCTCCATGCCGAGATGACGGCGATCTTCCCCGAGCTCGCGCGGACGCGGATCACGCATTCCTGGCACGGCTTCGTCGCCTACACCTTCGACACCATGCCGCATCTCGGCCGCGATGCCGACGGCGTTCACTATGCCATGGGCTATTGCGGCTCCGGCGTCTCGCTCGCCACGTATTTCGGCACGCGCATCGGCCAGCAGGTGCTGGGCCGCGCCGAGGGCCGTACCGCGCTCGACGGGCTCGATTTCCCGACCCGGCCCTTCTATACGGGCACGCCCTGGTTCCTCGCGCCGACCCTCGTCTGGTACCGGTTGCGCGACCGCGTGAACCTGTGAGCAGCACGGGGCTGCCGCGGCAATTGCCATAATGTTTGTATACGAATGAATTTTATGCTTTGCTGAGTGCGCATCATCGCGAGGGAGCGTCTCATGGCCACAGGGACCGCGCCGCGCCAGATCATGCCGGCCGAGGCCTATGTCTCGATGGAGTGGTTCCGCCGCGAGCAGGCGGAGTTGTTCAGCCGCTGCTGGGTCTTCGCCGGGATGACGGAGGATCTGAAAGCGCCCGGCGACTACCAGGTGATCGCGACGGGCCGCGCCTCGCTCATCCTTTTGCGCGACGCCGAGGGCGGCTTGCGCGCCTTTCACAACAACTGTCGGCACCGCGGCACCCGGCTCCTCGAAGGCAAGGGCAATGTCGGCCGCGCCATCACCTGCTTCTATCACAGCTGGAGCTACGATCTTGCCGGCCGCCTCAAAAGCGTCACGCTGGAGAGCGAGCAGTTTCCCGGGATCGACAAGTCCTGCCTCGGCCTCAAACCGGCGAGCGTCGCGACCTGGCGCAACCTCGTCTTCGTCAATCCCGATCCCGCGGCGGAGCCGCTCGAGCGCTGGCTCTCCGACATCCCGCAGAAGCTCGGCCCCTTCGAAGAGGGCGAAACGCGGCCGCACGATCCCGAGCGCCTCGTCGAGGTGGCGGACGTCGTCTACCGTGTCAGGGCCAATTGGAAGATCATCGTCGAGAACTTCATCGACGGCTATCACTTGCCGCTGCTGCATCCGATCTCGCTTGGCGATGGCGATTTCATGAAGCAGCATTGGGAGGCGGTCGGACGCCACCAGGCCTTTTACCGGCCGCTGAAGCCCGGCATCTCCCACAACGATCGGCCGCTGCCGGTCATCGAAGGGTTGCCCGCCAATTACGGCGCCTCCTATCAATGGCTCTTCCCCAATCTCGGCCTTTACAACCTCGCGACCTTCTGGAGTACCTTCCACGTCATCCCGCTGGAGGCGGGCCTGTCGCTGGTGCAAAGCCGCATCCGCGCCATGCCCGAAGCGCTGGAGCGCGCCGCCAACTGGCCGCGCGAATTCACCGATCTGCCGCCCCATATCGTCAGCGCCAAGGGGCCCTATGCCGAGGCGCGCGACCCCTTCCCGCCTGTTCACCCGACGAAGTCCAACAACGTCATGCTGGAAGACATCTATGCCTGCGAGGCGGTGCAAGCGGGGCTCGAAGCGGGCGGCACCATTGGTCCGCTCTCGCGCTGGGAGCGGCCGCTCGAATTCTTCCAGCGGCAGGTTCTCGACTACGTGGCGGTGTAGGCGACTGAAGTCTCTCCCACTTGCGACACCTTCAAAACCCTCTCCCTCCGGGGAGAGGGTTGTTAATGTGCGGGTCTGCGCGCACACCGACCGAAGGGAGCCATCGCCATGCGCCTCGTCATCGCCCAGATGAAGCACGAGACCAACACCTTCTCGCCGGTGCCGACGCCGCTCGCGCGCTTCGCCCGCGGCAATGCCGCCCGCGACCCGCGGATGCCCCCCGAAGGGCGCGAGGCTTATCAATCCTTCAAGGGAACGGGGAGCGCCATCGCCGCCTTCATCGACCTCGCCGAGAAGGCGGGGGCCGAATTCCGCATCCCGATCGCGGCTCAGGCTTGGCCGAGCGGGCCTGTCGAGGACGCCGCCTTCGAGCATATCGCTGGGCGCATCTGCGAGGAGGTGGCGCGCGGCTGCGATGCCATTCTGCTCGATCTCCACGGCGCGATGGTGACGCAGTCCTTCGAGGACGGCGAGGGCGAGCTCCTGCGCCGCATCCGCGCCATCGCGCCGAGGACACCGATCGGCGTCGCCCTCGACATGCATACCAATCTCTACCCGGCCATGGTCGAGAATTGCACGGTGATTGCCGGCTATCAGACCTATCCGCATATCGACCAGTACGAGACCGGCATTCGCGCCGGAAAGCCCATTCTCGCGATACTGGATGGGAAGGCCGATCCCGTCATGGTCTGGGGCAATCGCCCGATGCTGCCGCATGTCATGCGCCAGGGGAGCGATGATCACCCCAACAAGATGCTGCAGGCGCGCTGCCGCGCCATGGAGGCGGAAGGGGCCCTCGCGGCGACGCTTTTCGTCGGCTTCCCGCATGCCGATATCGTCAATGCCGGATTGTCGGCCGTCGTCGTCGCCGACGGCAACCGCGCCCGCGCCCGCGAATGGTGCGAGGAGCTGCTCGACAAGGCTTGGGCCGAGCGCGAGGCCTTCGTCTATCGGATCGAGCCGCTCGAAGAGTCGCTCGCCCGCGCGAAGAAACTGACGGAAGGCCCGGTCGTCCTCCTCGATCATTACGACAATGCGGCGTCGGGCGGCACGATGGATGTGATGACGGTCCTCGCCGGCATTCTGCGCGAGGGGCTGGAGAATGTCGCCGCCTTCGCGATCCACGATCCGGGGGCGGTGGAGACGATGATCCGCGCCGGCATCGGCGCCGAGGTGACGCTTCCCTTGGGCGGCAAGCTCGACATGCCGAGCATCGGGCGCAAGGGCGAGCCGCTGACGGTGAGCGGCACGGTGAAGCTCATCTCGAACGGACGCTTCCGCAACCGCGGGCCGATGGGGCGCGGCGTCCTCATGGATATGGGGCCGACCGTCGTCCTCGATACCGGCAAGGTCGAGATCGTCGTCATCTCGCATCATCAGGAGCCGAACGATGCCGCCTGCTTCGCTTCGGTCGGCATCGAGGCGACGGAGAAGCGCTACCTCATGCTGAAGAGCCGCGTCCATTGGCGCGCCGGATTCATGCCGATCGCCAAGGCGGTCGTCGACTGTGCCGGGGTCGGCGTCTGCACCTCCGATTACGGCATGCTCGATTTCAAGAAGGTGCGGCGTCCGATCTTTCCGCTGGACCGCCTCAACGCGCCATGAGGGGCGAGGCAGCGATGGCGCGGTTCGCCGCCTCTGACGGGCTGCGCCTTGCCTACCGGATCGACGACTTCACCGATCCCTGGACGAAGGCGGAGACGGTGCTCCTGCTGCATTCGGCGATGGGGTGCGCCGAGCGCTTCTACGCCTGGGTCCCGCGCCTCGCCCGCCATTACCGCGTCGTCCGCCTCGATCTGCGCGGCCATGGCCGGTCGGAGATCCCGGCGGCAGATCCGCCGCTCGCCATCGCGCGGCTGACGCAGGATGTCGCCGAACTCCTCGACCATCTCGGCTGCGAGCGTGCGCATCTCGTCGGCAATTCGGCGGGCGGCTATTTGGCGCAGCGCCTCGCCATCACGCGGCCGGAGCGGGTGCGGAGCCTCGCCCTTTTCGGCTCGACGCCCGGTCTGAAGCACAGCCAGGCCGCCTCCTGGCTCCCGCAGATTGCCGCGAAGGGGCTCCGCCCTTTCCTCGCCGAGAGCATCGCCGACCGCTTTCCCCGGGAACAAGTCCCCGAGGGACTCATCGCTTGGTTCCTCGACCAGACGGCGCGCAACGATGCGGACTATATCGCCCGTTTCATCGGCCTCATGACGACGCTGGACTGGAGCGATGAGCTGCCGCAGATCCGCTGCCCGACGCTGATCGTCGCACCGGGATCCGAAACGGTGGGAGCGCGCAGCGCCTATGATGCGATGGCGGCGCGCATTCCGCGCGCCCGGCTTCTCGTCTATGAGGGCCTGCCGCACAATATCTGCGACATCGCGCCCGAGCGCTGCGCTGAAGACGTGTTGAACTTCCTCCGCCGTTTCACCGCAGCTTGAGTGCCCGGCACCCTCGTTTCGCGATCCAAAAAAGCATTGTGTTCGATTTCTGGGACGGAATAGTCTCCGCCGCCTGAAGCGCCGCGCGATGGCCCGAAATGTGGAGGATGACGCATGCTGGTCGGTGTTCCGAAGGAGATCAAGACGCACGAATACCGCGTCGGACTGGTGCCGGGCAGCGTGCGCGAGCTCGTCAATCACGGGCACCAGGTCATCGTCGAGAGCGGCGCCGGCGGCGGCATCGGCTTTGCCGACGCCGCCTATGAGAAGGCGGGGGCGAAGGTGGTCGGCAGCGCCGCCGAGGTCTTCGCCTCGGCGACGATGATCGTCAAGGTGAAGGAGCCGCAGCCGCAGGAGATCGCGCGGCTTCGCGAAGGGCAGATCCTCTTCACCTATCTCCACCTCGCCGCCGACAAGGCGCAGACAGAGGGGCTGATTCGCTCCGGCGCCACCTGCATCGCTTACGAGACGGTGACCGACGCGCGCGGCGGCCTGCCGCTGCTGGCGCCGATGAGCGAGGTGGCGGGGCGGATGTCGGTCCAGGTCGGCGCCCATTGCCTCGAAAAGGAGCAGGGCGGCGCCGGAGTGCTGCTCGGCGGCGTGCCGGGGGTGCCCGCGGCCAAGGTGGTCATCCTCGGCGGCGGCGTCTCGGGGACGAATGCCGCACGCATGGCGATGGGCATGGAGGCCTACGTCACCGTCATCGACAAGTCGCTGCAGCGCCTCAACGAGCTCGACATGCAGTTCGGCGCGCAGCTCCATACCGTGTTCTCGACCTATGAGGCGATCGAACGCGAGGTGACCGCCGCCGATCTCGTCATCGGCGCCGTGCTGGTCCCGGGCGGCGCCGCACCGAAGCTGGTGACGCGCGACATGGTCAAGCGCATGCGCCCCGGCTCGGTTCTCGTCGACATCGCCATCGATCAGGGCGGCTGTTTCGAGACTTCGCGGCCGACGACCCATGCCGCCCCCACCTATGTCGAGGATGGCGTCATCCACTACTGCGTGACCAATATGCCGGGCGCCGTCGCGCGGACTTCGACCTTTGCGCTCAACAACGCCACTCTTCCCTTCGCCCTGGCGCTTGCCGATAAGGGCTGGAAGACGGCGCTCGCCGAGAACCCGCATCTGCGCCACGGGCTCAACATTCATGCCGGGCAGGTCACCCACGAGGCCGTAGCGCACGACCTCGGCTTCCCTTATGTCGCGGCGGAGCGGCTCGTCGGATAGCTCTCGCCGGGTCTCCGCGCACGCGTCAGCGCGGCATCGACGGCAAGGGTGAGGTCGGAGAGGCGGAACGGTTTGCGCAGCAGCGTGTCTTCCGGTCCGAGCGGCAGGCTGCGCGTGTCGGCATAGCCGGTGATGAAAACGAACGGCAAGCTTGGCCGGCGCCGCCGCGTCTCCGCGGCGAGCTGCGCGCCATTGAGGCCAGGCATCGCGTAGTCGACGACCATGACGTCGACCGGGCGCGTTCCCTCGATGATGGCAAGCGCCGCGGCGCCGCCGTCGGTCTCGATCACCTCATAGCCATGCGCCGTGAGGCTCGCCACGGCGAGACTGCGCACATCCTCGTCATCGTCGACGACGAGGACGGCGGCGCTTTGCGGCGTCGGACCAGCTGACGGCGCGGCGCGCGGCGCCTCGCCGGTCCCGGCGGCGGCAGGACCGGCGCTGCCCGCACGCGGCAGCCAGATTTCGACGGCGGTACCGACTCCGAGCCGCGTCTCGATGCGTGCCGTTCCGCCGAGCTGGCGGGCGAGGCCGTAGACCTGGCTGAGGCCCAGTCCCGTGCCCTTGCCGACCTCCTTTGTCGTGAAGAATGGGTCGAAGGCTTTGGCCTGAACCTCGGGGCTCATGCCGGTGCCGGTATCCGTGACCGCAATGACGGTGTAGTCGCCCGGGGACAGATCCGGGATTCGGCTGGTCGGCCCGACCTGCGCATTGCGCGTCGCAATCGTCACCGTTCCGCCCTGCGGCATCGCGTCACGCGCATTGATGACGAGGTTCATCAGCGCGAGTTCGAGCTGCGTCGGGTCGAGAACGGCAAGGCCGAGTTCGGGCGCGAGATCGAGTCGCGCGGTTACCGTTCCGCCCAGCGTGCGCCCAAGCATCTCGGTCATGCCGCGGACCAATGCGTTTATGTCGGCCGGCGCCGCGGCGAGATGCTGCTTGCGCGAGAAGGCGAGGAGCTGCTCGGTCAGTCGGGCGCCGCGCTGGGCTGCGCGCTTCGCCGAAGCGATCATGCGCCGGCCGCTCGCGGTCATCACCTCCGTCTCGAGGAGTTCGAGATTGCCGAGGACGGCCGTGAGGAGATTGTTGAAGTCGTGCGCGACGCCGCCCGTCAGCTGGCCCACCGCCTCCATTTTCTGCGACTGCCGCAAGCGCTCCTCGAGCTGCCGCGCCTCGGTGATGTCGAAGGCGGAGCCGAAGATCTTGGCGACGCGGCCATCGGCGTCCCGGATCGGTGCCAGGATGACGCGGCGGGCGACGCGCCCTGAAGGCAGCTCGGTGTCGAGCTCGTATTCGACGCGC
>JAJPHB010000162.1 GCA_021325525.1 Alphaproteobacteria bacterium
GGTCTCGACCGGCGTAAAGCGGTCGGAGGCGCGCGCGAGGAGGGCGGCGAAATCCGCGGCTCGGCTCTCGCCGCCGCCGACGAGGAAGACATGGCGGAGATCGGGCAGGCGGTCGCGGATCGCCGCCACCTTCTCATAGCCCGTGCGATCGGTGACGAGCGCCCGGGCGCCGCTGTCGGCAAGGCGGTAAGCGAGCGCGTCCTCGCCGAAAAGCGTGAAGAGCGGCACGGCGATGAGCCCCGCTTTGTAGGCGGCGACATGGGCGATCGCCGTCTCGGGCGCCTGCGGCAGCAGGATGCCGATGCGCTCGCCGCGCGCGAGGCCGTGCGCTGCAAGAACATTGGCAAAGCGATTCGACTGCGCCTTGACGTCGTCGAAGCTGAAGCGCTGAACGGCGCCGCTGTCGTCGAGGAAGACGAGAGCGAGACGCCCGTCGCCCGTCGCATGCCGGTCGCAGACATCGGCGCCGATATTGTAGCGCCGCGGCACCGCCCAGCGGAACCCGCCCGTCAGCGCCGCATAGCTTTGCGCCGGCTGCAACATGCGATGTCCTCCTCGCATCCCCTCTCCCCTCGGGGAGAGGGAGGAGCCCACGCGCAGCGCGGGAGGGTGAGGGGGACGCGCCGCGCGTTCGTCGGAAGCCGCGCTCACGCCGCGGCTCCCCCTCACCTTGATCCTCTCCCCGCTGGGTAGAGGAAATCAATGGCGGTGACAGAACGGGCGAGGCGAATTTGCCGGCGGGGCCGGTGACGTTGTATCGTCGCCGGCGACCGCAGCAGCTCAAGGTGTGCCGTGCCGCTCGACATTCTGCCTTCGGTTTGCCCGCATGATTGCCCCAGCACCTGCGCTCTCGAAGTGGAGCGCGTCGATGCGCGCACTATCGGCCGCATCCGCGGGGCCCGCGACAACAGCTACACGGCGGGCGTCGTCTGCGCCAAGGTCGGACGCTATGCCGAACGGCAGCATCACCCCGATCGCCTCGCCGTGCCGCTCCGCCGCGTCGGCGAGAAGGGGACGGATCGGGCGGCCTATGAGGAAATCTCCTGGGATGCGGCGCTCGACGCCGTTGCAGAAGCGTTCCTTCGCGCGGCGCAGCGCTACGGCAGCGAGACGGTCTGGCCCTATTATTACGCCGGCACCATGGGATTGGTGCAGCGCGACGGCATCAACCGCCTGCGCCATGCGATGCGCTACGCCCGGCAGATCTCGACGATCTGCGTCGCCTGCGCCGATGCCGGCTGGCTGGCCGGCGTCGGGGTCAAGCGCGGCGTCGACAGCCGCGAGATCGCCGAGTCCGACCTCGTCGTCATGTGGGGCGGCAATCCGGTCTCGACGCAAGTCAATGTGATGACGCACATCACCCGGGCGCGCAAGGAGCGCGGCGCGCCTTTCGTCGTCATCGATCCCTACCGTACGCCCACGGCCGAGGTCGCCGACATCCACCTCGCCGTCCGGCCCGGCACCGACGGCGCGCTCGCCTGCGGCGTCATGCATGTCCTCTTCAAGGAAGGCTATGCCGACCGCGCCTATATGGCGAAATACACCGATGCGCCGGCGGCGCTGGAAGCGCATCTTAAAAGCCGCGATCCCGCCTGGGCCGCGCGCATCACCGGCTTGTCCGAGCAGGAGATCGTCGATTTCGCGCGGCTCTACGGCCGCACCAAGCGCAGCTTCCTGCGCATCGGCTACGGCTTCTCGCGCTCGCGCAATGGCAGCGCCCAGCTCTTCGCCGCGACCTGCCTGCCAGCGGTGACGGGCGCCTGGCAGTATCGCGGCGGCGGCGCCCTCTTCGCCGGCGCCGCCCTCTATCCGCTCGACCGCTCGCTCATCGAAGGGCTCGACGTGCTCGATCCGGCGACGCGCAGCCTCGACATGTCGCGCATCGGGCCGGTGCTGACCGGCGACAAGACCGATCTCGGCGACGGCCCGCCAGTGACGGCGATGCTGATCCAGAACACCAATCCCGCGGTCGTCGCGCCGGAATCGCTGAAGGTGCGGGCGGGCTTCCTGCGCCCCGACCTCTTCACCTGCGTCCACGAGCAGTTCTTCACCGAGACCGCCGCCTATGCCGATATCGTGCTGCCGGCGACGACCTTCCTCGAGCATGACGACATTTACACTTCGGGCGGGCACACCCACCTTCAGCTCGCCCGCAAGGTGGTCGAGCCCTATGCCGAGGCGCGACCCAACCACTTCGTCATCTGCGAACTGGCGAAGCGCCTCGGCGCCCGGCATCCCGGCTTCGCCATGAGCGAGTGGGAGATCATCGAGAAGACGCTGGCGATGTCGGGATTACCGAGCCCCGACCAATTCGACGGCGGGCGCTGGCTCGACATGGCGCTGCCCTTCGAGACCGCGCATTTCCTTGACGGCTTCGGCCATGCCGACAAACGCTTCCATTTCCGCGCGAACTGGCCGGCGGTCGGGCCCTTCCACGAGGGCCTTCCCGACCTGCCGGACCACGCCGAGGTGATCGACGTCGCAACGGCGGAGCACCCCTTCCGCATGGTGGTGCCGCCGGCGCGCTCCTTCCTCAACACGACCTTCAACAACACGCCGGGCGGCGTCGCCCGCGAGGGCCGGCCGGTCGTGCGCATCCATCCCGACGATCTCGCCGCGCTCGGCGCCGGCGAGGGCGATCGCGTCCGCCTCGGCAATCGCCAGGGCAGCGTCGTCCTCCATGCGAAACGGGGCGAGGGGCAGCAGCGCGGCGTCCTCATCGTCGAAGGGATCTGGCCGAACCACGCCTTCGAGGAAGGAATGGGCATCAACGTCCTCACAAGCGCCGATCCCGGCCGCCCGAACCGCGGCGCCGTCTTCCACGACACGGCGGTGTGGCTGCGCAAGGCTTGAATCCCATCCGGATGCGCCCAGACTCTGGGAGTGGGTCTCCGATACCGACTGTCACGACTTCGGCGATATCCTTCGACTGCGGGCTTCGCCTGCTGCTCAGGATGAGGGGATTTGTTCAAGCATTTGAACGCAACTGGAAAACTTACCTCATCCTGAGCGTAGGCCGCGAGGCCGAAGTCGAAGGATAAGGTGCGAGATTCGGCCAGGATCCCCATGACCACCCCCTCGCTCTTCCACCCCGCGGTCGCCGCCTGGTTTGATCGCAACTTCGCCGGCCCGACGCCGGCGCAGGCGGAGGCGTGGCCGGCGATCAAATCCGGCGAGCATGTGCTGATCGCGGCGCCGACCGGCTCCGGCAAGACGCTCGCCGCCTTTCTCGCGGCCATCGACGGGCTGGTGCGCGAGGCGCTCGCCGGTACGCTCGGTGAGGAGACGCGGATCGTCTATGTATCGCCGCTGAAGGCGCTCTCGAACGACATCCAGAAGAACCTCGAAGCCCCGCTCGCCGGCATCCGCGAGACGCTGCGTGCGCAGGGTCTGCCCGACATCGCCATCCGGAGCTGGGTGCGCACCGGCGACACGCCGCCGGGCGAGCGCGACCGCATGCGCCGCTCGCCGCCGCATATCGTCGTCACGACACCGGAATCGCTCTACATCCTCCTCGGCTCGCAGTCGGGCCGCGCCATGCTGTCGACGACGCGGACGGTGATCGTCGACGAAATCCATGCGGTAGCGCCCAACAAGCGCGGCTCGCATCTCGCGCTCTCGCTGGAGCGTCTCGCCGCGCTCTGCCGCGGCCCGCTGCTGCGCATCGGCCTCTCGGCGACGCAGCGTCCGATCGAGGCCGTGGCCCGCTTTCTCGTCGGCCTCGATGAAAGCGGCCAACCCCGCCCGTGCCGCATCATCGACACCGGCCATGTCCGGGCGCGCGATCTTGCCGTCGCGGTGCCCGGCGCGCCGCTCGAAGCGGTCATGTCGGGCGATGTCTGGAAGGAGGTCTACGACCGCCTCGCCGCGCTCATCTCGGAGCATCGGACGACGCTCATCTTCGTCAACACCCGGCGCATGGTCGAGCGGGCGACGCGGGCGCTCTCGGAGCGGCTCGGCGAGCAGCAGGTCGCCGCCCATCACGGCAGCCTCGCCAAGGAGCAGCGCCTCGATTCCGAGCAGCGCCTCAAAGAAGGGCGGCTGCGCGCCCTCATCGCCACCGCCTCGCTTGAGCTCGGCATCGATATCGGCGATATCGACCTCGTCTGCCAGCTCGGCTCGCCGCGCTCGATCGCCGCCTTCCTCCAGCGCGTCGGGCGCTCGGGGCACGCGGTCGGCGCCGTGCCCAAGGGCCGGCTCTTTCCGCTGTCGCGCGACGACCTCGTCGAATGCGCGGCGCTGCTCGACAGCGTCCAGCGCGGCGAGCTCGACCGCCTCGCCATTCCCGAGCGCGCGCTCGATGTGCTGGCGCAGCAGATCGTCGCCGAGGTGGCGGCGCGCGAATGGAGCGAGGACGCGCTCTTCGCGCTGCTCCGCCGCACTTGGCCCTACCGTGACTTGCCGCGTGAGGATTTCGCGGCCGTCCTCACCATGCTGGCGGAAGGCTATGCGAGCCGGCGCGGCCGGCGCGGCGCGCTCATCCATCACGACGCCGTCAATCATCTGCTGCGCGGCCGGCGTGGTGCGCGCCTCACGGCGCTCACCTCGGGCGGCACCATCCCCGACACCGCCGATTACCAGGTCCTGCTCGAGCCCGAGAACCAGTTCATCGGCACGGTCAATGAGGATTTCGCCGTCGAGAGCCTCGCCGGCGACATCTTCCAGCTCGGCAACGCCGCCTACCGCATCCTCCGGACCGAGCGCGGCGTCGTCCGCGTCGAGGACGCGACGGGAATGCCGCCTACCATTCCCTTCTGGCTCGGCGAGGCGCCGGGTCGCAGCGACGAGCTCTCGCGCTCCGTCTCGCGGCTGCGCGCTGAGGCGGCTGTCTCGCTCCAGCGCGACCCCGGCGGCAGCGGCGTCGCGCGCGAGCTCGCCCGCACGGCCGGGCTCGACGAGGCGGCGGCGCGCCAGCTCGCGGAGTATCTCGCCTCGGGTCGGGCGGCGCTCGGCTGCCTGCCGACGCAGGAGACGATCGTCTTCGAGCGCTTCTTCGACGAGGCGGGCGGCATGCAGCTCGTCATCCACTCGCCCTATGGCAGCCGCATCAACCGGGCATGGGGATTGGCGCTCCGCAAGCGCTTCTGCCGCAAGTTCAATTTCGAGCTGCAGGCGGCCGCGACCGAGGACAATATCGTGCTGTCGCTGACGACGGCGCACAGCTTCGATCTCGCCGAGGTCGCGCGCTACCTCCATGCGGCGAGCGTCCGCTCGCTCCTGACGCAGGCGCTGCTCGACGCGCCGATGTTCATCACGCGCTGGCGCTGGGTGGCGGGCGTGTCGCTGGCGCTGCCGCGCTTTCGCGGCGGCAAGAAGCTGCCGCCCCAGCTCGCCCGGATGAACGCCGAGGACCTCATCGCCGCGATTTTCCCCGACCAGATCGCCTGCGCCGAGAATCTCGTCGGTGAGCGCGAAATCCCGGACCATCCGCTCATTCGCCAGACCATCGCCGATTGCCTCGAAGAGGCGATGGACTGCGCCGGCCTCGAGCGCCTTCTCGCGCGTCTCGAAGCTGGCGAGATCAAGGTGGTGGCGCGCGATTTGACCGAGCCCTCGCCGCTTGCTCTCGAAGTCCTGTCGGCGCGTCCCTATGCCTATCTCGACGACGCGCCTCTCGAAGAGCGCCGGACGCAGGCGGTCATGAGCCGGCGCTGGCTGGCGCCGGAGGATGCGGCCGATCTCGGCCGCCTCGACGGCGAGGCGATCGCGCGGGTGCGCGCCGAAGCCTGGCCTGAGGCCGGCAATGCCGACGAACTCCACGACGCTCTGGTCTGGCTCGGCTTCATCGCCGCCGACGAGGCCGAGGCGCAGCCCGGCTGGAGCCTCTGGCTCGCCGCCCTCGCGCGCGACCGGCGCGCTGCCTTGCTAAGGCGCGCGGACGCCGCGATCTGGATCGCTGCCGAGCGCTTGCCGCTCTTCGAAGCGCTGTGGCCCGAGGCGAGGCTCGACCCGGCGATCGTCGCGCCGGACTCTCATCGCCGAGCGGAGCTCGCGCCGGAGGAGGCGCTGGCCGAGATCCTGCGCGGCCGACTCGAAGGGCTGGGGCCCGTCACCGCGACGGCGCTGGCGGCGCCGCTCGATCTCGCCGCGCGCGACCTCGCGGCGCCGCTCGCCGCTCTCGAAAGCGAGGGGTTCGCCATGCGCGGGCGCTTCACGCCGGGAGCGGCGGCGGAAGAGTGGTGCGACCGCCGGCTTCTCGCCCGCATTCATCGCTACACGGTGAAGCGCCTGCGCGCCGAGATCGAGCCGGTGGCGGCGCGCGACTTCCTGCGCTTCCTCCTCACTTGGCAGAAAGTCGAGGCGGAGAGCCGCATGAAGGGTCCGGACGCGCTCGAAGCCGTCATCGCTCAGCTCGAAGGCTTCGAGGCGCCAGCCGGCGCCTGGGAAAGCGAAATCCTGCCGGCGCGTCTCGCGGGCTACGAGCCGGCTTGGCTCGACGATCTCTGCCTTGCCGGGCGCGTCGTCTGGGCGCGGCTGAAGCCGCGCGAGCCGCGCCTCGCCGGCCCGCAGCGGAGCGCGGCGCCGGTCCGGACGACGCCGATCACCTTTCTCGCGCGGCGGCATGCGCCGCTCTGGGCGGCGCTCTCGCCCGCCCGAGAGGAGAGCGTGCCCAGTCCCCGTGCCCAGGCTGTCCTCGACTGCATCCGCGAGCAGGGCGCCCTGTTCTTTGACGAGATCGTCGACGGCGCCGGCCTGCTGCGGCCGCAGGTCTAGGAGGCCTTGGGCGAGCTCGTCGCTCTCGGCCTCGTCAATGCCGACAGCTTCGCCGGGCTGCGCGCGCTCCTCGTGCCGGCCGAGAAGCGCCGAACCCTGGCGCAGCGCCGCTCGCGCGCTCTCGGCTTCGGCATGGAGGATGCCGGACGATGGACGCTCGCGCGCCGCGCCCGCCAGCGCGGCCCGCTGCCGGGCGAGGCCGAGGCGACCGAGCATCTGGCGCGCTGCCTCTTGCGCCGTTACGGCGTCGTCTTCTGGCGCCTCCTCGAGCGTGAAGCCGGCTGGCTGCCGCCCTGGCGCGACTTGCTGCGCGTCTACCGGCGCCTTGAGGCGCGCGGCGATATTCGCGGCGGCCGCTTCGTCGCCGGTTTCTCCGGCGAGCAATTCGCCTTGCCGGAAGCGGTCGGGCTTCTGCGCGACGTCCGGCGCCGCCCCGAGGCGGGCGCGCTCCTCTCGCTCTCGGGGGCCGACCCGCTCAACCTCGTCGGCATTCTGACGCCGGGCCCGAAACTGGCGGCGCTGACGGGCAATCGTCTGCTCTTCCGCGACGGCCTGCCCCTCGCCCTGCTCTCCGGCGGCGAGGTGAAATTCCTGGAGAACGTGCCGGCTGC
Organism: Alphaproteobacteria bacterium; assembly: GCA_021325525.1. Taxonomy (GTDB): domain Bacteria; phylum Pseudomonadota; class Alphaproteobacteria; order ATCC43930; family CGMCC-115725; genus URHD0088. The sequence goes on from JAJPHB010000162.1 coordinate 7,326, forward strand.
TGACGAATGGGCCGCGCGCAAGGCATTGCGGCGCGGCGCGGTGCCACGAGGGCTGGTCGGCATCGCCTGAGGCGGGCGCGGTGCCCGTTGCTGCGGGTTCAGGCGGCGCGCAGCGGCACTTCGAGATAGCAGCCGAACTCGCTCACGAAGTCGACCGAGATGCAGGCATGGACGCGGCCCTGCTTGTCGTCGAAGGCGGCGTGCGCCGCGAGCGGGAACATCGGCTGATGCCAGACGCCGGGATCAATATGGATGCCGAAGGAGCCGTCGCAGTAGAAGGCGCGAAAATCCTCCGGCCGCACGTCGTCGCCGGGCTTCGCGAGAAGGGCGATGAAGGGGGCGCCGGCACGGGGGAAGAAGACTTGCCCGCCATCCGGGTGGTAGTTCGCCTCATGCGTGAAGAGGCGGTTCGTCTCGGCCGGCTGACGCGCTTCCGAAGCCGTTGCCGGATCGGCGAACCAGCCCGTGATGTAGCTGCGCCCGACGGCGTGGTTGACGGCGTGCTGGATCTCGCCGCGCCGCACCATCTCGAAGCTGTCGACGACGATCCCGCCTTCATTGCCGGTGCCGGGCACGACGGGCCGCCAGCCCGGCTGCGGCCAGGTGACGATCGTGACCTCGGCGGCGGCGAAGCTCGCGACGATGCGGCCATAGCCGCGCAGCGTCTCGGCATCGGCGGCGACGAGCGGCACGGGAAGGGCGCGCGCCTCGCCGCGCGCGATCGACGGCATCGCGGCAAGGTCGAGCCCGGCGAAATTCGAGAACATGCGGCCTCTCCTCCTCGGCCCGCGATCATGCCCCCCGCCGCAGCGATCGCCAAGGCCCTCACCCCGGCCCGACCCTCTTCCGCAAGCCGAGATCTTTTCACAATCCTCTCCCCTCCGGGGAGAGGGCAGGGTGAGGGCAATCCGGAAGACTTGACGCGCGTCCGCAGACGATAAAACATACGTTTGTTTCGATCGAGCGGAATGGTGTCCGATGCAGACCCGCATTCCCTGCGTGCTGATGCGCGGCGGCACCTCCAAGGGGCCGTTCTTCCGGGCGGCGGATCTGCCGGCCGATCCCGCGCTCCGCGACAAGGTGCTGCTCGCGGTGATGGGCTCGCCGGATCTGAGGCAGATCGACGGAATCGGCGGCGCCGATCCGCTGACGAGCAAGGTCGCCATCGTCTCGCCGGCGGCGAGCCCGGGCGCCGATATCGATTTCCTCTTCGCGCAGGTGCTGCTCGACGAGGCTCGCGTCGATACGACGCCCAATTGCGGCAATATGCTGGCGGGAGTCGGCCCCTTCGCAATCGAGTGCGGCATGGTGCCGGCGCGGCCGGGCGAGACCGTGCTCAAGATCCGGACGCTCAACACCGGGATGATCGCCGCGGCGACCGTGCAGACGCCGGATGGCGTCGTCACCTATGAAGGCGAGGCGCGGATCGACGGCGTGCCCGGCAGCGCCGCGCCGGTGGCGCTCGATTTCCTCGATGTCGCGGGCTCGCTCTGCGGCGCGCTGCTGCCGACGGGCCGCGCCGTCGACGAGATCGCCGGTGTCGCGGTCACCTGCATCGACAACGGCATGCCGGTCGTCGTGCTGGAGGCGGCCGCGCTCGGCCGCACGGGCTACGAATCGCCGGCGCAGCTCAACGCGGATACGGAGCTGAAGAGCCGTCTCGAAGCGATCCGCCTTGCCGCGGGGCCGCTCATGAATCTCGGCGATGTCAGGAAAAAGGTCGTGCCGAAGATGTGCCTCGTCGCGCCCCCGCGCGCCGGCGGCAGCATCTCGACGCGCACCTTCATCCCGCATCGCTGCCATGAGGCCGTGGGCGTCCTCGGCGCGCTCACGGTGGCTACTGCCTGCGCCTTGCCGCAATCGCCGGCGGCGCGCGTCGCCGTGCTGCCGCCGGGTCCCCGCAAGCGCATCTCGGTCGAGCATCCGAGCGGCGAGTTCTCGATCGACCTCGAGGCCGAGCTCGGGCCCGAGGGACATTTCACGCTGCGCCGCGCCGCCCTCCTGCGCACGGCGCGGCGGCTCTTCGAGGGCCATGTTCTCATTCCGGCGCGGATCTGGGAGGGCCGACGCGCGCTCCCGGCCGTAGCGCAATAGCGAGGAACCGCATGCCCGGCAGCAAAGACACGAAGACGGCCCTCGTCGTCAGCGCGCATTCCGCCGATTTCGTCTGGCGCGCCGGCGGCGCCATCGCGCTCTATGCGCGGCGCGGCTATGCCGTGACGATCGCCTGCCTCTCCTATGGCGAGCGCGGCGAATCGGCGAAGCTGTGGAAGTCCCCGGGCGCGAGCCTCGAAGGCGTCAAGGCGGCGCGGCGCCAAGAGGCAGAGGCGGCGGCGCGCATCCTCGGCGGCACGCCGGTCTTCTTCGACGCGGGCGACTATCCGCTCCGTCCGACGGAGCAGCTCCTCGACGGCTTGGTCAATCTCTACCGCAGCCTCCAGCCGGAGTTCGTGCTGACCCACTCGCTGCACGATCCCTACAATTTCGATCATCCCGAGGCGGCGCGTCTTGCCCAGGAGGCGCGCATCGTCGCCCAGGCGCATGGCCATCCCGGCGGCAAGGTGCTGGGGGCGCCGCCGGTCTTCCTCTTCGAGCCGCACCAGCCCGAGCAATGCGGCTGGAAGCCCGAGCTGCTGCTCCCCATCGACGAGGTCTGGGAGGTAAAGCGGCGCGCCTTCGAATGCATGGCGGCCCAGGAGCATCTCTGGGAGTACTATACGCGCGTCGCCCTGCAGCGCGGCGCCCAGGCGACGCGCAATTCGAACCGCAAGGTGACCTACGCCGAGGGCTATCAGCGCATCTTCCCGCAAGTCGCCGATGATTTCTCCTGACGGCGCCGTCGAACGAGCGGCCGAGAGCGAGGCCGCCCGCTCCTCCGCGGAGGAACCCGCGCGCAGGCGTCTCCTCCGCGTCGCCGAACAGCTCTTCGCCGAGCACGGCTTCAAGGGCGTGTCGGTGCGCGCGCTGACCGCCGCGGCGGGGGTCAACCTCGCCGGGGTCAATTACTATTTCGGCTCGAAGGAAGGTCTCCTCGCCGCCATCTTCGATGCGCATTGCCGGCCGATGGCGGAGGAGCGCCTGGCGCGCCTCGCGCTCTGCGCCGAGCGCCCGGGTGCGCCGCCGCTCCTCGAGCAGATCATCGCCGCCTTCATCGGCCCAGCGCTCGCTTCCGCTGCCGACGGCTCTGGCGGCGGCGCCAGCTTCACCCGGCTGCGCGCCGTCCTCGCGCATGAGAACAATGGGCTCGCGAAGCGCCTCATCGCCGAGCATTTCGATGCGACCAGCCGGCGCTTCATCGACGCGCTTGCCGGGGCGGCGCCGCATCTCGATCGCGCCGAGGTGTTCTGGCGCTTCCAGTTCCTTCTGGGCGCGCTCTACTACACGATGATGACGCCCGACCGCATCCGCCACCTTTCGGAGGGCGTTTGCGATCCCGCCGAGGTCGCTCGCGCCGAGGACGAGATGGTGCGTTTCCTCGCCGCCGGCTTCCGCGCGCCGGCGGGCCTGCCGCAGGGTATGGCGAATGACAGGCTCCTCCCTCTCCCCGCGAGCAGGGACGGGGCCGGAATGAGGCGCCATCGTTCGCGAGCCTCTGGAAAGGGAAGGGCCGCGAGCGACGGATCGAGCTCATGAACGACGCCATCTCCTCGCCTCGCCTTGCGGCGCGCGTTTGCGGCCTCGCCGGCTCGGCGACGGTCGAGATGTCGGAGCGCATCCGCCAGGCGCAGGCGGCCGGGGCCGAGGTGTTGCCGCTCGCCAGCGGCGATCCCAACCTGCCGACCCATCCCGAGATCATCGCCGCGGCGCATCGCGCGCTGCAGGAAGGGCAGACGCGCTACGGCCCGGCGGCGGGCCTTCCGGCTCTGCGCACGGCGCTCGCCCGGCGTCTCTCGGCGCGCGGTGGCGCCGGGTACTCGGCCGACGAGCTGCTGGTGACGCCGGGCGGCAAGTTCGCCGTCTTCGCCGCGATGATGGCGGTCGTCGAACCGGGCGACGAGGTCATTCATTTCGATCCCTGCTGGGTCAGCTATCGCGCCTGCGTGCGGCTTTGCGGCGGCGTCCCGGTCGCGGTGCCGGCTCTGGGGACGATCGATGCGGGGCGCGTCGCCGCCGCCGTCACACCGCGAACGCGCATGATCGTCGTCAACTCGCCGGTCAATCCGACGGGTGCAGTGCTGTCGCGCGACGAGCTGGCGGCGCTCCTCGCCATCGCCGAGCGGCACGATCTCTGGCTGCTTTTCGATCAGGTCTATGCCGAGCTCGTCTTCGCGCCGGATGGCTTCGTGCCGCTCCAGAGCCTCCCCGGGGCGAAGCGCCGGACCTTCATCGCCGACAGCCTTTCCAAGACCTATGGCATGACCGGGTGGCGGCTCGGATGCCTTGCCGCGCCCGAGGCGGCGGCGAAGGCGGTGCTGAAGGTGATTCAGCACTCGATCTATTGCGTGCCGCCCTTCATCCAGGCCGCAGCTCTGGCGGCGCTGGCCTTGCCCGAGAGCATCGTCGAGCGTCACCGCGAGCGGTTTCGCCGCCGCCGCGACGTGGCCGCCGCGGCGCTCGGTGCGCTTCCGGGGATAAGCTGCGCGGCGCCGCCCGCGACTTTCTACCTCTTTCCGAAGGTCGGCGGCGACGACAAGGCGGTCGCCGCCGAGTGGCTGGAGAAGCTCGCCATCGCCGTGCTGCCGGGCAGCGCTTTCGGCGCCGCCGGGGCCGGCCATCTCCGGCTCTCGCTCGCCTGCTCGGACGAGGTTCTCGACGAGGCGCTCGCCCGCCTGCGCCGGCACTATCTCGCCAATTCGCGCGACAAGGACGAAATCAAAACAGGGAGCACCGCATGAGGAGAGGATTCTTCGGGGGGCTGGCCGTGGCGCTGGTTCTCTTCGCCTTGGCCGTTCCGGCGCATGCCGATGCGCTCGCCAACATCAAGAGCCGCGGCAAGCTGCTCGCCGGCGTCAAATACGACACGCCGCCTTTCGGCTTCGTCGACAGCGCGAACCAGCTCGGCGGCTTCGATATCGACCTCGTCCGCGAGATCGCGAAGTCGATCGGCGTTTCCGTCGACTTCGTCAAAGTGACCTCGCCGACGCGCATTCCGCTGCTCGTCGCCGGCAATGTCGATCTCGTCGCCGCATCGATGACGAACACGCCGGAGCGGGCGCAGGTCATCGATTTCAGCATCACCTATTACACCGGCGCGCAACGGCTCGTCGTGCCGGTGGGCTCGCCCATCCACGGCCCGAAGGATCTCGACGGGAAGATCGTCGCGGTGCAGCAAGGGACGACGCTGGAGCGCAATCTCGCCCAGGTGGCGCCCGGCGCAAAGGCGCTGCCGTTTCGCGACTACAACAGCGCCTGGCTCGCCTTGCGCGAGCACCGCGCCGATGCGCTCACCGGTTCCGCCGACATTCTGCGCGGCTTCATCAAGAACGCGCCCGGCTTCACCCTCGTCGGCGAACGCTTCAGCGTCGAGCCCTTCGGCATGGGCGTGCGCAAGGGCGAGACGGCGCTGCGGCAGGTGATCGACGACACCTTGCGCCGCCTCTGGAAATCCGGACGCTACCAGGAGCTTTACCGCAAATGGTTCGGCGTCGATCCCGAGATTCCGATCGCGTCCGCCGGCTGAGCACGGGGCGACGGCTCCGCGGAGCGCCGCTCGCGTGTCCTACCATTTCGACTGGAGCGTCCTCTGGACCTTTCGCGGCGCGCTGCTCCAGGGCGCGGCGCTCACGCTGCTGCTGTCGCTCGCGGGCCTCGCCGGCGCCGTCTTTCTCGGGGCCATCGCCGGCGCCGTCAGCACGGCGCAGGCGCGGCTGCCGCGGCTTGCCGCGGCGAGCTATGTCGAGACGGCGCGCAACGTGCCGCTGCTCGTCCATATCTATTTCTGGTACCTCGGGCTTTCGAGCCTGCGGCTTCCCGCCTTCTGGTGCGCCAGCCTCGCCCTCATGGTCTATTGCGGCGCCTTCGTCGCCGAGATCGTGCGCGCGGGCATTCAGAGCGTGCCGGCCGGCCAGGCCGCAGCGGCGCAAGCTCTGGGGCTTACGCGGCAGCAGACCCTCGTCAAGATCGTCTACCCGCAGGCGCTCCGCATCATCGCGCCCTCGCTCGCCGGCGTCTTCTCGCAGCTCATCAAGGACTCCTCGCTCGCCTCCGTCGTCTCGGTCGGCGAGCTCACCTTCCAGGCCGGCGAGATCGAAGGCGTCACCTTCCGCACCTTCGAGGCCTATATCGGCATCACCCTCGTCTACCTCGTCATCGTGACCGCGGTGACGCGCGGCACGATCCTGCTGCTGCGCGGACGGGCGCCGTCCTTCCTCGAGCCGAGCTGACGCCCGCATGGACGTCGCGGTCATCTGGAACAACCTGCCCTATCTCGCGATGGGCCTCGCGGTGACGTTGCAGACGGCAGCGCTGGTGATCGTCGCCGGCTCGGTCTTCGGCCTCGCGCTCGGATTGCTGCGCAGCGTCGGGCCGCGTCCCCTGCGAGTCGCGGCGATGCTCTATATCGAGTTCATCCGCGGCACGCCGCTGCTCGTCGTCCTCTTCATCATCTATTTCGCCGTGCCGGCCCTCATCGGTTTCCGCTTCACCGCTTACACGGCTGCGGTCATCGGCTTCGTCGCCTTCATCGGGGCTTATATTGCCGAGGATTGCCGATCCGGCCTCGCCTCGGTGCCGAAGGGCCAGGCCGAGGCCGGCCTCGCCAGCGGGTTGACGCGCGGTCAGGTCATGCGCCTCATCATCCTCCCGCAGGCGATCCGGCGGATGCTGCCGGCGCTCTTCGGCCAGTTCGTGCGGCTCGTCAAATTCACCTCGGTCGCCTCGGTGATCGGCGTCACCGAGCTGACCGGCGCCGCGCTGACCGTGAACGCCCGCGAATTCCGCCCGCTCGAAATCATCATCTTCCTCGGATTTGCCTATTTCGTCCTCTGCCTCCTGCTTTCGCAGCTCGGCCGCTGGCTCAACCGGCGCTACGCGATTCCGCAGTAGAGCGTTCCTCGCTCGCCATCCCCATATTCCTCGCATGAGCGATGAGAAGCGCAACTTGCCGGAAGCCGGCACGCGCAGCGACGTCGACGCCTTCATTCGCGAGGTCGAGGCGCGACCGCAGATACGGGCCGGGCCCGGCCGCGGCCGGCTCATCTTCGCCATAGACGCGACGGCGAGTCGCGAACCCTCCTGGGACCGCGCCTGCCGCATCCAAGGCGAGATGTTCGAGGCGACGGCGGCCCTGGGCGGCCTCGATGTCCAGCTCGTCTTCTATCGCGGCTTCCACGAGTGCAAGGCGAGCCGCTGGCTCGGCACGGCCGAGGCCCTCCACCGGGCCATGCGCGCCGTCTCCTGCGTCGGCGGCGAGACGCAGATCGGGAGGGTTCTCGACCATGCGCTGAAGATGGCGCGGGCCTATCGCGTCGGCGCCCTCGTCTTCGTCGGCGATGCGATAGAGGAGAATCCCGACACGCTCTGCGGCAAGGCGGGCGAGCTCGGCCTCCTCGGCGTCCCGGTCTTCGTCTTCCACGAGGGCGGAGACGCCGCGGCCGGCCGGACCTTCCGCGAGATCGCGCGGCTCAGCAAAGGCGCCTATTGCGCCTTCGACGGCGCGAGCGCGCAGCAGCTCAGGGCGCTGCTCGGCGCCGTCGCCGCCTATGCGGCCGGCGGGCGGCGCGCCCTCGAAGATTACGGGAAGCGGCAGGGCGGCGAGGCGCTGCGCCTTTTGAGCCGGCTCGGCGAGGGCTGAGGGCGGCGCGGAGCGGGGGATGCCGTATGTCGCGCTCGGCCTGCTTGCGCTTCTCGCGGTCTACGTGCTCGGCCGACTGTTCCTCGCCGCCAATCCGGCGACCCTCGCCGGTGGCTTGCGGTGGGCGCTCGGCATCCTCGCCGGGATTGCCGTCGTGTTTCTGCTCGCCACGGACCGGTTGGCGCCGGCGCTCGGCCTTCTCGGCGGCGCCCTCACCGTCGCGCTCCGCGGACATGCACTTTGGAGCCATTTCCGTGCGGCATCGGGTCCGCAACCGGGCAAGGTGTCCGAGGTCGAAACCGATTACCTTCGGATGACCCTCGATCACGACACCGGCACGATGCCCGGCATCATCCGCCGCGGCCGGTACCAGGGCCGCGATCTGTCCGAGCTTGCGACCGCCGATCTCGTCGCCCTGTGGCGGGAATGGCGAGCCGAGGACGAAGCCTCGGCGCGGCTCCTCGCAACCTATCTCGACCGCGCCGCGCCCGGCTGGCGCGAGGCGGATACGACGGAAGGCGCGGCGGGACCGCAAGCCGCCCGCTCCGGCGCGATGACGCGCGAGGAAGCTTACGAGATCCTCGGTCTCGCCCCCGGCGCCAGCGCCGAGGAGGTGAAGGCGGCGCATCGGCGGCTCATGATGAAGCTCCACCCGGACCAGGGCGGCTCGACCTATCTCGCGGCCCGCGTCAATCATGCCCGCGACCTGCTGCTCGGTGGCTGACAAAGCTCCTCGCCGGCGGTGCCTTGCGCCGGCAAAGCGCGCTGTGGCAAAAAGCCGGTAAACAGGGGAAAGCGGGAACGAGAGCGGGCGATCTTCGTTATCGGCGTGCTTTGACGCACCCCATCGGCCCGCCCGGGCTGGATCCGAAAGAGACAAGATGAAGAGACCCGTACGCAAAGCCGTCTTTCCTGTCGGCGGCCTCGGTACGCGCTTTTTGCCCGCGACCAAGGCCATTCCGAAGGAGATGCTGCCCGTCCTCGACAAGCCCTTGATCCAGCACGCCGTCGAAGAGGCGAGGGCGGCCGGGATCGAGGAGATGATTTTCGTCACCGGCCGCGGCAAGGCCGCGCTCGAAGATCATTTCGACCATTCCTTCGAGCTCGAGGCGACTTTGAAGGAGCGGGGGAAATCGGCCGAGCTCGCGGCGGTCACGGCGCCCATGGCGAAGGCCGGCCGGATCAGCTATACGCGCCAGCAGCAGCCGCTCGGCCTCGGCCATGCCGTCTGGTGCGCCCGCAACCTCGTCGGCGACGAGCCTTTCGCCGTGCTGCTGCCCGACGACCTCATTCTCGGCGAGGTGCCGTGCCTCCGGCAAATGGTCGATGTCTATGCCGAGACGGAGGGCAATGTCGTCGCCGTCATGGACGTGCCGCGCGAGCAGACGCAGCGCTACGGCGTCCTCGACGTCGCCTCCGATGACGGCCGGTTGGCGACGGTGCGTGGTCTCGTCGAGAAGCCGAAGCCGGAAGCCGCGCCGTCGACGCTCAGCATCATCGGGCGCTACATCCTGCAGCCGGAGGTCTTCGCCCATCTGGAGTGCACGCCGCGCGGCGCCGGGGGCGAGATTCAGCTGACCGACGCCCTCGTCAAGCTGATCGATGGGGACAGGCCCTTCCACGGCCTGCGCTTTGCCGGGCGGCGCTTCGATTGCGGCGACAAGCTGGGTTGGCTCGAGGCCAATCTCGCCTTCGCCATGGCGCGGCCCGATCTCGCGCCGGCGCTGCGGCGCTTTCTTGCCGAATATCGCTGAAGGGATTGCCGATGCGCGATCAAAGAGAGGGCGGCCACCGCTTCGATTCGACGGTGCTGCGCGAATATGACATCCGCGGGATCGTCGGCAAGACCTTGGGCGAGGCGGACGCGCACGCGATCGGCCGCGCCTACGCCACCATCCTCGCGCGCGGCGGCGCGCGCAGCGTCGCGGTCGGCTATGACGGCCGGCTGAGCTCGCCCGCGCTCGAAGCCGCCCTCGTCGACGGCTTCGTTGCCGGCGGCATCGATGTCGTCCGCATCGGCCTCGGACCGACGCCGATGCTCTATTTCGCCGCATCGACGCTGCCCGTCGACGGCGGCGTCATGATCACCGGGTCGCACAACCCGGCCGATTACAACGGCTTCAAGATGATGATCGGGAAGAAGTCGTTCTTCGGCCAGGATATCCAGGAGCTGGGCCGCATCGCCGCGTCGGGCGATTTCAGCGCCGGCCAGGGGAAGGTGTCGAAGCGCCGCGTTCTCGAAGACTACGTGGCGCGGCTGCTGAAGGATTTCTCCGGGACGCGCCGCCTCAAAGTCGCCTGGGACGCCGGCAACGGCGCCACGGGCGAGGCGCTCGTCAAGCTGACGGCGGGCCTGCCCGGCCAGCACATCCTCTTGAACGAGGCGATCGACGGCCGCTTTCCGGCACATCACCCGGACCCGACCGAGCCCAAGAATTTGGCGCAGCTCCAAGAGACTGTGCGGCGCGAGCGCTGCGACCTCGGCATCGCCTTCGACGGGGACGGCGACCGCATCGGCGTCGTCGATGGCGAGGGGCGGATCCTCTGGGGCGATCAGCTCATGGTGATTCTCGCCGGCGAGGTGGTGGCGGCGCGGCCCGGCGCCACCATCATCGCCGATGTGAAGGCGAGCCAGGTCCTCTTCGACGAGATCGCGCGCATGGGGGGCACGCCCCTGATGTGGCGGACCGGCCATTCGCTCATTAAGAGCAAAATGGCCGAGACGAAGGCGCCGCTCGCCGGCGAGATGAGCGGCCACATTTTCTTCGGCGACCGCTATTACGGCTATGACGACGCGCTCTATGCGGCGGTGCGTCTCCTCGGCATCCTCGCGCGCTCCGGCGACAGCATCGCCGCCTTGCGCGACCGCCTGCCGGCTGTCGTCAACACGCCGGAGCTCCGCTTCCCGTGCGCCGAGACGCGGAAATTTGCGGTCATCGACGAGGTTCGCGACCGCTTGAAGCGGGCAGGGGCGGAGATGTCGGACATCGACGGCGTCCGCGTGCGCACGGCGGAGGGATGGTGGCTCCTGCGCGCTTCGAACACGCAGGGCGTGCTGGTGGCCCGCGCCGAGGCACGCGACGAGGCCGGGCTCGGCCGCCTCAAATCGCGCATCGTCGAGCAGCTTGCGGCGAGCGGCATCGAGCCGCCGCGGTTCTGAGCGCGGAGCCCCTTGTGGCCGCGGCGGAAGACGATGACGCGGCGGGCCCCGAGCTGCCGGCGGGCGTCCGCAACTACATGACGCCGCGTGGCTTCGCACGGATGGAGGCGGAACTGCGGCAGCTCGTCCGCGAGGAGCGCCCGAAGATCGTCGACATCGTCTCCTGGGCCGCCGGCAATGGCGACCGCTCGGAAAACGGCGACTACATCTACGGCAAGCGGCGGCTGCGCGAGATCGACCGCCGCATCCGCTTCCTGACCAAGCGCCTCGAGAGCGCCGAGATCGTCGACCCGACGCGGCAGACCCGGCGCGACCAGGTCTTCTTCGGCGCCACGGTCACCTATCTGAATGCGCGCGGCGCCGAGATGACGGTGACGATCGTCGGCGTCGACGAAGCCGATCTCGACAAAGGTCAGGTGAGCTGGGTATCGCCCATCGCCCGGGCGCTTCTGAAAGCCCGCGAGGGTGACGTCGTCGAGCTGCGCACCCCGGCCGGCCCCGAGGCGATCGAGGTCGTGGCGATTCGCTACGGCGACTGACCCAGAACTGAATCGAGGAGGGCGAGAGTTGCGCGGCGGCGCTGCGCCGAATAGCTTGTGCCCCGCAGGAAGGCTGCGGAGCCAATTGGCATCGCGGGCGCCTCGAGGCGCATCACTCGCAACGACAAGGATGGAATCGTGGAGACTCGATACAAGACGCTGATCATGGGCGCGTCCTACGGATCGCTGCTGGGAGCGAAGCTGCTGCTTGCCGGGCATGAGGTCAAATTGGCCTGTCTTCCGGCCGAAGCCGAGATCATCAACAAGGAAGGCATCCGCGTCCGCCTTCCCGTGAAGGGCAGGGCCGCGCCGGTCGAGATCGATTCGCGACAGCTGCCGGGCCGGCTCTCGGCGGATGTTCCCGCCGCGATCGACCCCGCCGGTTTCGACCTCGTCGCGCTCGCGATGCAGGAGCCGCAATATGGTGCGCCCGGCGTGCGCGAGCTCCTCGACCGGGTGGCGCGGTCGCGGCGGCCCTGCATGTCGATCATGAACATGCCGCCGCTTCCCTACCTCGCGCGCATTCCTGGGCTGGCGACCGACGCTCTGAAGCCCGCCTTTACCGATGCGAGCGTCTGGCAGAGTTTCGATCCTGATCTCGTCACCCTGTGCAGTCCCGATCCGCAGGCGTTCCGCCCGCCCGAAGAGAAGGCGAACGTGCTGCAGGTGACGCTGCCGACCAACTTCAAGGTTGCGCGCTTCCCCGCGGATTCCCATACCGCCATGCTGCGGCGGATGCAGGCGGATATCGAAGCGGTTCGCTACGATACGGGCACCGGCGCGATCGAACTGCCGGTCAAGCTCAAGGTGCACGATTCCGTCTTCGTGCCGCTCGCGAAATGGGCGATGCTGCTGACCGGCAACTATCGCTGCGTCCAGAAGGATGCCGCGCGCTCGATTCGCGAGGCGGTGCACAGCGACCTCGCGGCCTCGCGCGCCATGTATCAGTGGGTTCGCGAGCTCTGCATCGAGCTCGGGGCCTCGCCCGAGGATCTCGTGCCTTTCGAGAAATATGCGGCGGCCGCCGAGGGGCTGACGCGCCCCTCCTCGGCGGCGCGCGCGCTCTTCGCCGGCGCGCCCAATATCGAGCGGGTGGACCGCCTTGTCCAGGCCATCGCGGCGCAGAAGGGCAGAAGGTCGGCGGCGCTCGACGAGATCGTCGCGCTTGTCGATGCGCGGCTGGCGCTCAATCGCAAGAAAGTCGCCTGACCGGCCCCCCTCGCACGCCGAGCGTTTTCGAAAACCCTCTCCCCGACGGGGAGAGGGCAGGGTGCAGTCGCGGCGGACCACAACTTGCCCTCACCCTGACCCTCTCCCGTAAACGGGAGAGAGATATTGCCGGCTCTTACTTAACTGCTCGCCACGCGAGTGGGGCTCGGCGCCACAACAGTGCATTTCAGGTGCTTGCGGTGCAGCACCGAGCAGGCGTGGTCGGCATCGTGCTTGTCGAAGCTGACGATGCGGGCGCGATAGAGGCGCTCCTTGTCGGCCTTGCCCGGCGCCAGAACCTCGACCGTCTTGCCGGAAGCCGACAGCTTCGCCAAGGCGGCGCGGGCGGCCTTCTCCGCCGAGCTGTGCCGGGAGAAGGCGCCGACCTGAATGCTCCACCTTTCGGCTGAGCGCGCGCTCGCCTTGTGCGGCGCCGCCATCGCCGCCGCCTCGGCATGGCCGATCGGCGACAGCGCGGCGACGGCGCTCGGAGCGTCCTCGGCCGTATCGTCGGCGGCTTCGGCGGTCGGCGAATCGGTGGCGGGTTGCGTCTCGGCCTTAGCCACCATGACCCTCGGCCCGCGCTCCTCCATCGCGAAACCGGCATTGAGGAGCTGCGCCATCTCCTTGTCGCGCGCCCGCGCCGATTGGCCCCCCATGACGACGCCGATCAGGCGATGATTGTTGCGCACGGCGGAGGCGGCGAGGTTGAAGCCGGAGGCATTGATGTAGCCGGTCTTGATCCCGTCCATCCCCGGATAGGAGTTCATGAGGTGGTTGTGATTGGTGAGGATGACTCCGTGGTAGTTGTATTCGCGCGTCGCGAACACATGGTAGTGGCTGGGGAAATCCCGGTAGAGCGCCCGCGCCAGCGTCGCGAGGTCCCGTGCCGTCGTGCGGTTGGGCTGCCGGTCGGGGAGGCCCGAGGCATTGTGGAAGACGGTGTTCCTCATGCCGAGCTTGCGCGCCTTCTGCGTCATGCGCTCGGCGAAGGCGCTTTCGCTGCCGGCAAGGCCTTCGGCGACGACGGAGGCGGCGTCATTGGCGGATTTGGTCACGATCGCATAGATGAGATCGCGCACCGCGATGGTCTCGCCAGGGACGAGGCCGAGCTTCGAGGGCGCCCGGCTGGCGGCATGGGCGGAAACCGGGAATTGCTGGTCGAGCTTCACCTGCCCGTTGTCGAGCGCCTCGAAGAGCAGGTAGAGCGTCATCATCTTGGTCAGCGACGCCGGATAGTTCAGATCGTCGGCGTTCACTTGGTGCAGGACCTCGCCGGTATCCGCGTCAATAATGATGGAGGCGTATTTTGCCTGCGCCTCCGGCGCCAGCGAGAGAATGAGAGCCGCCAACGCGGCGGCGAGAAATTTACCGAACCCGAATCTTGACGAATGCGCGCGCTGCCTCGAGCCCTGCACGATCGAACCCCCTCCCCGAAAAGCGATTCCCCAACGACTCAACTTGAAAGAGATTAAGAAATGTTGGATTCCGTGTCCACGATATCTTTGCCTCTTTTTCTTCACAGCCCGGCCGGTTCCCTGCCCCCGCAGTTGAACGCGGAGATCGGGAAGATTCATCCATGACGCGCGCGCTTCTCCTCGCTTTTCTCCTCATGGGCTGCGCCAGCCTCGGCGCGAGCTCGCTGCCCATGCTCCGCAGCCTCGGCTGGTTCGACTACCTCGACGGCGCCGATATCCGCAGCGCCTGCGCCCAAGGCAGCCCCGATCGCTACCGCCTCACCTACAATGCGGTGTGGGGTCAGCAGGTGCGCATCTACGAGGTCACCGGCGACGCGGCCGCCGGGACGGCGCGCCTCGCGGCTCGGGTGTTGTTCCCGGAGGCGCCGAGCGAGATAGACCTCCGCGACCCGCTCCGAACCTTCCGCGGCCAGCGCGGCACGATCGCCCTGACACCGTCCGAATGGCGCGTCTTCGCCGACGACCTTTGGGCCAGCGGCTTCGGCGAACCCGCGCCCATTGGCCTCGTCTTGCCCTCCGATGGTTACTACTGGGTCGCGGCAGCCTGCGAGAACGGCGCCTATCACTTCAATGCATGGCGCTATCCCTCGCGGCGATTCGCCGCGCTGCGCTTTCCGGGCTTTCTCTTCGCCCACGACCCGACCGGCGTCCCGGTGCAGCCGCCCGGCCCCTCGGCGCCGCGCGGGCCGAAGAATCGCGTGACGATCGAGACCCGCGCCTATTCCATCTTCGATCTCGAAGTCGGGCGGGACGGGCTTGTCGGCGTTCCCGGGCTGCCGTGAGCGGAAGGCCGCCGATGCTGATGCTGCGCCGCACCTAAACTTGACACGGACCGGCTGCCTTCATAAGTACCGCCATATTGCAATGCAACAAAAGAGCGCGGTGGGTAGGGCGCCGCGAGGCAAGGAGCGAGGTATGACGATCAGCCGAAAGAAGAAGACCGGCGCTGCCACAGGTAAGAGCGCCGCCACCAGCGCAAGGCGTGCCGCCGCCGCGGCGAGGAGCCGCGCCGATACGGCGCGAAGCGTGGCCGTCACGCGTGAGCCCGAGAGCGAACTGGCCAGCGACACGGCCCTGGGGAAGCGGGACGGCGGCGCCTCGGCGGCGCCGGGCGGCATTTCCTTCGGCGGCGACAATTTCGCGGCCGTGGCCGCCGCGAATGCCGCGTTGATGAACGGATTCGAGGAGGCGGGACGGGAGATCGCAAATCAGGCGCGCCGGGCCGTCGAGGGTGCCGTCAAGACGACTCGGGCGCTGCTCTCGGCACGCGATGCCGCCGAGCTGTTCTCCGTCAACCGCAGCATCGCGCAAAATGCCTTCGAAGAGTTCCTCGCCAATTCGGCACGGCTCTCGGAGATCGGCATCCGGACGGCGATGCGCGCTTTCGCTCCATTCGGCGATGCTCCGGCACGATGAGCGCGGCGCCGCACAGAATTGATTAACTGACGCGCGCGTAGGGTCGATGCGGCGCGAGCGGCCTGGCGGCATCGCCGGGCCGCTCGGCATTTGGAGCCGAGCCGGGCTTCGTGCCTTCTCTCGGCGACAAGCAGTTCCCGAGCCGATGGCGAATCGGCCGGCCGGCAAAAGGGGCTTTTCGGGACGCCCTTCGACCCAATATCATGCTGTGGCAAACGCGCGCTGAAGTTCGAACGGAGATGAGCGGCATCGAGAAGCGGGGCGATGAGGGACCGGCGACCGGCATCGTCGTCAAGGCCAAGCCGAAGACGAAGAAGCCCTCGATGTACAAGGTCCTGATGCTGAACGACGACTACACGCCGATGGAGTTCGTCGTCCATATCCTCGAACGGTTTTTCGCGAAGAGCCGCGAGGAGGCGACCCGGATCATGCTGCATGTCCACCGGCGCGGCGTCGGAATCTGTGGCGTTTACACCTATGAGGTGGCGGAGACCAAGGTGACCCAGGTGATGGATTTCGCAAGGCAGCATCAGCACCCGCTGCAATGCACCTTGGAAAAGGAATGACGGTGGCATTCGGCAGGAAAGGGACGGAAAGGCGTGCTCTCGCGCAATCTTGAGAAGACCCTGCACCGGGCGCTGGCTCACGCCAATGAGCGGCGCCATGAATACGCCACGCTCGAGCATCTCTTGCTGGCGCTGACCGAGGACCAGGACGCGGTGGCTGTGCTGCGCGCCTGCTCGGTCGATCTCGACAAGCTCCGTCGCGACCTCGCGAACTATATCGACAACGAGCTGTCGAACCTCATCTCGACGCATATCGAGGATGCGAAGCCGACGGCGAGCTTCCAGCGCGTGCTGCAGCGGGCCGCCATCCATGTCCAGTCCTCGGGCCGCGAGGAGGTGACGGGCGCCAATGTCCTCGTCGCCATGTTCGCCGAGCGCGAGAGCCATGCGATCTTCTACCTGCAAGAGCAGGACATGACGCGCTTCGATGCCGTCAACTACATCTCGCACGGCATTGCCAAGGCGCCCGGCCGCTCCGAGTCGCGCCGCGTCCAGGGCGCGGAGGAGGAAGAGCGGAGCGGCGAGAAATCGAAGAAGGGCGGCCACGACGCGCTCGACGCCTATTGCGTCAACCTCAACAAGAAGGCCAAGAACGGCAAGATCGACCCGCTCATCGGCCGCGAGAGCGAGGTCGACCGCACCATCCAGATCCTGTGCCGGCGCTCGAAGAACAACCCGCTTTATGTTGGCGACCCCGGCGTCGGCAAGACGGCGATCGCCGAGGGCCTCGCCCGTCGGATCGTTCAGCGCGAGGTGCCCGAGGTGCTGATGGGCGCCACCATCTTCGCGCTCGATATGGGTGCCCTCCTCGCCGGCACGCGCTATCGCGGCGATTTCGAGGAGCGCCTCAAAGCGGTCCTTTCCGAACTCGAAGCGCATCCGGGCGCGGTGCTCTTCATCGACGAGATTCATACGGTGATCGGCGCCGGCGCCACCTCGGGCGGCGCCATGGACGCGTCCAACCTCTTGAAGCCGGCGCTTGCCAGCGGCACGATCCGCTGCATCGGCTCTACCACCTATAAGGAATACCGCAACTATTTCGAGAAAGACCGCGCCCTCGTCCGCCGTTTCCAGAAGATCGACGTGAACGAGCCTACGGTCGAGGATTCGGTCAAGATCCTGCGCGGCCTCAAACCCTATTACGAGCGCCATCACAAGGTGCGCTACACGGCCGACGCGCTGCGCGCCGCCGTCGAGCTCTCGCACCGCTACATCAACGACCGCAAGCTTCCGGACAAGGCGATCGACGTCATCGACGAGACCGGCGCGGCGCAGATGCTGGTGCCGGAGAACCGCCGGCGCAAGACGATCACGGCGAAGGAGGTCGAGACCGTCATCGCGACGATGGCGCGCATTCCTCCGAAGAGCGTCAGCCGCGACGACAAGGAGGTTCTGAAGAACCTCGAGCGCGACCTGAAGACCATGGTGTTCGGCCAGGACCAGGCGATTTCCGCGCTCACCAGCGCGATCAAGCTGGCGCGCGCCGGGCTGCGCGATCCGGAGAAGCCGATTGGCTCCTATCTCTTCTCCGGCCCGACCGGCGTCGGCAAGACCGAGGTGGCGCGCCAGCTCGCCCGCACGCTCGGCATCGAGATGACACGCTTCGACATGTCGGAATATATGGAGCGGCACACCGTCTCGCGCCTCATCGGCGCGCCGCCCGGCTATGTCGGCTTCGACCAGGGCGGGCTCCTCACCGACGCCGTCGACCAGCATCCGCATTGCGTGCTGCTGCTCGACGAGATCGAGAAGGCCCATCCCGACCTCTTCAACATCCTCCTGCAAGTCATGGATTACGGGAAGCTGACCGACCACAACGGCAAGTCGGTCGATTTCCGCAACGTCATCCTCATCATGACGACGAATGCCGGCGCGGCCGATCTCGCGAAGCCGGCGATCGGTTTCGGCAGCGAGGTCCGGCAGGGCGACGACCATGAGGCGGTGAACCGGCTCTTCACGCCGGAATTCCGCAACCGCCTCGACGCGATCATCTCCTTCAAGGCGCTGGGCCCCGAGACGATCGGCCGCGTCGTCGACAAGTTCGTCCTCCAGCTCGAGGAACAGCTCGCCGACCGCAACGTCACGATCGAGCTCTCGGCCGAGGCGCGCAAATGGCTCGCCGAGAAGGGCTACGACCATCTCTTCGGCGCCCGGCCTCTGGCGCGCATCATCCAGGAGCACATCAAGAAGCCCCTGGCCGAGGAGCTCTTGTTCGGCCGTCTTGCCAAGGGTGGCATCGTTCGCGTCGAGCGCTCGGCGGAGGACAAGCTCACCTTCGAGTTCCGCGACCGGCCCGCGCCGGCGACGCCGCCGAAGGAGCCGGCTCTGGTCGAGTAGGAGGAGCGGGCGGCGCCGCGGCCGCCTGCTTCGACGCCGGCCGCTATTTCCGGTGGTAGGGATGGCCGGCCATGATCTGCTGAGCGCGGTAGAGTTGCTCCAGCAAGAGGCCGCGAACGAGGAGATGCGGCCAGGTCATGGGCCCGAGCGCGAGACGGAACTGCGCTCGCGCAAGCACCGCCTCGTCGAGGCCGTCGGCGCCGCCGATCAGAAAGGCGATTTGGCCGCCTCCCGCGTCGCGCCACTTGGCGAGTGCCCCCGGCAGCGCGGCGCTCGCCAATGACGTTCCGTGCTCATCGAGGGCCACGATGGCGGCCCGCTCGGGCAGCGCTGCGAGCAGAAGTGCGCCTTCGCGCCGACACCGCTCAGCGGCGGGCAGGGGACGCCGCTCCTCGACCTCGACGATCGACAGCGGCCAATGAATGCGTTGGGCGTAGTGCTGCTGGAGGGCCAGATGCGGCCCCTTGGCGCGTCCCACCGCCGCGATGAGGACGCGCATTCAGCCTCTCGCGCGCGCCGTCAGGCGCGCAAAGGCTCGGACTGCTCGGCGGCCCCGTCCGGCGAATCCGCGCCCCACATCTTTTCGAGGTTGTAATAGGCGCGCACCTCCGGGCGGAAGAGGTGGACGATGACGTCGCCGGCGTCGATCAGCACCCAATCGCCTTGCGGCAGGCCTTCGAGCGACGGCCGCGGCCGCCCGCGGTCGAGCTCGTCGCGCAACCGCTCGGCCAAGGCAACGACCTGCCGCTGCGAGCGCCCGGTGGCAATGACCATGAAATCGGCGATGCTGGACTTGCCTTCGAGGCCGATGGTGACGATGTCCTCGGCCTTGCCGTCATCGAGCGACTTCTCGATCCGCTCGAGAAGCGCCTTGGCTGGCGCCGCGTCTTGGCGCGGCGCGGAAGTGGCATGAACTATGACGCTCACCTCACGCGTTGACCGTCCCGCCTCGGCCTTGCCCGGCGGCGAGGCGGGACCGGATTTCCGTCGCCGACCGAGAATCGAGGCGCGACGGAAAGAAGACCCAGGCTGGCGCCGCGAATTCGGCGAGGTTCCGTGCCGCTTCGACCGGAACCCGCCGCCGGGCGAATCGCTGCGCCGCCCTTTGCGACAATGCCCTTAAAGAATAGGAAGGGCGAGCGAAGACCGCAATGGGCACGGCGCGAAAGATGTCTTCCCACCGCTCCCAATGATCCATCTGCCCGAGATTGTCGGCGCCCATCAGCCAGACAAAGCGGGTCGCGGGAAAGCGTCGCCGCAGCACGGCGATCGTATCGGCCGTAAAGCGCGTCCCGAGGCGCGCCTCGATGTCGCTCACCTTGATCTGGCGGCCGCGTGCCGCGGCTGCGGCCCTGGCCAGACGCTCGCGAAAGGGAGCCATGCCGCGCGCCGGCTTCAGCGGATTCTGTGGCGAGACGAGCCACCAGACTTCGTCGAGATCGAGGCTCTTCAGCGCTTCGCGGCTGAGATGGAGGTGGCCGCCATGAGCCGGGTTGAAGGAGCCGCCGAGGAGCCCGATCCGCCGCCTGTCGCGGCGGGCGAGGCTCGGCGGCAGGCGGAGAAGGGGAGAGCAGGCGGCGTCTTGGGCCGTCGCTTCTCTTGCGGCCCTGTCGCTCAGGGGCGCACCTGGCCGTTGCCGCGGACGAGATATTTGTAAGTCGTGAGCTGCTCGGCGCCGACCGGCCCGCGGGCGTGGAGGCGACCCGTCGAGATGCCGATCTCGGCGCCCATGCCGAACTCGCCGCCATCGGCGAATTGCGTCGAGGCGTTCACCATGACGATGGCGCTGTCGACCTCGGCGAGGAAGCGCTCGGCCGCGACGGCATCCTCCGTCACAATGGCATCGGTGTGATGCGAGCCGTAGCGGTTGATGTGGTCGATGGCGCCGCCCACCCCGTCGACGATGCGCACCGACAGAATGGCATCCAGATACTCCGTCCTCCAATCGGCCTCGCTCGCCGGTTCGACGGAAGGATCGAGGGCACGGCAGGCGGCATCGCCGCGCAAGGCGCAGCCGGCTTGCCGCAGATCGGCGAGAATGGGCCGCAGATGACTCGCAGCGACGGCAGCATCGACGAGCAGCGTCTCGGCCGCCCCGCAAATGCCCGTCCGGCGCATCTTGGCATTGAGGACCACGGCGCGCGCCTTGGCGAGGTCGGCGGCCTTGTCGACATAGACATGGCAGATGCCGTCGAGATGGGCGAGGACC
Source organism: Alphaproteobacteria bacterium (assembly GCA_021325525.1). Taxonomy (GTDB): domain Bacteria; phylum Pseudomonadota; class Alphaproteobacteria; order ATCC43930; family CGMCC-115725; genus URHD0088. The sequence continues at coordinate 27,972 of JAJPHB010000162.1, forward strand.
GGGATGCGGCTCTCGCGCTGCACCCGCTCGATGAGCGAGCGCCCGCCGCGCGGCACGATGATATCGATCCATTCCGGCATGGTGAGCATCAGCCCGACGGCGGCGCGGTCGGTCGTCGGCACGAGCTGGATGGCGTTTTCCGGAAGTCCGGCGGTCGCCAGCCCACGCCGCAGGCAGGCGACGATCGCCGCCGAGGAGTGAAAGCTCTCCGAGCCGCCGCGCAGGATCGCGGCATTGCCCGATTTGAGGCAGAGGCCGCCCGCATCGGCCGTCACATTCGGGCGGGATTCGTAAATGATTCCAATGACGCCCAGCGGAACGCTCACACGCTCGATCAAGAGGCCGTTGGGCCGCGTCCGCCTCTCGAGGAGGCGGCCGACGGGCTCGTGCAGCGCCGCGACCGCTTCGAGCCCCTGCGCCATCGCCTCGATGCGCCTCTCGTCGAGGACGAGGCGGTCGCGCATGGCTGGCGAGAGGTCGCGGGCCGCTGAAAGGTCCTGGGCATTCGCCGCGAGAAGCTCGCGAGTAGCTTCGCGCAGTGCCGCAGCAGAGTCCTGCAAGGCTTTGATCTTGCGTTCAGATGTCGCCGTCGCCAATTGCCGCGCTGCGCTCCGGGCCGCTGCGCCGATCGAGGCCATCTGCCGAACCAAACCCAGTTCCGGCCCTCTCCCGCTTGCGGAAGAGCGCAGGGTGAGGGCGTCTCGAAGTGAGTCCGCAGCGCTGCCCTCACCCCGACCCTCTCCCGCAAGCGGGAGAGGGGGGAGGATTGTGCCGCTGGCCGCCTTCGCCATCTCTCACCCCGTCACGACGAGATCGTCGCGGTGGACCATCTCCTCGCGGCCACGGTAGCCGAGGAGGGCGGCGATTTCACCGCTTTTGTGGCCGGCGATCCGCCGCGCCTCGTCGCTGCCGTAGGCGGCAAGGCCGCGGGCGGCGGCGCGACCGGCGCGCGTGCGAATGAGGACAGCATCGCCGCGCTCGAACTCGCCCTCGACGGCGACAACGCCGGCGGGCAGCAGGCTCTTGCCGCGCGCCAGCGCCGCCGCGGCGCCGTCGTCGACGATGAGCACGCCTGCCGGGTTGAGTGCCCCCGCGATCCAGCGCTTGCGGGCGGTCAGAGGCTCGGCCGAAGGCGCGAACCAGGTGCACGGGGCGCCGTTCTCGATCTCGGTCAGCGGATGCGGGCGCTTGCCGAGCGCGATTACCATGCGGCAGCCGGCGGTCATGGCGATGCGGGCGGCGGCGAGCTTCGTCACCATGCCGCCCGAGCTGTAGCCGCTCGGCGCCTCGCCGGCCATGGCCTCGATCTCCGGCGTCAGCTCGCGGACCAGCGGCACGAGCCGGGCGCTCCCATCACGGCGCGGATCGGCGGTGTAGAGACCGTCGATATCGGAGAGCAGGACGAGCGTGTCGGCACTCACCATCTGCGCGACGCGCGCCGCGAGGCGGTCGTTGTCGCCGAAGCGGATTTCGGCGGTCGCCACCGTATCATTCTCGTTGATGACTGGCACCGCGCCGAGTTCGAGGAGCTGATTCAAGGTGGCGCGCGCATTGAGGTGGCGCCGGCGCTCCTCCGTATCCTCCGGCGTCAGCAGGATCTGCGCCACGGTGATGTCGTGCTGCGCAAGCGCCTCCTGATAGGCGTGGGCGAGCCGGATCTGGCCCGTGGCCGCCGCCGCCTGCTTCTCCTCGAGGCGCAAGGCGCGGCCGGCCAGTCCGAGGTGGCGGCGGCCGACGGCGATGGCGCCTGACGAGACGATGAGCACCTCCTGGCCGCGGGCCCGGCAGCGCGCGAGATCGGCGACGAGCGTCTGCAGCCAAGCCCGCCGGACGTTCCCGGAGCTCTCCTCGACGAGAAGCGCCGAGCCGATCTTGACGATGAGCCGCCGCGCCTCGGCGAGGCCGGGGCGGGGCGGGGCGGCATCGCGCCTTGTCTCGCGCGCGCTCATGGCGAGAAGGCGGCGGCGGTCGCGGGTCGGGCCGCCTCACGCGCCGCCGTGATCGCGGCGCGCAAGGCGTGAAGCGTCGCCGGAACGCCGTTGCCGGTGGCGCCCGAAAGGATCAGCACCTCGCGCTTTGCCGCGCGCTTCAGCTTGTTGCGCTTGGCCGCCATCTCTGCGGGGGGCACCGCATCCGCCTTGTTGAGGCCGATGATCTCCGGCTTCTCGGCGAGGCCGTGGCCATAGGCTTCGAGCTCGCGCCGGACCATCCGCCAGGCGCCGACGACATCCGCGGCGGTGCCGTCGACGAGGTGCAGGATGGCGGCGCAGCGCTCGACATGGCCGAGGAAGCGGTGACCCAGCCCGGCGCCGGCGCTCGCCCCTTCGATGAGGCCGGGCAGGTCGGCGAGGACGAATTCCTCGTCGTCGAGGCGGACGACGCCGAGCTGCGGCTTCAGCGTCGTGAAGGGGTAATCGGCGATCTTCGGCCGGGCGCGCGAGACGGCAGTAAGGAAGGTCGACTTTCCGGCATTGGGCAGGCCGACGAGGCCGGCATCGGCGATGAGCTTGAGGCGCAACCAGACCCAACGCTCCTCCCCCGGCCAGCCGGGGTCGCGGCGGCGCGGCGCCCGGTTGGTCGAGCTCTTGTAATGTGCGTTGCCGAAGCCGCCGTCGCCGCCGCGCAGGAACAGGGTGCGCTGGCCGGGCCTGGTCAGGTCGAGCAGGACCTCGGAATTGGTCTCGTCCATCACCTGAGTCCCGACGGGGACGCGCAGGACCAACGTCTCGCCGGCGGCGCCGGAGCGGTTGCGGCCGGCGCCGCCGCGGCCGTTCTGGGCACGAAAATGCTGCCGGTAGCGGTAGTCGATGAGCGTGTTGAGGTTGGCGACCGCCTCGAAAACGATGTCGCCGCCGCGCCCGCCATCGCCGCCATCGGGCCCGCCGAACTCGATGAACTTCTCGCGCCGGAAGCTGACCGATCCGGCGCCGCCGTCACCGCTCTTGAGGTAGATTTTGCACTGGTCGAGGAATTGCACGGCGGTTCAAACCGGAAAGCGACAGGGGGGATGTCGCCATCCCCCCTGTCACGGCTGGGCGCTCTGCGCCCGGATGCGAGGAGGGGCTATTCGGCGGCCTCCGCCGGCGCCGCGGCCGGCTCGATCGAGATATAGATGCGGTCGCCGCGCCCGCCATGGAACTTCACCGCGCCCCGGGTCTTGGCGAAGATCGTGTGGTCGCGCCCCATGCCGACATGGGCGCCGGGGTGAAATTTCGTGCCGCGCTGGCGGACGATGATGTTGCCGGGGACGACGATCTCGCCGCCGAATTTCTTCACGCCGAGGCGGCGACCGGCGGAATCGCGGCCGTTGCGCGACGAGCCGCCTGCTTTCTTATGGGCCATGACGAATGCTCCCGCTCAGCCCGCGCTGATCGCATCGATCCGCAGAACGGTGATCGCCTGGCGATGGCCGTTCTTGCGGCGGTAGTTGTGGCGCCGGCGCTTCTTGAAGACGATGATCTTCTCGCCGCGCTTCTGCTCGACCACGGTCGCGCTGACGGAGGCGCCCGGCACGGTCGGCGTCCCGGTCTTGGCGGCGGCGCCTTCATCGCCGACGGCGAGGACATCGGCGATCTCGATCCTCGAGCCCGGCTCGCCGGCCAGCTTCTCGACGGCGATCACATCGTCCTTCACGACCCGGTACTGCTTTCCGCCGGTGCGGATCACTGCGAACATGGGCAAATTCTTCGCGCTGGAATGCGTCAGGGCGGGGTATCCCCGTCCAGGGAGGCGCACTATAGCGGCGATGCCCGAGGTGTCAATCGTTTTGCCCGGCGGGCTTGCGTCGGTGCCGCATCACTGGGCCAAGCCGAGGCGGCCGTTGTTGAGGACGATGGCGTCGCGCTCGAGGACGCGGGCGCGGAAGGAGACGACGGCGCCGTCGGACCACATTTCGGTGCGGATGGTTTCGCCGGGATAAACCGGCGCCGAGAAACGCACGGCGAGGGTCCCGAAGCGCGCCGGATCATAGTTGCAGACGCCGCGCAACAGGGCGTGGCCGGCGATGCCGAGCGTGCACAGCCCGTGCAGGATGGGTCGCTCGAAGCCCGCGGCACGCGCGAGATCGGGGTCGGCGTGGATGGGGTTGAGGTCGCCGTTGAGGCGGTAGAGCAGGGCCTGCTGCGGCAGGGTCGGAAGATCGCAGATCCGGTCGGGCGTTCGCTCCGGAAGAGGGTGGACCGGCCAGGCAGGACCCGAGGGACCGCCGAAACCGCCATCGCCACGGCAGAAGGCGCTCTGCTCGACCGTGGCGTAGGGCGTGCCTGTCGCGCCGTCGACGATCTCGCGCGTCGAGTAAATGATGGCGCCCTTCCCCGGCCCCTTGTCGACGATGCCGGCGACGCGAGTGCGGCCGATGATCTCGCCTTCGACGGGCAGCGGCCGGTGGATCGCCAGGCGCTGCTCGCCGTGGACGATGCGCAGCCAGTCGACCCCGCAATCCGCGTCCTTGAGCCAGAAGCCGGGATAGGCCAGCACCGCCGCCATGGTGGGCAGCGCCTGCAAACCTTCCTCATAGAGAAAGCGCAGCTGCGCTGCATTGCAGGGATCGCCGCCGAGCCCGACGCCCAATGCATAAAGGATACAGTCCCGCTTGGTCAGCGTCTGGCGGACCGGCGGGAAGTGCCGGTTCATGAGCCGTTCGTAGTCGATCACGGCGGCGAAGGCCGAGAGGAGGCAGCAACCGCCTCCGCCGCCATCTGGCGGAGCTTCACGCGCTGGATCTTGGTGCCGTTGGCGCTGGGCGTCGTCGGGAACGCGTCGAGGGCGAGGATGCGCTCGGGAACTTTGAACCGGGCAAGGCCCTCGGCGCAGTGCTGCCGCAGCGTCGCCTCGTCGAAGGCGGCGCCGGCGCGGAGCGTGACGAAGGCGACGGCGGCGGGCCGACCGCCGGCGGTGACGCCCACAACTTGGCAGCCATCGATCGCGGGATGGCGCTGGAGATGCGCTTCGATCTCGGCCGGCGCCACGAGATAGCCGCCGAGGCGCAGCACGTCCCCCATCCGCGTCTCGAAGACGAAGCCGCCATCGCCGGTCAGGCGTCCGAGGTCGCCGCTCCTTACCCAGCCGTCTTCGGTGATGGCCGACGCCGTCGCCTCGGGGTTGCCGAAATAACCGGCCATGAGGCTCGCGCCCTTGAGCTCGATCTCGCCGCTCTCGCCTGCTGGCAGCAGGCGGCCGCTCTCGGGATCGCGGATGCGGACGGCGTAGTCCTCGGCGACCGGCACCCCTCCGGCAAGGCCGCGCCGCGCGGCGGGCGCGTCGAGCGGCTGGAGCGCGAAGAGCGCCTGCACCTCGCTCGCGCCATAGAGGCCGACGAGGCGCAGCCCGCGCGCCTCCGCCGTTTCGACGATATCGCCGAGCCCCGGATTGAAGGCGGCGAAACCGCAGAAGCGGAGGGTGGGGAAGGGCACGGGTTCCGAGCATGCCGCGAGGAGCCGCGCGACCATCTCGTCGCTGCCGTTGAACTGCGTAACCGCGTGGCGGCGGATGAGGCGGGTCGACTCCTCCGCCTCGAAGCGCGCCGGCATGACGAGGGGGGCGCCGGCGGCGATTGCCGCCATCGCCTGGGCGAAGCCGAAGACGCCGCAAAGCGGCAATGCCTGGAGGATGGTGCTGCCCGGCGCGTCGTAGCCGAAGCGGCGGGCGACGTGGCGGGCGTGGCTGACGACGCTGTAATGATCATGGAGCACGAATTTCGGCGCTTTCGTCGTGCCCGAGGTGGTGAAGATGATGCTGCCGACCGGCCCCGCGCCGCGGTCGCCCTCATAGGACGCGGCGGCGCGGAGGCTCTCATAGGCGAGGACCGGCTTGCCGGGGATCGTCGGCGCCGCGCCGCCGCCATAGGCGATGATGCGCTCGAGGCGACACAGCGCCCCGGGATCGAGCGCCGCCAGGGTGGCGGGGAAATCGGCTCCGCCGAAGCTCGGCCAGAAGACGAGAAGCCGGGCGCCGGAGCGATCCAGGATGTCGGCGATCTCGGCGCTGCGGAAGCGCGTGTTGACGGCGACGATAATGGCGCCGAGCCGGGCGCAGGCGAAATAGAGAGCGAGCCAGGCGGGCGCGTTCGGCAGCCAGAGAGCGACGCGGTCGCCGGCGCCGATGCCGAGATCGGCGAGGCCGCGCGCAACCCGCCGGCTCTCCTCGTCAAGGGCCTGATAGCTCCAGCTCCGGCCCTCGCAGATGAGCGCCGCAGCATCGGGCGTCGCCTCGGCGCGCATCGCCAGGAACCGGCCGAGGCTGTCCGATTGTCGTGACCCAGGAACCGACACCTCTCCCTCTTGCCTCAACTGGCGCGATCCGCCGATCTTGCCATCATATGGCGCGACCCTCCCGTACCGGAAGGCGAGACGTCCGGGCGATTGGAATATCGCCCCGTTTTGCAGCGCGTCCTCTGCGCGCGATATTCGGCAGAGACTATTTCCGCTGGATGCAAGGACTGTCGGTAGATTTTACAGATTTGCGAGATGGTCGGGAGATGAGCGGGCTAAGGTCTTGTGAGGGCTTGATCGCGGGAGCTGGTACGGAATTTGCAAAGCTCTGTTGAGCAGCTTCTGCAAGCTGCATCGGGGATTTTGTCAAGGGAGTCGCAAATGAGAATCTTCCGGCGGCGTCTCGGCATGGGCGGCCTGGCGACAGCCGCGGCAGGCTTCGGCGCAGCGCTCACTCTTCTCGCACCGTCGTCTGGCGCGACGACCTTCGACACGACCCCGTCCTGGGACGGGTCTGCCTTCATCTCTTCTTGGGGGCCGGGTGGTACTCAAACATATGGCGAGACCTTTATCGCGCCATCCGACAGCACTTTGCAGAGCTTCACCTTCTATCTTCGCTCGGACTCCGGGACGACCACCTTCCAGGCCGATGTCTACGCATGGTCGGGCAATCTGAAGGGCGGCAACTCGCCGCAAGGCGCGACGGGACCAGCGCTCTTCACCAGCCCCAATATGTCACTCACCGCGAACGGAAGCTTTCAGACGGTGACCGTGAACACGGGCGGCGTCAGCTTGACGCCGGGGCATGCCTATGTGGCGCTGCTCACGACCTCGGATCCCGCCTCGATCCTGGCCAATACGGGAAGCTTTCAGAGCTGGGAGTGGGGCGACACTCAGCTTACCCATGTCGCCAATGATGGCGGCGGTGGTTTCAATTTTTACAACAACGCGACCTCGTCCGAGCTCAACACGACGAGCTGGGACGATTTCAGCGATTTCGGCGACCTCGCCTGGAAGGCCGTGTTCGGCCCGTCCGTGGCGGTTCCCGAGCCCACGGCGCTCAGCATCATCCTTGTCGGGCTCGCCGGCCTCGGTTTCGCTCGTCGCCGCAAGAGCGTTTAGGCTTAGATCTTACGGTCATTGCGACGGCGGCCCTTCGGGGCCGCCGTTTCGTTGCCCAGATCGGGGCTTACACCGTCGCGACCGGCGTCACCGGCGAGCCGACGGCGCCCGGCAGGCGGAGCGGCGGGGCGGTCAGGAGGAAGCGCGAGCGCCGGTGCTGGCGCAGCCAGTCGGCGAGCTCCGAGAGATACCAGAGTTCGCCGAGATTGACGCCGAGGCGGAAGAGGCAATGGGCGTGGAGCGGCAGGGCGGCGCAGCTCGGCCCGTCGCAATCGCGCGAGGGATGCGCCTCGACCGCGTAATTGTCCGAGATGAGCGCGACAAGGCCGCTCTCCGTCACCCATTGCTGCAGCTTCTCGTCGCGGCCGTCGAGGACGGCGCAGGAATTGGCGAGCCGCTCGGGATCGGGCCGGCGGTTCATCTCGAGGATGACGCGGTCGAAGCCGGTGCGCAGGCAGACGAGATCGCCCGGCTCGACGACGACCCCGTCCGCCGCTATGACGGCCATCAGCGTGTCATGATCGACCCATTTCCGTTCGCGGCCGAAATGCGCTTCGAGGTCGATCATGACGCCGCGTCCCTGGATGCAGCTTCGCGCCATGTTCTCGATCCCGAGCGCCCTTGCCCCCGAGGTAGCATTGCACGGCGCCTCGCCTCCGCCGCTATAGTCGACGGGTCCTATCACGTCCCTGCCCGCGCGGTAGCCGTTGTAATAGACCATCTCGGCAACGCCGTCGCCATCGGCGTCGAAGAGCTGCCCGACATGGGCGAGGCTGTCCCACTGCGTCGAATATTGCAGCGTGATGACCGCGACATCGTCGCTGATGACGTCGGTATGGCGCGGGTCGTGCCGGCTCAGCGGATAGTTCATCACCGGCTTGCCCTCGCGCCGCGTCGGTTCGAGGCGGGGCGGATGGCGGCGCGGGTTGAGAAGATTGCCGCCCGGGTAGTCGAGCGGCAGGCTGAGGCAGAAGCTCCGCCCCTCGCGAACCTCGGCGACGCCCTCCAGCACCTTGATAGGCGTCAGCAGGTTGAGCCGGCCCAATTGGTCGTCCGGCCCGAAATCGCCCCAGTTCGATCCTGGCGGGCGCTCCTTCCATCGTGGGCTTCGGTTCATGCCGTCACTCCCCTCGATCCCTGTCGCGGATTTCATCTGGCTGCAAGCCCGAGTTCATCATCCGGACCCATCTCTCACTCGTAAGGTGGCCCGGACCGCCTCTTTGTCGTGCATGGCGCGGGCCGCCTCCGTCAATCGCGAAGAGGAGATGGATTATGAATCGCATCGGATTGACAGCTATCAGCGCAGCCTTCCTCATCGGCGCCGTCGGCAGCGCTATGGCGGCCGGGACGACGTCGGCGAGCGGCAACTCGGCGCCCGCGACGATGATGCAGCATCGAGCCGATCGTTACCGCGACACTGCCGGCGATCGCTATACTCAAGCATTGAACCTGCTCGAGGCCAAGGGCTATACGGGCATCGAGAATTTCGCGGCGAAGGGGCAGGGGTTCACGGCCTACGCCTGGCATAACGGAAAGCGTGTCGCGGTGTCGGTCGATCCGACGACCGGGCAGATTCAAAGCGGGACCTGAAGACGCCGCGCCGCGATGGCCTGAGGGCCCTTCCGAGCGCAAGCCCGAGCACCGAGCCCCTCCTCCCGCGAGGGGGAGGGGCAACGATGCGGCCGCAGCGATCGCTGATGCCGCGCCGCCCGATGTCCGTTATTCTCATGCGCGCGTGCAAGAGGCGGGACAGGAGGGGAGGGCGCGGTGAAGCCATCGGAAGTGGCGCGTTTGCAGCGGTATCTGCGCGACAAGTTCGGCACGGAGCGGATCGTTCTCGGCCCGAAGACCCGCAAGGACGGGTCGGTCGAGGTCAGCCTCGGCGGCGAGTTCATCGGCATCATCTATCGCGACGAAGAGGATGGCGAGGTCTCCTACGCCTTCCACATGGCGATCATGGAGATGGACCTTCCGCCAGCGGCATGAGCGGCGCGCCCTCGGCGGCAGGCTCATGAGCCGATGAGCCTTCGCTATCTTGTCTGGTCGGCGCTGGCGCCGGGCAACCTCCTCGCCCTTGCCTTGGCCGTGGGCGCGCTGCTGGCCCTGTCGGGGCGCCGCCGCGCCGGGCGCATCCTCATCGGCATTGCAACGCTCGGATTCGTGCTCTTCCTTGTTCTCCCCCTCGGCCGCTGGGCGATGGCGCCGCTGGAGAACCGTTTTGCCGCGCCGCGCCTGTCGCAGCCGGCGGACGGCATCTTGCTGCTGACGGGCGCCATCAATGTCGGCGAGACGCTTGCCCGTGATCAGCCGGTCTTCTGGGGATATGCCGAGCGGATCACGATGACCGCCGCGCTCGCGCGCCGCTTTCCGAAAGCGACGATCCTGATCAGCGGCGGCTCCAATCATCGGGGCTGGCCGAGCGAAGCTTCGGTCCATCGCGATCTGCTGGCCGCCATCGGCGTCGATCCCGGCCGCATCCGCCTCGAGGAGCGATCCCGTAACACCTGCGAAAGCGCGATCGAAAGCAAGCGCGCCGCTGAGGGGGCGGCGGGCCAGCGTTGGCTGCTCGTGACCTCCGCCTTTCATTTGCCGCGCGCCGTCGCCTGTTTCCGCCATGCCGGCTGGACGATCATTCCTTATCCGGCCGGCTATGAGGTGAAGGGAAGCGGCGGCTTGCCGTCGCTGGCCGACAACCTGCATCTCTTCCACCTCGCGCTGCATGAATGGAGCGGCCTTCTCGCCTATCGCCTGATGGGCATGACCGACGAGATCTTTCCGGCGCCGCTGTCGGCGGCGGGCGCGTCGCCGGCCGCCACTCCGATCGCCGCCGCGCCGCAAAGTCCGGGCTGAGCGCCCGCGCCCTTCGCGTGGTTGAAAACCGGCGGGCGAGGGCGTATCGATGGCCGCATCGCGAAGGAAAGGCAGGCATCTTCTTGCGCGCCAGCGTTCAAACTCAGATCGAGCCCGAGCCTCCGCGCGGCATCAGGCTGGACCTCCCCGCCAGCCCGGCCGCGCCGGCATCCTCGCGCAGAGCCGCGGCCGAGCTCTGCGTCGTCATTCCGACCCTCAACGAGCGCGACAACATCGGGCCGATGATCGAGCGTCTCGATGCCGCCCTCGCCGGCATCGAATGGGAGGCCATTTTCGTCGACGATGATTCGGACGACGGCACGGCCGAGCGGATTCGCGCGGCAGCCGCCGCCGATCGCCGCATCCGCGGCATTCAGCGGATCGGCCGGCGCGGCCTCTCCTCGGCCTGCATCGAAGGCGCGTTGGCGAGCGCCGCGCCTTTCATCGCCGTCATCGACGCCGATTTGCAGCACGATGAAACGCTGCTGCCGACGATGCTCGCCGCGTTGAAAGCCGAGCCGCTCGACGTCGTCGTCGGCAGCCGCTACGCGGCGGGAGGGGGAATCGAGGCGTGGAGCGGCGGGCGCGCGGAGGTGAGCCGCGTCGCGACGCGGCTGAGCCGCCTCGTCCTCAAGGCCGACATCGCCGATCCGATGAGCGGCTTCTTCATGATCCGCCGCGATGCCTTCGACGGCGCGGTGCGGCGCCTCTCGGCGGTCGGCTTCAAGATCCTGCTCGATCTCTTCGCCTCCTCGCCGAGGCCGCTGCGCTTCAAAGAGCTGCCCTACCGCTTCCGCCCGCGGGCGCATGGCACGAGCAAGCTCGATACGCTCGTCGCCTGGGAATATTTGATGCTGATCGCCGACAAGCTGATCGGCCACATCGTCCCGGTGCGTTTTGCCCTCTTCGCGGCGGTGGGCGGCGTCGGGCTCCTCGTCCATCTTGCCACGTTGTGGTCGGGGCTGCGCCTCGCCGGGCTCGATTTCACCGCCGCCCAGGCGGTGGCGACGGTGGTTGCGATGATCGGCAATTTCGCGCTCAACAACGTCTTCACCTATCGCGACCGGCGCCTGCGCGGCCTCGCCTTCCTGCGCGGTCTCCTAACCTTCTCGGCCGTGTGCGGCCTCGGCGCGATCGCGAATGTCGGCGTCGCCTCGGTACTGTTCGGCAACCGCCGCGCCTGGTGGGTCGCCGGCATCGCCGGCGCCGTCGTCGGCTCGGTCTGGAATTACGCGGTCACCTCCGTCGTGACTTGGCAGAAGGGCCGATGAGGCCGGCGCCGCGATCGAGGCTTTTGACGGCATCCCGCGAATGCGCGAGGGGGAGCGCGAGCTGCTCGATGCCTGCCATAGGCTTTCTCCTGCGGCTCGTGGCCCTGGCGCTGAGCGCCATGCTGGGCATCGCGGGTGACCCGGCGCATGGCCAGCAGACCGCGCCATCCGGTGAGACGCCGGCGCTACCGCCCGTGTCGAAGGTCGGGCGACTTCATCGCGACGCCACGGGGAAGCTCGTGGTCGCGCCGGCGGCTCCAGAGCCGGTCGACAGGGCGACGGCGTCGCCGCCTGCCCCCTCGCCCGTGGCGTCCGCGCATCAGCATCCCGCGGCTCCCTCGCCGCCGAACTCTGCGGCACCGCCCCTTCCAGCGCGGCACGATGTCGCGGCAGCGGCCGGTCCCGATCAGCTTGATGAAGCATCCTGTCGCGCCTATGCCTGGCAGCCCGGGATGACCCTCGATGGATGCCGGCGCGAGCTCAGAGCCGCGCGCCAGCGGGCTCAGGAGCATCTGCGGAATTCGGCGGGCGGTTGATTAGTTTCTTGCGACTCCGACCTCGCGTGCCGTATGCCGGCGCAGGCTGGCGGCTACCCGTTCGGCGGTGCGCCCGTCCCACAGCGCGGGGCGCCGCCCATGCGGCCAGTCGCCGGCGAGCGCGCTCGCAACGGAGGTGGCGAGGGCATTTGGTGCAATGAGGCGGTTCGTCCCTTGTGTAAGGGTGATGGGGCGTTCGGTCGTGTCACGCAAGGTGAGGCATGGGATGTCGAGATAGGTCGTCTCCTCCTGCACGCCGCCCGAATCCGTGATGACGAGGCGCGCCTTCCGAACCAGCGCCATGAAGTTGATGTAGCCCAGCGGCTCGATGATGGTGATGCCGGGACATTCGGTTATCCGCGGCAGAAGGCCGAATTCCTCGAGCCGTTTGCGTGTGCGGGGATGCACGGCGAAGACGAGGCGGAGCGAGTGTGAGACGAGAGAGAGCTCGCCGACGATGCGCGACAGGATCGCTGGGTCGTCGACATTGGCCGGGCGGTGCAGCGTGACGACGCCGAATTCGCCCGCCCGGAGGCCCAGCCGATCCGGCGTCGGATCGGCCTCGATGCGGTCGCGGACCAGCTCGTAGGAATCGATCATGATGTTGCCGACGCGCTCGATTCGCTCGGCCTGGACACCCTCGCCCCGGAGGTTTTCGTCGGCATCGGGCGAGGGCGTCCAGAGGAGATCGGCGATCGCATCGGTCACGATGCGGTTGATTTCCTCCGGCATGGTGCGGTCACGGCTGCGCAGCCCGGCTTCGAGATGGGCCAATGGGAGACAGAGCTTCTTCGCGACGAGGGCGCAGGCAAGGGTGGAATTGACGTCGCCGACGACGACGACCCAATCGGGGGCGCGGGCGAGGCACAGCTTCTCATAGGCGATCATGACGCCGCCCGTCTGCTCGGCGTGGCTGCCGCTGCCGATTTCGAGATTGACGTGGGGTGCGGGGAGGCGGAGGTCGGCGAAGAAGGCGTCCGACATGTTGGGATCGTAATGCTGTCCGGTATGGACGATGACGGGATCGGCCCAGTCGCGCACCTTGTCGAGCGCGTGGTAGAGCGGCGCCACCTTCATAAAGTTCGGCCGGGCGGCCGCGATGAGATGAATCGTCTTCGCCACGCGGGGGTCTCGAAGTTCGGGCTAGGGGATGCGGTGATAGTCCTTGAACCAGGCGATGAAGCGCGGCAGCCCCTCGCTGATCGGCGTCTTCGGCTCGAAGCCGAGGTCGCGGCGCGAGGCGTCGATATCGGCAAAGCTCTCCGGCACGTCGCCAGGCTGCAATGGCAGCAGCTTCAGCTCCGCCTTGCGGCCGAGCGCCCGCTCGATGACGGCGATGAAATCGAGCAGCTTCTCGGGGCGATGATTGCCGAGATTGTAGATGCGGTGGCGGACGCCCGCCGCATCCGCCGGCGGCGGGCGGTCGAGCGCCGCCACGGTGCCCGCCACGATGTCGTCGATATAGGTGAAGTCGCGCGCCATGCGGCCCTCGTTGAAGACCTCGATCGGCCGTCCGGCGAGGATCGATTGCGTGAAGATGTAGGCCGCCATATCGGGGCGCCCCCAGGGCCCATAGACCGTGAAGAAGCGCAGGCCGATGCAGGGGAGGCGGTAGAGGTGGCTGTAGCTCTGTGCCATCAGCTCGCAGGCGCGCTTCGTCACCGCGTAAAGCGAAACCGGCCGGTCGACGGGGTCATCGACGCTGAAGGGCTGCTTGGTGTTGCCGCCATAGACGGAGGACGAGCTCGCATAGACGAAGCAGCTGATGCGCTCGAGCCGGCGCGCGGCTTCGAGCAGCGTCAGCTGGCCGGTGACGTTCGAATCGACATAGGCGTAGGGGTTGACGAGTGAGTAGCGGACGCCCGCCTGCGCCGCGAGATGGATGACGCCGGTGATCTCGGGATGGCGGGCGAAGACGCCGGCTACGGCGTCGCGGTCGGCGATGTCGATGCGGTGGAAGGTGAAGCCGCGGCGCGCCGCGAGCTGGGCGAGGCGCGCTTCCTTCAGGGCGGTGCTGTAATAATCGTTGACGTTGTCGATGCCGATGACAGCCTCGCCGCGCGCCAGCAGCGTCATTGCGACGTGGAAGCCGATAAATCCGGCGCAGCCGGTGACGACGATGGTCATGGCGAGCTCATGCGGTGTGGCGGCGCGGGGCCGGCTGAAGTTTCGCTCGGTCCCGGCGCAGCACTGCTCAGAGGCTCCAATAGGCGATACCAGGCGGTACGAGATCGCGGTCGATAGCCGTCTTCACATCGACGAATACGCCGCCGGGCGCCAGGGCAGCCAGGAGCCGCTCATGGCCGACGCCGCGGAAGGCGCGGTGCGGGACGGCGAGAACGAGGCCGTCGAGATCGCGGAATGCCGAGAGGTCGTGCAGCTCGAGCCCGTATTCGTGCTTGGCTTCGTCCGGATTCGCGAGCGGGTCGTGCACCATCGCCTCGATGCCGAAGTCGCGCAGTTCGGCGACGATATCGGGCACACGACTATTGCGCAGATCGGGCACATCCTCCTTGAAGGCGAGGCCGAGAATGCCGACACGCGCGCCCTTGACGCGGCGTTCGGCACTGATGAGCATCTTGACCAGCCGCTGAGCAATGAAGGCGCCCATGCCATCGTTGATGCGCCGGCCGGCGAGGATCACTTGCGGGAAATAGCCGACCGCCTCGGCTTTCGCCGTAAGGTAGTAAGGATCGACGCCGATGCAGTGGCCGCCGACGAGCCCCGGGGTGAAGGGCAGGAAATTCCATTTCGTCCCGGCCGCCCGCAGCACCTCCATCGTCGGAATGCCAAGCCGGTCGAAGATGATCGCGAGCTCGTTCATCAGCGCGATATTGAGGTCGCGCTGGGTGTTCTCGATGACCTTGGCGGCCTCGGCGACCTCGATCGAGGAGGCGCGGTGAAGGCCGGCCTTGACCACGGCGCCGTAGACCGCGGCGACTCGCTCGAGGGTCGCCTCATCCTCGCCCGCAACGATCTTCATGATCGTTTCGAGGCGATGCTCCTTGTCGCCGGGATTGATGCGCTCGGGCGAATAGCCGAGCTTGAAGTCGATGCCCTGACGCAGGCCCGAGGCCTCGGCGAGGATGGGGCCGCAGATCTCTCGCGTCACGCCGGGATAGACCGTCGATTCGAAGACGACGACGGCGCCCGGTCGCAGGGCCGGGCCGATCAGCCGGCACGCGCTTTCGAGCGGCGAGAGATCGGGCCGCCGCTCGCCATCGATCGGCGTCGGCACGGTCACGATGAAGAAGCTGGCGGCCGCGAGATCCGCGGCGGAGCTGGTGAATTTGAGGCTCGATCGCCGCAGATCGTCGCGCGCGACCTCGCCGGTCCAGTCCTCCCCTTGGCGCAGCGCTTCAATGCGGCGCTCCGAAATGTCGAACCCGATCACCGGGCTGAACTGCCGCGCCAAGGCGAGGGCGACGGGCAGGCCGACATAGCCGAGGCCCACGACCGCATAACCCAGTTCCATCAGCGATTGGCTCCATGCAATTCAGAGCGGCTTCGTCTATCTTAGAGCGGCCGCACCGGCAACGGCACCCGGTTCATGACTTTGCCGGCGCGAACAGGCAGGCATATTATGGGGCGGTGATCCTAACTGATTGTTTACGCTTCGCCGATTTATCGTCTGAAATTCATTCGCCAGCAGTGACCCAGCAGCGGACCGCATTTGTGTCGTGACATACCAGGGCCGGAGTGTTTGACATTTTGCTCTGGAGCAGTCGTAAGCCTCGTGGACATATCCCAAAAATAGGAACAGATGTCCTGCAAAGGGAACGGTCCGATAGCCGGCTTGACATTCTGCGGGAACGGGCCGAACGATTGCCGTCTCGCCGCTCTGCACGGATCACAGGCCTTATTGCATTGGGTCTGCTCACCGTTCTCACCGCGACCACTAGCCCTGCGGCGGCGGATCGTCTCGTTGTTTCTGAACGGGCGGGGATTATCGAAGCAATTTACCAGCTTGCGCAACCGAAAACGGGATGGGCAACGCTCTCGGCCGATTGGACCGATTCGCTCGGGCGTCTGGTCGATCATTCCGTGTGGCGGGTCAAACTCAACCAGCGCTCCCTCATCAAGTGGCCGCTCGACAAAAGGCGCGCCGTCACGGAACGGAATTTTCTGCGCGTGCGCCTCTTCTTCGACCGTGCGGGTGCACGCGGCGCTAAGATTCGCGCGGCACGCGAAGAGCGTACGTCGTTCACGATCATCCCGCTGCGGGATCCTTGGACGGACTACCAACTCATCATGTGGCATGCGAGAACCGCGCGATCCTACGAGGTTCTTCGCGAACACGGCTTTACCTCCGGGAAAATATATGGCGTAAGCCGATCCGGAGGCGCGCCGTCCGACACCGAAGCCGCGGCGCTCCTCGACAGCAACTTGCGCTGGTACGTCGAGAACATTGCGACGGATTTCTATTCAGCTTATCACCGGTGGACGCCCGGCCGCCCAAAGAATTGGCTCTTCCTGGCGGCCAAGCAGCTCTACAAGGAAAAACCGAACTCATCCGCTGCGTTCATCCGGCAGCCGAGCCTTGCAGATCCGCTTTGGTTAAGGGAAATCAGCCGGCGTCTTCATCGCGTCGTGACTTCGCAACGTGCGTTTCACCCGCTTTATTACAGTCTCGGGGACGAGACAGGGATCGCCGACCTCACCGCGTTTTGGGATTTCGATCTTTCCGGTTATTCGCTGCAGGATATGCGCAGCTGGCTGCGCCAGCGCTACGGCAGTCTCCGGTCCCTGAACGCGGAATGGGGATCGCATTTTCGCCATTGGCAAGCCGTTACTCCAATGATGACGTCCGAGGCCTTCCTGCGGGTAGATGAAAATTTCGCTGCTTGGTCGGATTTCAAAGAGTGGATGGACGTCGCGTTCTCCCGCGCGCTGAGAATCGGCACAGACGCCATCCATCGAGCCGATCCGAACGCTCTCTCCGCGATAGAAGGAGCGCAGATTCCCGGCTGGGGCGGTTACGATTATTCGCGGCTTGCGGGCGCCGTCGATCTGATGGAACTCGACGATCTCGACGGCTCCGTCGAGGTCTCGCAATTGCAGAATCCAAAGATCGTGCTGATTTCGACCCTCTTTCAAGGCGCTCCAGAGCAGGGGCGCGCCATTTGGCGCGAATTGCTCCGTGGATTCCGCGGCGTGATCATTTGGGATCCGAAGCAGGAATTTATCGACGACGATGGACGGCTCGGGAAATGGGGCCGCACCACTCTTCCGGACCTCGAAGAGATTCGCCGAGGCGTCGGCGCCCTGCTGATCAACAGTCGTCGCAAGCCCGATGGTGTGGCTATCCTCTACTCGCAGGCGAGCATGCGCATCGGATGGCTGCTCGACCGGCGGTCGGAGGGAGTGTCCTGGATTGACCGCGATGCCGAGTCCGAAACGAAGGACAACAGCATCCGATCCGCGATCCGACACGATGTTCGCCTAGCTCATGGGGCCGGATTCCAACCACGCTTCCTTCCCGCATCGTCCATAGCGCGTGGCGCGCTTCGCTCCGGACAGTATTCGATATTGTTCCTTCCGCACGCCATCGCGCTTGCGCGAAATGAAGGGGATGAAATCCGCCACTTCGCGGAGCGCGGCGGCACTGTCGTCGCCGATGTCCGGCCTGGTATTTTCGATGAGCATGGACGCAAATATCAGCATCCGCCGCTGGGCGATCTGTTCGGCAAAGGGGCGAGCGCGGCCCCAATCCGCACTCGTCTCGGCCATGGGCGCGCGATCCTTCTCGGCGCGAACTCGTCCGATGCCGTGCAGGGCCTGGCGGCGGAAGAGCAGCTCGTCTTTGGTGACCGGTCGCGCCCCATATTTCCCGTGACCGATCCTTCGGGATCGCCTCTAAGAGGCATTGAATTTTATCGCTACCGGAATGGGCGCGTCACTTTGCTGGCGCTGCAGCGGAACGATTCGCGACAAGCGGCGGACCTATCGGAAACCGTTTCGTCGGAGTCCTCGACGGTCGAGAAGGCTATTCTTCACTTGCCCTCGACGGCGTTCGCCTACGACATCCGCACGGGCGAGGCGCTTGGCCGCGGCGAGCAAGTCGATTTGCGCCTCGATCCGAGTCGCCCGACGCTTCTCGCAGTGTCGCCCGCACGATTGAGTGCGCCATGCCTCTCTGTTCCGCACAAAGCAATTGTTGGCGATCTGGTGCCGATCCGCATAGAGCTTCGCGACCGTCTCGCCGAAGCTCGGGTGGTTCATCTCGATGTCATCGATCCACGCGGCAGGATCGTCTCTATTCCGGCAACATCGTGGGGCACGGCAGGGCGATCACGCGCTGGTTGCCTTTCGCGTTTAACGAGGTGCCTGGAACTTGGACCATCGTGGTCCGCGATGTCTTGTCTGGGCAGATCGCCGCGACGCGTCTCGAGCTGATTGCCCGATCTCTTGAAGTTGCGGTACCGCAGCCTTTCGCTTGGCGGCAGGACCAGCTTCATCATGATCTCCGGAGGAAAGCGTGCGGTGGTTAGCGCGCATCGCCGGTGACGAGACCGTCCCCTTGTCCGTGCTCCGGGTTGTCGCCGCGCTTCTGACGTTTGGCCTTGCACTTGGCACCGCAATCGCACGCGCCGAGAAGGCCCCACATCGCGAGATCGTGCAGAAAGGATGTGCGACAGGCGCCGTCTGTGTTGGTCCGAACGGGGCTTATGCTAGCCTCGCGGCGGCCTTGTCGGCAGCCAAGCCGGGGCAAGTGGTCGAGATCGAAACCGGTCGCTACCGCGAAAGCGTTCGCATTGCCGTGCCGGGGCTCACTGTCCGCGGCCTTGAAAAAGGTGCGCATATTGACTGTGCGGGAATCGCTCTTGTGCGAAAGGAGGCATGCTTGCTCATTGCAGCGCCGGGCATCGTCCTAGAAAATCTAGAAATTAGCGGAGCAGTCCTGTCGGCAGCCGACGATGCGAATGGCGCCTGTATCCGCAATGAGCATGGCGCAAGCTTCACGTTGCGTAAGATCGTGTGCCACTCCTCGCAGGACGGTCTGCTCGCTTCCGGCGGTGAAGTGATAATCGAAAGTTCCGAGTTCTACGACAACGGCTGGGACGGGCTGACTCATAACGTCTACCTGGGCGATTGCTCGAAAGTCACCGTCCGCGACTCGGTCTTCCGCGATGCTCGAGTCGGACATGAGTTCAAATCCCGGTGCCGGAAAACCGCGATCTATGACTCTGTCTTTGTCGCGCGACACGGGTCGCGTGCGCTCGACTTGCCTGATGGCGGAGATGTGATTGTAGAAGGGGGAACCATTTTTCAGGGAGAGGCGGTTCAAAACGAGAACCTGATCGGCTACGCGGCCGAATCGTGCAAGTACCCGGGAGGCATGATTCTGCGCGGCGTCCATATTGTGAGCCGTAACCCCAACGGGTCTATCAGGAACTACGGCCGGTGCTCTGGTGCGGTCATTACGCTGATCGGAGTGACGTATGAAGGCCCGCCACTTCATCTGATCGGCGAGATCAGAACGCTCCCGCTACCCCGCTGACATGTTAGACTACTTAACAGAGGTCCCGGGAAATTATCCCAAGCTCGACGAGACGTGCGATGATCAGCTCCGCCGCGGCTTCGGCCGGTGTAGTTGTGGTATTGATATGGATATCTGGAGCGAGCGGTGGTTCGTAGGGCGAATCGATTCCGGTGAAATTCTTGATCTCCCCGCGCCGCGCTCTTCTATACAGCCCCTTGGGGTCGCGTGCTTCGGCGACGGCGAGCGGCGTATCGACAAAGATCTCAAAAAATTCGCCGTCTTCCAGCAGATCCCGCGCCATTCGTCGCTCCGCGCGGAAGGGCGAAATGAAGGACACAAGGACGATGAGACCCGCGTCCACCATCAGCTTGGCGATCTCCGCGGCGCGGCGGATGTTCTCCACCCGATCAGCAATGGTGAAGCCAAGATCGCGGTTAAGACCCAAGCGCAAATTGTCGCCGTCGAGAAGATAGCAATGCCGACGCAAGGCATAGAGCCGCCGTTCGACGAGGTTGGCAATCGTTGACTTGCCAGCACCGGAAAGACCGGTAAACCATAGAACGCAAGGCTTTTGAGCCTTAAGCGCCGCCTGCGCATGTTTATCGATCTCGACCGCTTGGTGGAACAGGTTCTGGGCGCGTCGTAGGCCGAAATGTAGTAGTCCGGCTCCGGCTGTACGGTTCGTGATGCGATCGATGAGGATGAAGCCGCCAGTATCACGATTTTCAGCGTAAGGGTCGAACGCTACCGGCCGGTCGAGGCTGATCGTACAAACGCCGATCTCGTTGAGCGCCAGCGTACGGCCAGCCAGATGCTCCATGGTATTGATGTTGAGCTTGTATTTGATGGTTGACACGGAGCCAGTGACCGTCGCCGTGCCAACTCTTACGTAATATGAGCGGCCCGGGAGGAGCGGGTCATCATCCATCCAGATGACGGTCGCCTCGAATTGCTCGGAAACGCCGGCCGGCGCTGAAAGCGGAGAGACGAGATCGCCGCGGCTAACATCGACCTCATCGGTCAAGGTAAGCGTGACCGCCTGTCCAGCAACGGCTTCTGCGAGATCGCCCTCAAAGGTGACCAGGCGGGCGATGCGGCTGCGCCGTCCAGAGGGTTGCACGACGATCTCGTCGCCCTGTCGCACGCGCCCGCTGACGATCGTTCCGCAGAAGCCGCGGAAATGGGCGTGCGGTCGATTGACCCATTGAACCGGCATGCGGAATGGTGCGGTTCGCAGGCGATCCTCGACCTCGACATTCTCTAGATAATCCAGCAATGTCGGCCCTGCGTACCACGGCATCTTCGTGCTCGGCGCCGCGACATTGTCGCCCTTCAAGGCCGAGACCGGGATCGCGGTAACATCCGCAATTCCGTGGCTTTGCGCGAAGCTGTGATACTCCGCTGCAATCGCGCGAAATGGCGCCTCGGCAAAGTCGAGCAGATCCATCTTGTTGATGGCGAGCGCGACGTGCCTGATGCCAAGAAGGGCACAAATATAACTGTGCCGACGCGTCTGCGTCAGCACGCCTTTGCGCGCGTCGATGAGGATTACGGCGACGTCGGCATTCGAGGCGCCCGTCACCATGTTCCGCGTATACTGTTCGTGCCCTGGCGTGTCGGCGATGATGAATTTGCGCCGATCAGTGGCAAAGAAGCGGAACGCCACGTCGATAGTGATGCCCTGTTCGCGCTCGGCCACTAGCCCATCGAGCAGAAAAGCGAATTCGGTGCTGCTTCCGGCATCACCGGTTGCGCTGGCGCGGATGATTTCGGCGAGCTGGTCTTCAGGTACGACCTTTGTCTCATAGAGCAGCCGCCCAATAAGCGTGCTCTTGCCATCATCGACGCTGCCGCACGTGATGAAGCGCAGGAGGTCCCTTGGCTCTCGATGGAGTTGTGCCGTCGGAACCGATGCGTTGGCGAAGGGTACGCGATTCATCCTCAGAAATATCCTTCCTGCTTCTTCTTTTCCATCGACGCGACACTGTCCCTATCAATGACACGGCCTTGACGTTCGGAGATCCTCGATGTCGTCAATTCGTCGATGATGGCCGAGACAGTGGCAGCGCTGCTCTCGATGGCGCCGGTCAGCGGGTAGCAACCGAGCGTGCGGAAGCGGATCTGGCGCATCGTCGGCTTTTCGCCGGATTGGAGCGGCATGCGATCATCATCCACCATGATGAGGGCGCCATCGCGCTCAACGACGGGACGAGTCTTGGCGAAATATAGGGGGACGACGGGGATGTTCTCCCTATGGATGTAGCGCCAAACGTCGAGCTCGGTCCAGTTTGACAGTGGGAAGACGCGGATGCTCTCGCGTCTTTGAATGCGGAGGTTATAAAGCCGCCAGAGCTCGGGCCGTTGCTTCTTCGGGTCCCACTGATGCTGCGCCGTCCGGAACGAGAAAATCCGCTCCTTGGCGCGCGACTTCTCCTCGTCTCGGCGCGCACCACCCACGACGAAGTCAAACCCGTGCTCGTCGAGGGCCTGTTTCAGGGCTTGGGTCTTCATAACATCTGTGTGGATCGCCGAGCCGTGGCTGAAGGGACTGATGCCCATGCGCAGTCCCTCGCGATTGATATGCACCAGGAGACGGAAGCCGAGCTGTGCAGCGATACGATCGCGAAACTCGATCATTTCGCGGAACTTCCATGTCGTATCGACGTGGAGCAGCGGAATGGGCGCTTTTGCAGGATGAAAAGCCTTCAGTGCGAGGTGTAGAAGGACGGAGCTGTCTTTGCCAATCGAATAGAGAATCACCGGATTGCGGGCCTCGGCGATGACTTCGCGGAGAATGTGGATACTCTCGGCCTCGAGCCGCTGGAGATGATCGAGGGTCATCGCCGCATCCCACCCTGACAAGCTACCGGCCGACTATTCATTTCGGTGACGTGTCTTGCGACGGAATTTGCCGAGACTTGGGAAAGAGCGGGCATTTTAACGAGTTTCCTTGACGGTCTGAGAAAAACTAAGCATCGACTTCGCACCCATTGCCATTGTCCATCGGACCGATGATCCAGGTGTCCGTACTGGTTAAAGGCCTTACGACCTCCTGCATTCAGGTTCCGGAGATCGCGAGGAGGGTGCGTGGCTCGGCGTGCTGACCGCCGACGGCTCTAAGAGTGCCGACACGTCCGCAGACTCGAAATGGTCGGCCGGCCCGCGATCGAGCGCGCTGGTCTTGCCGCGAAGTCGAAGGACGAGTTCAGCCACGAGTTGCGCGTTCTTAGTCCAAGTAAAGCCACGTCGCTCGATGGTTGCGCGAGCTGCCGCTCCCAATTTCTCGCGCCGTGCCTCGTCCCGACTGAGACTTCCTATGGCAGCAGCGAGTTGCTCGGGACTGTCCGGATCGACCAGCACCGCATCGGCGCCGTTGGTCAGGATTTCGCGGATATTCATGCTATCCGGTGCAATGATCGCCAGCCCAGCCGCCATGTACTCGAAGAGTTTGAGAGGCGACGCGTACGGCGTCACTCCGGGCTGCAGCGCGATATCGAAGGCTGCGATATGGCTGACGATCGCCTCCCGCGCAACAATGCCTGTTACTGTCAGACGATCGCGAACGCCTAGTCGTTGCGCACGTGCTTCGAGCTCGGCGCGCGCCGGACCGTCCCCAACGAGCAGCAAGTGGATGGTCGGGTCTGATTCGGGGCCGGCCATGAAATCGATGACCCGTTCGAGGCTGTTCCAAGCTCGGACGAATCCGGTAAAGCCCAGCACCATTCGACCGTCGAGGCCAAGGCGCCGTTTAGCGACGTCGCGGCGCGGGAGCTCCGCGAATTTGCGTTCGTCGATCCCGTTGGGCACGACGATGATGCGCCGCTCGTCGACGCCGGCGCGACGAACATAGTCAGCCAATACATGGGTGACGGGTAGTACGTAGTCGGCGCTCCGCCAGACCATTTTCTCGCTCCAGGCCGCGACTCGCTTCAGACCGATGCCATCCACCTTCGCCCTTTCCTCACAGAGCGGCGCATTGACCTCGATCAGCAGCGGCACGTGATTCAGCCGCGCAAGGATGGCACCAGAGATCGCGAAGAGATTATACCGCTCGTAGACGGCATCGGGGCGATGGCGCCGGATTGCGAGCCATAACCGAGGCAGCGCGATCAAATTATAGGCCAGCTCCAGCATCTCGTAGATCGCGCGCGGCAGCGTTCGCTTGAGAAATCCGACGACGCCGGCATCCCCACCGAACTGCAGCCGTGCGGTCCGCGCCGGTCCGACGAGAATGATTTCGTGACCCAGCCGTGCCAGGGCAGCGCAAAGCTCATCCATGTGTACGGCCTGGCCATCACGGGACGCAATCCTGTGGTGAAACAACAGTCTCATTGGCAATATCGCGACGGATCTTTTTCTGCCGAAGTGGGAGTAAGCACAGGCACGAGGCGCGAGGATCGGAGCCCGGGACGAGCGAGCGCAGTGTGAAGACGTTCTGCGCGACCTCAGGCCTTACCCGATCTATCCACGTCAATCATCAAGATAGCGTTAACCAGTCGTTTTCCATCCTCCACGATCTTGTGCCATTCGGGCACGCGTTATCACCCGGATTTCGCGAGGTTGCCGGGTTACGCTATAGTCAGAGCTGCACCTCTACCACCGTTGATCACTGAGATCATTCAATCAACCGCTCGCTCGGAGCCGAGGAAGTAACTCAGATGGATATCAAGACCGCCGAGTTGATCGCGTCTCCAAAGACTCGTGCGGTGGTGTCACGTTCCGCATTTCCTCGGGTTCACTTGGCCATTGCGTGCATCGTGATCTTGCACACCGCCCTCCTCGGGCTTTATTGGCGGCCAGTGGTGGCCGCCGTACAGGTCTGGTACGATTCGTGATCATATAATCATGGCTTTCTGATTATTCCGATTACGCTCTACCTGGTGTGGGAGCGCCGGGCGCAGCTGCGCGTATCGCAGCCTCAGGCCTATTGGCCGGCGTTGTTCCTGCTCGCCTTATCCGGTGCCGCGTGGCTTGTTGCCGAGATGATGGGAATAATGGAAGCGGAGCAGTTCGCGATTCTCTTTGGGATACAGGGCATTCTGCTTTCGATCCTCGGTAAGGCCATTTACCGCACGCTCCTCTTTCCGTTTCTCTACTTGTTCTTTCTTGTTCCGACTGGTGACTTTCTCACGCCATCGCTACAGAATTTTACCGCAAACTTCATCGTGTACGGTCTAAAGTTGGTGGGTATTCCGGTCTACTCTGATGGCATCTTCATCTCTATTCCCACCGGAAATTTCGAAGTTGCCGAAGCTTGCGCCGGGCTCCGATTCCTGACCGCCACGCTCGCCTATGGGTTGGTCTTTGCCGATTTTGCCTATACTTCATTGAGGAAGAAGTTGGTTTTCTGCGCGCTTTGCTTCGTCACGCCGATCATCGCGAACGGCCTACGCGCTTACGGCATTGTACTCATCGCATATCTCAGTAACAACGAGCTCGCGACAGGTATCGATCACATTGTCTATGGATGGATTTTCTTTTCGTTCGTGATGCTTATGCTGACGGGAATCGGCATGCTCTTTCGCGACACGAGGGAGCTACCGCGGCGATCCACCGCTCCGGCCGCGGCCGGCTCGGTCGCTGCCTTGGCAGCCATCGTAGTCGGCGCGCTCATCCTGATAGCGCTACCGCGGGCTTACGCCGCCTATTTGGACAGGCCGGATGCGATCCGCTCGACACATGCGCTCACTCTCCCCGCGGTGAATGAAGCCTGGTCGAGCATAAGTGGGACCGCCTCTGACTGGCAGCCGAGCTTAGCTGGACCAGATCGCTATGCGGAGGGCACCTATGTGAGCGCCGTCGGGAAGGTCGATCTCTTCGTGGGCTATTACGATTATCAGACGCATGGTAAGAAATTGGTGAGCAGCGCCAATCGCGTCGCAGATGCGCCCGGCTGGACGAGCGGGCGCTGGTTCACGAGCGAAGTCACGGTGGACGGCCGGCGCGTCCGCGCCGCGGCCACGCAAGTGTTCGACGGCGGCCGCAAGAGACTTGTCCTCTCATGGTACTGGGTCGATCACCACTTCGTCGGCAATCCGTTCATGGCTAAGCTTTTACGCATAAAGGGACAGCTGTTCGATTCCTGGCGCCCCGCCGCAGTCATTGCGGTATCGACCGAGATAGGGGACTCGACTGAGGCAGCCGAGGAGCGTCTGGCCCGCTTTGTTACGGATTTGCCGGGACTCGACGCGCTATTGACGGCAGCGGCCGATCGCTAACGGTCTCCTGGTTCTTCGTTTGCAGCTCGGCCTCTCGCCGACATCTGCTTTCTTGGGCGCAGGGTGTCGCGCCTGCAGGGAGGACTGAAATGTGCGGTATCGTCGGGATCATTGACTGGCAAGGGCGGCGGCCGATCGATTCCGAGCTTGTGCGGCGGATGACGGAGAGCCTCGCCCATCGCGGTCCCGACGGGAGCGGCTATTATTACGGCCCAGGTGTCGCAATGGGTCATCGGCGTCTTGCCATTATCGATGTCGCGCACGGCCAACAGCCGCTCTTCAACGAAGACCGAACCGTCGTGGTGTCGTTCAACGGCCAGATCTACAACTATCGCGAGTTGATGCGCGACTTACAAGCTGCCGGCCATCATTTCGCGACGCATTCAGACACCGAAGTGATCGTTCACGCTTGGGAGGAGTGGGGGCAGCGTTGCGTCGAGCGATTTCGCGGTATGTTTGCTTTCGCGCTCTGGGACGAGAATCGACAGGAGATGTTTCTCGCTCGGGACCGCCTGGGCAAAAAGCCGCTCTACTACGCCGAGATTGGGGGCGGGTTTGTTCTCTTCGCATCCGAGCTGAAGGCGCTGCTCATCGATCCTCGTATCGAGCGCAAGCTCGATCCGACCGCCATCGAGGATTATCTCGCCTATGGCTATGTTCCCGAGACGAAATCGATCTATTACAGCGTGAAAAAGCTGCCGCCGGCGCATTCCATGACAATCAGGCGCGGTCGCGGCGTGTCCCGAGCCCGGGCATATTGGGACATCAGCTTCGGTACTCGCTCGAGAACCGATCTCAACGACGCCTGCGAGGAACTCGTCGGACGCCTCGGCGACGCGGTGGAGATGCGGCTGATCTCCGAGGTCCCGCTCGGCGGCTTTCTATCGGGCGGCGTTGATTCGAGCGCCGTTATCTCACTGATGGCCGAGCGCTCGGGCCAACCTGTCAATTCGTTTGCGATCGGGTTCAAGCAGACGGCATATGACGAATCGCGCTATGCTGAGGCCGTTGCCGCGCGCTGGGCCACGCGGCACCGGTCTTCGTTGGTGGATGCCGAAGACTTCGCCCTCGTGGACCGCCTTGCCCGCGTCTTCGACGAGCCATTCGCCGATTCTTCGGCCATCCCCACATACCAGCTGTGCAGTGTGGCGCGTCGGGAGGTCACAGTTGCCTTGTCCGGGGACGGCGGCGACGAGCTCTTTGCCGGATATCGGCGATATCGATGGCATGCGGCAGAGGAACGCGTGCGACAGCTCCTTCCAGGTCGGCTGCGGTCAGCCATTCTCGGTCCGCTCGCCCATGCCTATCCGCAGCTCGACTGGGCTCCGCGGCCGTTGAGGCTGCGGGCGACCTTAGGCGAGCTGGCGGTCGATTCTCTCGATGGGTACTTCCATAACGTGTCGGTGCTCGACGATGAGATTCGACGGCGTCTGTGTGCACCAGCATTCCGCCGCGAGTTGCAGGGCTATCATGCCAAGGAATACCTCGCCGCCTATTATAATGCAGCCCCTGCCGACGACCCGGTCGGACGCGCGCAATATACCGACCTCAAGACATACTTGCCGGGCGATATCCTGACAAAAGTCGATCGCACCAGCATGGCTTCTTCACTCGAGGTGCGCGCCCCCATCCTTGATCATGTGTTCGTCGAGTGGGCGGCGGGGTTGCCGGCATCGTTCAAGCTGCGCGGGGCGGTCGGCAAGTATGTGCTAAAAAGAGCTCTGGAGCCGCGGCTGCCTCGGGACATTCTCTATCGGCCCAAGCAGGGCTTCTCGGTTCCCCTCGCGGACTGGTTCCGGGGTCCCTTGCGACGGCGCGTCAGGGAGGCGCTCAACGCGCCTCGACTGCATGCGATGGGATGGTTTGACCTCGATTACCTCAGGCACGCATTCGAGGAGCATGCCAGCGGCCGGCGCGACTATGCCTCCCTCATCTGGTCGATGCTGATGCTCGACGCGTTTTTGCGCGACGTGCATGAGAGCGCGCCGGCAGCGCCGCCGACAGCGGAGGTCAGTCTTGCGAGCGCCGGGTCATAAATCGCCTCGCCGCGCCAGCTCGCTGCCGCAACGCGGCGACAAACCCGCGTGGCGTGCGCCAATTTACCGCGATGATGCCCCACCGCTCGGTTCTGTGAGGTAACCACAACCGTTTGTATGCATCATCGCCGCGTCCGAAATCTACGCGCTGCGGGCGATCGTCATCGAGCACCCGTTCCATCATGCGCATTGTCAGCAGGGTGCCTATGGAAAACCGATCCCACACCTGGTCATGTGCAAGTTTGAAGATGGTCGCCTCACCACGCCAGACGATCCATAGCTGGGCTGCCGCCGGGCGCCCGTCGACGCTGAGGATGCCGAGCCGCAGCGCACCGAGCCGCGCGCAGAAACGAGCGAGGTTCGCAACGAAGAGCGGATGCGGCTCCGGCTGTTTCCAGCTTTGACGATAGATGGCCTCATAGTCGCTGATGGCTTCCTCGAGTCCAGCTCCAATGTGGTAAAGTTTGAACGCGAGAGAGGCCTGCCGTTCGATGCCAGCGAGTTTGCGCTTGTAAATATTGCGCAATTGCGATGGGCGGCGAGCCAGGAAATCGCGGAACGACATGCCGGCGGTATTTTCGTACCAGGTACCGAACTGGCAGTAGGTTTCGACGGAGTATCCGCAGCGGGACAAAGCGCTGGCGAGCGGTGCGAAATAGGATTGAAGGGGATCGAGCGCATGGAACATCAGCCGATCCCATTGCGGCCGTTCACTCGCGATTTTTTCGACAAGCGCCGTAACACTGGCTTCCGGAGCGGGCGTTCTACACAGAAGGTCGTGGCGACAGCTATAGTAATTAGCGAGGCTTTCCATCATCCGCTCCTTTCCAGGGCGGACAACGAGCGGGATCGCTACGGCCGGCGCAGCGAGGTCGTCCAGATAAAGCCGCGTCTCGCTGTTCGGCGCGAGCGCAAAATCGGAGAAGACGCTATACCAGCCCGGATGGCTGAAGAAGCCGTCCGAAACGGCAGCCTGTTCGAACAGGGCAAGAAGGCTTGGCGGAAGATTGGCGAAGTCCGGCGAGCGAATGAAATGCGTCATCGTTGATCCGGCCGATGCATCCTGCGGTGTCGCGCGCAGCGTGAAGCGGATCGACTGATCCTGGCTTTCCTTCTGTGCACGGAGGTCTTACACATTGTTGTCCGTCGCCCAGCAGGGCATTCGGCGCATCGGACGGAGAGCATCTTGCCGGCGGAAGCTACCGTCGCCCCCCTCGACCTTCAATATTCTTTGAGTCGGTTAACCGCGATTGCCGCCCTTGAGATGCGCTGGCGCGATCTCGAAGAGCGGTCGGATCCGTCCTTCTTCCAATCCTGGGGCTGGCTTGGAACCTGGTTGTCGCTGCTACCCGCCGATTCCGAAACGCATATTTTCGAGGCGCGCCTTGCCGCGCAGCCGGTCTGCCTTGCCATCCTCGTCAAGAAGCGACGCCGGTTCTATGTCGCAGAGACCGGAAATCCCGAACTCGACGCCCTGACGATCGAATATAACGGATTGCTCATCGACAGGCGACTTGTTCACCTCCTCACCGAGGTCTTCCTGCCGAAGCTGCTATCTCTGCTCCCCTCGGGAACCGAACTCGTCGTCAGCGGCGTGCCCGAGAGCTATCGTGTCGCCCGTTTGCCGAAGGGTTTTGCGCTGCAGATCGCCGATGCGAAGACCTCGTATCGCATGGAGTTTGTCGGCTCACGCGATCCCATTGGATCGATAAGCAAATCGACACAATACAAGCTTCGGCGGGCGAGGCGGCGCTACGCGGCGCTCGGCGCCGTCGTCTTGAGGGTGGCGCGCGACACTGCGGAGGCGCATCTGTTTCTTGAAGAATTAGTGCGGCTGCATCAACGCTACTGGCGAGCGCGCGGTATGCCCGGGGCCTTCGCCAATCCCTCCTTCTCGCGGTTTCACCATCGGCTCATCGACCGGTGCTTTCGAGCTGATGAAATCCGGCTGACTCAACTCGTTGCTGGGACTCGTGCGATCGGCTACCTTTACAACTTCCGATATCGGCGGCGCGTCTACGCTTATCAAAGCGGCTTCGATTACGAATGCATCCCGGGTGAGCGGCCGGGGCTGTTGAGCCATTGGGAAGCGATGTGCTGCAGCCGCGAGGATGGCACTTCGACCTACGATTTCCTTGCCGGAAGCAATCAGATGAAGGAATGCTTGTCCAACCGTACGGAACCGCTCTTCTGGCTGATCTTTCGGCGGAAGACTTTGTCCCACGCTGTGGAAGCGGCGTTCTCTAGGGGAAAGCAAGCCGTTGGCCGCGCTTTGGCATGGACGCCGCAGCTCCGCTCTTCGCGGCGAAGGGCGTAAGGTGGTGTTGCGGGAAGCGCCGCCTCCTGGCCGGAGCGTCGATCAGCTGCGGGCGCACTACCTGGTTGAAAAGGAACTCGCGCTTCGCCTGAAAAATTCACGGCCGGCCGATCGCCTGTCGCTCTATGCGCAGGTCTATGACGAGCTGTTCGAGCGAGTCCGTGAACATCCGCAATTGCGCAAGAAGGCAAATCCCGACGAGCGCAGGAAGAGAATCGAGGCCGAGCTGGCAGTTCTCAAATGCTTCATGGCGCCATCGACAGTGTTCATGGAGGTTGGGGCAGGCGACTGCGCCCTGTCCTTTGCGGCCGCGCAGCATTGCCGATTCGTCTATGCGGTCGACGTTTCAGCGTCGATCGCCGGCGCTCAGCACGCGCCCGCGAACTTCAGATTCTGCTTGTCGGACGGTACCTCCTTCGACATCCCCGATGGCGCTGTCGACCTCGCCTACAGCAATCAGCTCATGGAGCATCTTCATCCGGATGATGCCTTGAATCAGCTATGCGGAATTCACCGTGTACTGGCGCCTCGCGGCAAGTATGTCTGCGTAACTCCGCACCCGTTCAACGGGCCGCACGATATTTCGCAGTACTTCGACGAGACCGCGACCGGGCTTCATCTGAAAGAATACACTCGATCCGAGCTCGAGCTCCTGTTCCGCCGGGCGGGATTTCGCGAGCTGCGCTTTCTTGGCCGGTTGAGGGGGACCCCTTTCAGGTTACCGCTTCCCGTCGTTCGGCTCGGCGAAAAGGCTGTCGGACGTCTCCCTCGGCGATTGCGCCGCTTGCTTGCCGCTCATCTGCCCTGTCGGACCCTGCTCGATGCGATCGTCATCGGCATCAAATAGACATCGCCATCATCCTGCCATTTCGTCTCGCCCGCGCTTCGTCATCTAAGCACCTGATTAACCAATTGCCGCTACATGAGTTGACCGCAAGCCCCGGTCCCACCCCGATCGCGGCGCAGGTCCAGCCGCTTCTCGGCAAATCCGGTTGGCCGGTCTCGCAGAGGGATTTGCATGACCTCTTCTGCCTTCGAAAAGCCGATCCGTCTCGGGATCGTCGGTTGTGGTGCCGTCGCGCAGATTTGCCATCTGAAGGCGCTGGTGACGCTGCGCGATTACGACATTCGCTATCTCTGCGATCGCAACTTGCG
Source organism: Alphaproteobacteria bacterium (assembly GCA_021325525.1). GTDB lineage: Bacteria > Pseudomonadota > Alphaproteobacteria > ATCC43930 > CGMCC-115725 > URHD0088. The sequence goes on from JAJPHB010000162.1 coordinate 59,169, forward strand.
GACCGCCGAAGCCGCCGCTCAGCTTTATGGCCTACGCGCCAAGATCACGGACCGGACCGAGGACCTCGCCGGCAATGTCGATGCCGCCATCGTTTGCGTCTGGCCGCGGCAGCATTTGCCGGTGACGCTCGACCTCCTGCGGATGGGACTCGATGTATTATGCGAGAAGCCGGTCGCCGCTTCCTCGGCTGATGCTGCCGAAATGGCCACGGCGGCAGAAAGCGCTGGGCGGATCGTGGCTGTTGGTCAGTGGTGCCGCTGCCAGAAGAACATGTGGATTTTGCGCAAGCTGCTGGCGCTCGACTTCATCGGCGAAGTCGAGGAGGTCGAAGCCGAGTTCGGCAATATTTTGGCTTGGCCGATGTCTTCAGGCGCCTATTTCGACCGGAGCATCACTGCCGGCGGGGTCATGTTCGACGGCGGCATCCATGTCCTCGACCTTGTGGTCTGGCTGTTTGGCGACGTCGCTGTGGTCGAGTACGAGGATGATTCCTTGGGCGGCGTCGAGACAAATGGCGTCATTCGCGGCACGCTTTCTGTCAATGGTCGGCGTGTCCCATGTCGCATCGCCGCGAGCTGGACGCACGATCTGCGCAACGGAATTCGGATCAGCGGCGGTAAAGGCCGGTTGGAAGCCCGCTTTACAGAGCGCGACGTCGTGACCATACATCAGGAAATCGGCGGCGAACGATTGGAGAGCCGCATCGGGCCGAACGGGATCGCGATGCCGTTCCGTGCCGATAATCCGTATGCGGCCCAGCTCGAGGACTTCGCCGAGGCCATTCGCCGCAGGCAGCCTCCGATCACCCCGATCGCCTCGACGCTCTTGCCGCTCAAGATCATCGAGGCCGCTTATTCCGTGCGCCGTCCCATGCTCCAGCCCTGGGTCGATGCCGGGCCGGTGACAGTATGCGCTGCGGCAAAGTCCTGATCACTGGCGCGACGGGCTTCATCGGCTCGCGTCTCTGCGAGCGATTGTCGCTGCACTATCGCGTGCCGTATCGGGCTCTCGTCCACAATTTCGGAAAGGCGGCGCGGATCGGGCGTCTCGGGGCCGAGATGGTCGCCGGCGATCTCGACGATAAAGCCAGTCTCTCTTCGGCCCTCTCCGGCTGCGACGGAGTCGTGCACCTCGCCTATGGCAACAATGCCGGAAGAGCGGAGAAGATCTTGCTCAGCGCGTGCCGGGAAGCCGGGATCAAGCGCTTCGTCCATATCAGCTCGATGGCGGTGCACGGCCCTAACCCTGGGCCGGAATGCGCGCGCGAGGCAACGGCGACGATCGGCCGCTACGGCGAGCCCTATTCCGATGCCAAGGCCCGGGCGGAGAGGGTGGTGCAGCGCGCGATCGATGGCGGCATGCCCGGAATCATCCTGCGCCCGACCGTCGTCTACGGGCCCTACAGCCCGTTTGTGACGCGCATCGTGCAGGACGCGCGCGCCGGTGCGGTCAGCCTGATCGATGAAGGGAAGGGGGTCTGCAACGCCGTTTATGTGGACGACGTCTGCGATGCGATTTATGCCGCGCTCGAAACCGATCGCGGCTTGGGCAAGGCATTCTTCGTGAACGCCGATCGCGCCGTGAGCTGGCGCGACTTCAACACGACCTTTGCCGAAATGGTGCGGCCATTACCCAGGATCCTCAATGTCAGTGCCGATGCGGCCCGTGCCTATTGGCGTTCGGCGAGGCCGTCGCTGCGATCGAATTTGACGGCGCTGAAGCGGCTCGCGATGTCGTCCGACTTCCACGACCAGCTGGCAACGGTTCCCGCCCTCCGCTCGGCCATCCGCTGGACGAAAGTGAATTTGAAAAAGGCGCTTTCGGCCGATCGGGTGAATGCCCTGAAGAATATCGGAGCGGAACATGCGTCGCCCGCAGCATGGACCGCCTGGCCGGATCAGGGCCGGATCGTCCGCGAGGATTTTCATCTCGAATTTTCCAACGAGCTTGCGAAAACGCTCCTGGGCTGGCGGCCGGCCTATGATTTTGTTGCGGGCGCGGCAGTGACCCGGAGCTGGCTCGAATTTGCCCGGATGCTTGAAAGTTGATAATAATGCTGGTTTGAATCAGCAATTACGTACAGAAACATCAGGTTCTTTGCGGCGCTCACTGTATTCGTCGCCCACGTCTCGGGTTCGCGGTTCACTGGCGGGCTCTTCTGGCAGTTCGAACCATATGGTGATGAGGCCGTCGATGTCTTCTTCGTGCTCTCCGGCTTTGTCATTGCATATGTGACCGACCAGCGCGAGACCTCAGCAGCTACATACACTATCTCGCGCTTAGCCCGAGTCTATTCGGTATCTTTGCCGGCAATGATTGCCACATTCACCCTCGATACAATCGGCCGTACATTGCGGCCCGATCTATATTCTGAGGCCTGGGATTATGTAGCAGAGGACAGATAACTCAATTTCTGACGATTCTAATCTTCGTCAATCGACTTTGGTGGCGGCATATCACTCAAGGTTCCAATGTATCTTATTGGTCTCTGAGTTACGAGGTTTGGTATTATGTAATATTCGGGCTCATGATTTTTGCGCGCGGACGATGGCGGACGATTGCGCCTGTTGCAGCAATGTGCGTCGCTTGATCCAATATTCTTTCCCTTTTTCCGTTGTGGCTGCTCGTAGTGGCGACTTACCGCCTTTCTGACCGATGCGCAATCGGCAAGACAGCGGGAGCAGGTTTGTGCACAGGCGCGCTGGGCAGCATACGAAGCATGGGCTTGGCATCAGCATATGTTCACTGACGCGGTGCCTAGCTCCTGGTTCCACCGATCTCAAATACTTGCAGAAGTACTTAGTATCATTGGCGTTTTCAGCACATCTGGTTGGCTTCGGAGCCGTTTCATCTCTGTTTGGTCCTGTTTTAAATCGACTTTCCCACTTTATAAGGTGGACCGCAGGAGCGACATTCACTATTTATTTGTTTCACGTACCCCTGTGCCAGCTCCTTACTGTTCTCGCCCCATGGTCACCATCTTCTTGGTATACGCGCCTGGTTATGTTCCCCGGGGCGCTGGCCATGATGTTCGTGATCGCCGAACTGACAGAGCGTCGCAAGCAGGTATGGCACCGTCTGTTCTCGGGCCTGTTTGGACTGAAATCGCAACGGGAAGCAGTTGTAACACCAGTTCAGTAATCTGGCTTTCAACGGTAATCGCTGATGCGACCGACCACTTCCACCTACCTCGATCTACTGCGCTTCAACGCGTCTGGTCTGGTTTTTCTGTCGCATCTGTCGATCGCGCAATTGAGCGGCGGATTCCTTTGGCAGATCCAGCCCTATGGGCACAGTGCCGTTATCGTGTTCTTCGTGCTTTCCGGTTATGTGATCAGTTTCACGGCCGCGACGAAGGACAGAACGCTCGAGCAGTATGCGATCAACCGACTAGCCCGGCTCTATTCGGTCGTGATCCCCGCCATAGTCCTCGCCTTCCTGCTCGATCGCATCGGCATGGCGGCTAGTCCCGATGTCTATCTGCTGGACCGCGAGACCGCGCCCTTATTGCGCGTCGGCGCTGCTGTGAGTTTCCTCAGCGAGAGCTGGCTCGCTGACATTCCGCTCTTCAGTGACGATGCCTTTTGGTCGCTGCCCTACGAATTTTGGTATTACGTAATCTTCGCTGGGTTCACTTATTTTGCAGGCAGGCGGCGAGCGCTCGTGTGCGGAGCCGCTATGCTGATTGCCGGGCCTAAAATCCTGCTGCTCTTGCCAACCTGGCTCTTCGGTGCGGTTGCGTTCCGCATATCGCGATATGTGGTATTGTCTCCTCGCCTCGCTTGGTCGTTGTTCATACTTTCGCTCGGAGCGGCCGTTGCGATCGGGTTGCGACCGCGCGTGACCGTCAATCTCAACCTATTTCCGCCCAACTACAGCCCATCCGATTATGCTTTGGCCGCCGCGATTGGGGTCAACATCATCGCCGCGAACGGGATCGCGCTCTGGTTTGGCGGGGTCGATCGACTGATCCGCTGGACCGCCGGTTTTACGTTTTCGCCCTATCTCTTTCATTTACCTTTGCTGCACCTTTTCAGTGCGTTCATCCGCTCTGAAAACCCGCTAGTCCGCGGTCCGCTGATCGGCAGCGCTACGGTGATCAGCGTCATTTTCCTGGGATTGGTGACCGAGCAGAAAAAGCAAGTCGTGAGACGGTGGATCATCCGGTCGGTAACAGTCCTTAAGGGGCGCTTCGCCGCGCTCCACTGACCCGACCTTGACTAGCGTCATAAATGGACCCCCTGCAGCAGATTGCGTCGCCGCAGATATCGGACCGTGCGCCCCAGAAGCGGCGCGACGGTATAGAGGAAGCGGCCCGTGAGGTCGAGCAGCGGCCGCCATGCCGCACCCGAGAATCGCAGCTCATATCCAAGGTCCTGCAGATCGCGGGAGAGACAAGACTCCATCGCGAAGCATTCGAGTGCGGAGAGCTTGCTGCGCCAGAGGCCGATCGAATCCTTTGTTACGGGCTGGCCGAGCTTGCCGTGAATGTGCCGCTCCCGGGCTGGAACGAGCTCGATCCCTTCCTGGTAATCCAGCATTCCCGGCTCGAATTCTTCCCCGAGGAAGCGGCAGATTTTCCGGACCGTCACCTCGAGATCAGCAACTAAGTCTTCGTATTTGATCTCGATGATCTGTTGCCAATGAGGCCCTCCGACATAAGCCTGCCGCCTTGCCATCACCGAGGTCCATTCGAAACCGGGCCGTTCGTAGTACCGGTCGTAATTGAGGTTTATCCAAGAGATCGCGACGTCACGTCCGTCGCGGATCAGATGAATGAACTTGGCCCCCGGATAGAGTGTCGCCAATTGCGGGACGATGTCGAAATAGATCGGGGTCTTGTCGCCGAACCGAACCTTGCCGGCTCTTTCGAGGTGAAAGCGATAGACGAGCCCCACCACATCGACGAGCTTCGGCCTCTCGAGTGCCATCGCCCAACCGCGCAGCTCTTCGGGCCTTATGCCCATGTCGGGCCAGCGATAGCCCGTCGTCATGATCGCGACGGCGCGCTCGACCTGGCTCGGGGTGAGCGTAGCCGACAGCGGCAGCTCCGCCACGAGGTCGCGCAAGAACCATGTCTCCGGCGGAATGTGCAGCCGGGAGTGCCGCGCCAGTATCAGACGGAGCAGCGTCGTGCCCGACCGGCCCGACCCGATGATGAAGAACGGGGTATTGTCGATCATGAAGCGGATTTTACCGAGGGGAGGTCAAATGAATGAGAGCGGCAGTACATTAGGGGTCACCTGTACTGCCGGCAACGACAGGAGTACGAGCTTAGTCGAGGCGATTCCAACAACAGTGCACGGAGCGGTGAGTTGAGGGAGGATAAGCTGCGAGCCGAGGTGATGAGGCCTTCGGCCCTGGGGAGGAGCGAGCTTGCGGCATGGCGGCAACTGCTCGACGAGATGCCCGCCTTTCGCCGGGCGTTCCTCACGCCGAGCTTTGCACTGGTCTGCGAGAAGGCGCTCGGCCGGGCTTATGTGGCCGTGCTGCACGACGGTTCGGGTATTCGCGGGTTCCTGCCGTTCCAGTTCCGCAGCGCATGGCATCAACGGCTTCGCCTCGCGGAGCTGATAGGCGGAAATCTCTCTCAAGGCGCCGGCTTGATCGCTGGAGTGGATTTGAGAACTGATCCCGCATCGCTCCTTCGCCTCGCCGGCCTCGCTTCCTTGCAGCTCAGCCATCTGATCGAGGACTCCGTGCGATTTGGCCTGGAGGCAGACAGGTGGGAGCCCGCCTGGCTGACCGCGATCGAGGAGGGGCCCGACGCGTTTTTCGCCGGGCTGTTGAGCCGCAACCGGGGTCTTGTGCGGGACACCGAGCGACAGCAGCGTCGTGCGGAGAAGAGCTATGGAAACTTGGTTCTCGAGAGCGCTGACCGTGTTCCGCCCGATCAGCTCGCTGATCTCATTGACCGCAAGAGGCGGCAATACCGGCGAACAGCGGCGCAGGATCCCTTCGACGATCCGAGCCGCCTTCGCCTCATCGAGGCGCTCAATGAGACACCTGCCACGGAATGCAGGGTGGTTGCCGCGCGGCTCCGCGCGGGAAGCCAGGTCCTGGCGCAACACCTTGGGCTGCAATGCCATGACCTGCTGAGCTGGTGGTTTCCGGTTTATGATCCGAGCATGCAAGGCCTCTCGCCGGGCCGGCTCCTGCTTTGGGAGGTCATTCGCCACGCGCCAGAGCACGGGGTGAAGCTGATCGAATATGGAGAGGGCGAAGCGCAGTACAAACAGCAATTTGGTAACCGGGCGATCAGGTTGGGCCGGGCCTTCTGGCATGCAGGAACGGTGCGTTCGCTCGCGGCCCGGCTGTGGCAATCGGCCGAATGGCGTTCGCAACGATGGGGACGAAGGACGCACAACCTGCTCGCCGCGCTGGGCGCTCTCGTCGAGCGGCGACCGCCCCTGGGAAGGTGAGCACCGCCGTGGCCGATCGGTCGTCGGGACATGCGTGCCGGGTAAGCGACCGCCGATGTGGCGTCTTCGTCCATGATTTCTCGGCAGCATCGGCCGACACCCGATTGAAGCCTGTCTTGAAAATGTCGATATTTTCGACACTCGCGACCTTCAGTTGCAAAGCCTGCGAGGTGATTGCTAGCGAGATAACTCGCCATCGCTTTAAGGGGGCGAGCTTAGAGATTGGTTAACGCGCGCCGCTGCAAAAGTCATCGCTGCCCCGGCTGCAACGAAGATGGGGATGGCCCGAGAGCCGCAACTCTGGAGAAAGCGTGTTGGCTTTGAATGTCGGAAAGGAGATCGCCAGCGGATCGAGCTGGATGATCGCGGCGCGGTGGGCGGTCCGTAGTCTCGGTCTCATCAGCACCATCGTCCTGGCAAGGCTGCTTACTCCGGAGGATTTCGGCCTGGTGGCGATGGGAACGCTCGTCGTCAATTTCATTCTTGCCTTTACGGAAGCGGGGCAGACCCTCGACCTCATTCGCCGAACCAATCCGGACCGCGGCTACTACGATTCTGCATGGACCATGTCGATCGGTCTCAATGGTGGGGTCGGGCTACTGCTGATCGCGATCGCGCCCATTGCCGCCTGGTATTTTGGCGAGCCGCGCGTAACGTTGCTCATCCAGTGCCTGGCCCTGAAGGCGATCATTGGCGGCTTCCGCAACGTCGGCGTGATCGCGTTCCGTAAAGAGCTGCAATTCGGCCGGCAGTTTCAGCTCCAGGTGCTCCAGCGGCTTGGGCGCGTCAGCTTGACGGTCGTGCTTGCTATCGTGATACGCAACTACTGGGCCCTGGTGATCGGAATCGTGCTCGGCGAAATGCTCAGCACTTGGCTCACATACTGGATGCACCCGTTCCGACCGCGACTCAGCGTCACCCGGATTCGCGAGATCTGGTCTTTCTCGGTTTGGATGCTTGTGGTCAATGTCGGCTATTTCGTGAGCGAGGCCGATGGTTTCGTGGTCGGCGCGGTGGCCGGCGCCCGCAGCATGGGCACCTACAATGTCGCGAGCGAACTCGCCAACTCTCCGACCGAAGAACTGATCGGGCCTTCTGCTCAGGCACTCTTCCCCATCTATGCGAAACTGCTTCCAGAGCCGCACCGATTGGTGGAGACCTTCCTCGGGGTCCTCGCCGCTTTTGCCACGATTTCGTGCGCCGTCGGCGTTGGCATGGCACTGGTCGCCGATGACGTGGTCGCGGTGCTACTCGGCCCGAAATGGGCAGCCGCCGCCCCGCTGATGCCCTGGCTTGCTCTCGGCGGCAGCTTTGTCGGGCTTGGCCGGGCCGTAAATGCCATCATCAATGTCACCGGTCATGCTCGGATCAGCGCTATCCGCCTCTGGGCGTTCAATGTCGTGCTGATGGGAGCGATGATCGTCGCCGGGACGCAACTGGGACTCCTCGGCATCGCGATCGCGCGGACCGCGGTCACCTTTCTGTTCATCCCCGTCACGCTCTACACGGTGATGCAGGTCCTGCCGGTCTCAGCACGGCAGATCGGCATGCAGCTCTGGCGTCCCATTGCCGCCTCGCTTTGCATGGCGGTGATGCTGCTCTGGCTGCAGCCGGAGATGGCGCAATGGGTGCGCGCCGCGAGCATCGATTCTGCGCTTCTTCGGCTGGCGGCCAGTGTCATTGCCGGCGCTGCAACTTTTTCCGCAGCGCAGCTCGCACTTTGGCTCTTGTCCGGGCGTCCTCTCGGTGCCGAACGAATGGCGCTCAGCTATCTTGCGGGCGTGTTAAACAGAATGGTTCGCCGCCCGCCTCCGGGGGGCGCTGGCCTCGCTGCGGAGATCGCAGCGCGGAATCCGGGCGAGCCAGCATTCGGGCTCACGATGCTGAGCGCTGCTGCCCCCCGCCCCGATCGGGATCCCGCCGGCGGTCCGGCGTGCAATGGAGCCGCGGCGCTGGACTACCCCCTCGGCCGGCGGACGATCTTCATTCTCGGAGCACCACGATCCGGGACCACGTGGCTCGGCAAGATGTTTGATAGCCACCCCGCGATCCTCTACCGCCATGAACCCGACATCATCGATCGCGGCGAGCCGGAGATACCCTATCTCTGTACCATCGAGGAGGCGCCGCGCTACGCGATGCAGGCGCGGCGCTGGCTCGCCCGCCTTGCTCGAATCAAGGTTCTCAAAACCTCGGGTTCGCGGCCTGTTTTCCGCAAGAGCCATTGCGGCGGAGTCGCTGCTTGGCTTCGGGTCCTCCTCATCGAAATTCTGCGCACCTTACAGTGGCTCCCGGTTATCGGTTCTCTCGCCCAGAGATTTCCTGTTCCCGACTTTCTCGACTGTGACGCAAATTCCGATATCCCGATTGTCATAAAATCAGTGAGCTGCATGGGGCGCGTCGGCATTCTCGCCACCGCGTCGCCTGACAGCCGGTTCATTCTCGTCGTCCGCCATCCCTGCGGCCAGATCGCTTCAATGTTGCGCGGCATCACACTGGGAAAGTTCGAGCACCAAATCCCTGTTCTTGGTCTTGCCGCGACGCCGCAGGCGCAGCGCCGATCACTCTCGCGCGAGCGCTTGGCGCAACTGCCGTTCATTGCGCAACTCGCTTGGAGTTGGGTCATACAAACGGAGAAGGCGATCGAAGATCTGGCGTTGGCAAAGCATGTCAAAGTCGTCCGCTATGAAGATGTCGCCGCAGCGCCGGCCGATATGGCCCGTGCGCTGTTTCAATTCTGCGGCCTCGATTGGAAGGCCGAGACCGCGTGTTTCTTGCGCAGCAGCACCCGCCCGAAGGCACGGCCGGAAGGATATTATGACGTCTTTCGGGAGCCGCTGGAGGCCGCGACCAAATGGCGTCGCCAACTTTCGCAATTTGAAATTGCGACTATCGCGGCCATTGTGGCGCAAAGCCCGGTCTGCTGTCAGCTCTACCCGGACTTTGTCGCAACGGGTCGTGCAGAGCAAACCGTCGCCGTCTGAAGACAGCGCTTTCGATATTGCAACAACCCCACTCGGTCTGCCTTTCCTGGTTAGGCTGCTCGCCGGAAGACCGTCACCACATCCTGGTAGAGCCCGACCGAATAGACCTCGCCATTGTCTTCCCATCGTTCGAACTGGTCCACGATCTCGAACCCGCTCTCGTTCAGAAGTCGGGTGAAGTCGGCCGTCGTGAGATCGCTGCGCCATCCGCCCTGTGTTCCGGCGCCGCTGCCGTGATGGATAACGCCGACGGCGCCGTGGCGCATGACGCGCGAGAATTCGCGCACATAGGCCTCGACATCGCGACGATTGATATGAACGAAGACATCGAATGACCAGAGTGCGTCGATGGAACGATCGGGAACACCGTTGAGGTCGGCGCCGCTGCTCTTGAGAAATGTCGTATTGGACGATCCTCCAAATTTGCGGCGGCAGATATCGATACACGTCTCGGAGATGTCCACCCCGAACAGATGACGGGCTCTGGGTTGAAGGACGGCGGTCCAGCGGCCCGCTCCCGGCCCGATTTCCAGCGTGTCGACACCCTCGGGAACATATCGGGTGAGGACGCAGGAAATCAGCGAGGATTTCCATTCCGGCGACAGAGTCCACTCGTCGCCGCCCGAGCTCCAGTCCCAATCCGTCCAGATCCGCTCGTTCAGCCGAAGGCTGCTCGTGCCCGGCAGTCCTCGCTCCGCCTTGGTGCGCTGGAGCCGCGCGAAGCTCCACTCGGCTACGGCGCTGGTGGCATAATAGGCTGCAAGCAGGGTCGTCCAGGCGAGACCGTTCTCTCGAAGCACGATGCCGAAGAGAGAGGCCTTGCGAGCAAAGCTGAGCCGGCGCCGGTTCCGGATCAACTCGCGCGCCTTGAGCTGCGTCGTGGTCATCAGGATAAGGTCCTCGCTTTCGTCCGGTGCAGCGCAGGTGATAATCGGTTGTTGGCTCGGGCGGAATATGGCAATTTTGAAGGTGAACGCGGCGGAGAAGAGTACAATTCGATCGCCTTGCCAGTCGACGGTTCGGTATTCGCCCTGCGCATGCCAAGGTGCTAGAATAAGATCATCGACTGTCCGCCTCAAGTGAACTCGGAGATCGGTTTTATGGACGATACTCGTCCGGCCGGGACGAAAGCACATTCGTCTTGCGAACTCACAATACTGATGCCGTGCTTGAATGAAGCGGAGACGCTGGGCCAATGCATTAAGACGGCCCACGGATTCTTGATGCGCCACGGCGTACAGGGCGAGGTGCTGATCGCAGATAATGGCAGCACGGACGGCTCGCAGGCCATTGCCGAGATGCTCGGCGCTCGTGTCGTTCCGATCAGCGAGCGAGGTTATGGCGCCGCACTCATCGGGGGAATTCGCGCTGCCGCTGGCGAATACGTGATTATGGGTGATAGCGACGGAAGCTATGACTTCGATGCGCTGATGCCGTTCCTTGAGCGCCTCCGTCAAGGCTACGAGCTCGTCATGGGGAATCGATTTCTGGGCGGGATCGCGCCAGGAGCTATGCCGGCTCTTCATCGCTATCTCGGCAACCCGGTTCTGACGGCTATCGGCCGCCTCTTCTTCGGCAGCGCCTGCGGCGACTTTCATTGCGGGCTTCGCGGTTTTCGCCGCGACGCGATGCTCAGCCTCGATCTTCAGGCGCGGGGAATGGAATTCGCCAGCGAGATGGTAGTGAAGGCCGCCACGAACAAGCTGCGGGTCGCCGAGGTGCCGACCACCCTGTCGCCGGACGGTCGAAGCCGGGCGCCGCATTTGAGGAGCTGGCGGGATGGCTGGCGGCATCTCCGCTTCATGCTGCTCTTCAGCCCTCGCTGGCTCTTCCTCTACCCTGGGGCTCTGCTGTTTGCAGTCGGACTTGCGGTTATGGGGTGGCTCATTCCTCAGCCACGGACCGTCGCCGGCATTACCTTCGACCTCGATACGCTTCTCTACGCCTCGGCAGCAGTCGTGGTCGGCTTCCAATCGGTCCAGTTCTGGGTGTTCGCAAAAATCTATGGCGGACGCGAGGGGATCGTGCCGGTCGATCCATTCTTCCGTTCGGTCATGACGGCCGCAACTTTGGAGCGCGGACTGATACTTGCCCTCGCCTTGCTCACTGCGGGTCTCGTCGTCAGCGCCTACGCGCTGAATTCCTGGAATGCCGCCGGTTTTGGCCCGCTGGCGACGAGCCATATCATGCGGCTGGTAATCCCGTCGGTGACCGCCATCATCCTTGCCTTCCAAATCGGTTACGGCGCGTTTTTTGTCAGCGTTCTCGAAGTGCAGGCAACAAGGTCCTGACAAGTTCTTGGTCCGAGCGAAACGCGATGCCCGTAAATGCGCAGTACAGCATCGTCAGGCCGGGTTCTATCGCGTCCGAGATTTCCGCGCTCCAGAGGCGCAAGATGTTTGCGGCATTTCTGCGAAGTTTCACTATCGCCGATACCGATACCATTCTTGATGTGGGTGCAACCAGTGATCGTTCGTACGACCACTCGAATTACGTCGAGGCGTGGTATGAGCGAAAATCGGCGCTGACCGCAGTTGGCATCGATGACGCCGGGTTTTTGGTGGCGGAATATCCGGGTCTCGTTTTCGTTCGCGCGGACGGGAGAAGGCTTCCGTTCAAGGACGGATCGTTCGATTTTGTCCATTCAAGCGCGGTGATCGAGCATGTCGGTAGTTTCGAAAGCCAATGTGCCTTTCTCAAGGAACTGTGGCGAGTTGCCCGTAAAGGCATTTTTGTAACGACGCCGAATCGCTGGTACCCTGTAGAGTTTCACACTGTTCTCCCGCTTCTGCATTGGCTCCCAAAGCGGATTTACCGGCGAATCCTGGTCGGGCTCGGACACGGTTTCTTTGCAACGGAGGAGAATCTCAATCTGATGTCGCGCGGCACTCTTTCTAAAGCCGCCAGCTCGGCAGGAGCGGGTAGATTCTCGATTAAATCTGTCGCGCTGGTCGGTTTGCCGACGAACCTTCTGCTTGTTGCGCACAAATGTTGAATGAGACGGCGCGTCGCGGGATCCGCGCTCCCTCTCCGGTGCTGTTATCGGCCGATTCCGGCTTCCTCTGGTGGCACTGGGTTTCGGTCGTGATCATCATCGCCATATCGTTTTATTTTGGATTCACTGGCTTTCTGGCGAGCGACGACTTTTCCTATTCCCAAGGAGCTGTCCACTGGCTGAGACATTTTCCCTATCTCGGCCAGAATCACTGGGAACTGAGGCACACCATTGTGCTGCCGCTTGCGGCGAGTTTCTCGTTGTTCGGCATCAGTGAGCCGAGCCTTATCCTTGTATCGATGGCGTACGTCGCAGGCTTAATCGCGGTGACCGGCTATTTTGTTCGGCGACGCGTCTCGGCGCGAGCCGCGTATTTGACCATGCTGGTCCTGGGGTTGACTCCTCTGTTCGCAACAGGTGCATCGACAGTCTTTTCAGATATTCCTGAAGTTTTCTTTATAGCACTTTCCTTGTTTTTATACGAAGAAGGCATGGAAACGCAAGATGAAAATAGAAACAAGTTATTCCTTTTTAGTGCAGGTTTAGCATGCGGTCTGGCATATCTCACAAGAGAAACGACATTCATACTGATTTTTTATTATATAATTCTATTCTTTGTCGGTCGATTGAAAGATTTTTCATCTTACCTACTCGTCGCGGTCGGATTTCTCGCGGTTTTCGCGGTCGATACCGCTTTTCTTGCTCTGCACAGCGGCGATATCCTTTACCGGCTACATACGACTATTGCGGGCATCGATAGCGACAACCCTGCGATCCGCCATGTTTCCGCTACGGGCCGGGGGCTGTTTGACCCTGTGGGTGGCGTGAACGCTCCATGGCCGATCGCGCCGATTGCCATGATGTTCGCGAGTCACTATTTCGGCCTGCTGTTCCTGCTGGCGTTGCCGCTCGGCATCTGGTTGATGATCGCGAAGCAAGCGAGTGAGACGACGCTGCGATTGACGCATCTCTTCGGAGGGTTCGGTCTGACCTGGTTCTTGTGGTTGGCCTACGGATTGCCGGCGCTGTTCGTGACCCCGCGATATCAGTCCGCGACAGCCTATTGTGCGGCAATAGTGCTCGGGTTGGGTTGCGCAGAGCTGTTCATCCAAAGACGGCGCGTCGCGCTCAGCATTCTGATCCTGTTTGGCGTCACCGCTCTCGCCGCGACTTCACTCGACAACAAGGATCTGCTCTTTGGTGAGCGTACACTCGTAAGGTTCGCCGCCACGAGCGAGGAGCCCATCTATACGGATTACGCAACAGCTCGAAGCGCCCGGTTCTTGTTGGATGAACGAAATCTGGCCGACCGCGTGCTAACAAGGGCGCCGCCGGCGGGCGCATTGTATTTTTACAATTCGAGCCCGGCGCGGCCATATTACAACCGCGACTGGAAGTCCATCGTCCCGAATGACAGTTGGATCCCGCTCGAGACCATCGCGCCTCCGAAGCATTGGGGAGCCTATTTGGTTGAATGGCTTGGTCTGACCAAATGGCTCCCTGATCAGATCCTTCAAAAGCTCACCAATTCCGGCAAAGAGGTCGTGATCTATCATGTTCAATGAGAGCCGCGCGGTTCTCGAATTCCGATCCGCTTTATGCGCTGCAGGCACTCGAATGGAAAGGCAAGTACAAGAGGTTCTTTCATGATTGGAGCATTCTCGCGTCGCGTGTTCATGAGGGGGACTGCCGGCGTCGTCTTCAGCGCGGCGGATGCGCTGCCGCCGCTTGTTGCGGCGGCGCCACGCGGTTCCGCTATGGTGGTCACCGTCGTGACGGCGGGGCAGAGCTTCGTTTTTCGGGAGGATGAGAGCACCGACCTCGGTGATTTCACAAGCCCATGGTTTGCTCAGAGATGCCTGCGCTCGACACGACCTGATATCCCGCTGACAATCTTCTTCCGGCCCGATCGGGAGACTGAGCGGCGCGAGGTCGTGTTCGAACTCGGGCGTTGCTGGGACAGCAAGCCCGTTTCGATCGGCCCCTACGAAGCGCGGATCGAGGCGGGCGGCCGCGCATTGGCGAAAGTAGTGGTGACGCGCCATCCGTGGATGGCGCGTTGGCGTTGGCAATCGAGCCCAAGGCCGGTCCTGCGCTCGCCCGAGGAGGTCTTCGAGAAAAGATGGCTCCCGAGATTCGACGGTAAACTGGCCTATCGCGCGCGGCTGTCAAAGCCGGAAATCTATGAGATCATGGGCAATGCCGGCCTCACGACGTATATGCCGACAACTGGTCAGACCCATGAAATGGGAATCGTGACCGAACCGCAGGGCGAGTTCTTGTGCACAACCTCCACATCCTCGTTGCAGTCGCTCTTGGCCCAGGCCGAAGCGAGTGGTTCGGTTACGTGGCACGCCCGGGATGAAAAGACCAATGCCCCGGTTGACTTCAACAAATATCCGCAAGGTGGGTGGACCGAGAAGCACCAATATAATCATCCATATATTCCGATAACTCCACCGGATTTTAACAATAAGCGCGATTGGGTAATTGATGAGGCGCATCAACCATCGTTGTCTTACGTCGCATTTGTGCTGACAGGGGATCCGTATTTTCTCGAGGAGCTGCAGTTCGCCGCCAATTGGAACATTGGAGCTTATAATCCGGAATATCGCGAGGGGTCGGGCGGGGTCCTCAGCGTCGCCCAATCGAGGGGATATGCCTGGGCGCTGCGCACGCTAGGGCAGTGCACGCGCGCCACTCCCGCCACGGTGCCGGCATGGTTTCTTCCGAAAAGCTATTTCGAGGGCAAGCTGGACTACAATCGCCGGTGGTTCGAGCGCATCCACGTGGATTCGACCGACAAGGGCATGCAGGTATTTCGGACATTTTTACGGGTCGGACACACTGATTCTCCTTTTGGTGAGGATCTCGTCCTGTTGGTCATAGGAATGCTGATAATCATGGGGTTTGCAGAGTGGCGACGTTCATTCGAGTGGAAAGTGAAGAATCTGCTGGATCGTATGGGAGGAAAGAGCGGCTGGCCGAGAGCATTTGCCACCCCTTATGAATATCGTCTCCTGCGGCAGGATGGCCGACCCGCCGAGAGTTGGGCGGAAGCATTCGAGCTGTCCAAAGTAGCAAAAGGATGGACGGATACGCTTGATCGAGAGAAATGGAATGGAAAGGGGCCAGCCTATCTTGACGTTGCACGCGCGGCGCTCGCGATCTCCGTCGTCCTTGGTACTCCGGGGGCCAAAGAATCCTGGAATTGGGCCGACGCTTCGCTGAAGAGTTCGGGTGTCCCCGCGGCGTACAATTGGGCGCTTTCTCCCGATACGGTGTAGTTCAATCGAGCGTCGGCGTGGCGGCTTTCAGATCTCTTCGACGAGGCGCCGTCTGCCGCGGTGCCGCCTTA
>JAJPHB010000054.1 GCA_021325525.1 Alphaproteobacteria bacterium
CCATCGCCCGCGCCATGCTGAAGAACGCGCCCATCCTGCTGCTCGACGAGGCGACCTCGGCGCTCGACACCGAATCCGAGCGGCAGGTGCAGGCGGCGCTGAAGGCGCTGATGCAGGGCCGCACGACGCTCGTCATCGCCCATCGCCTTTCCACCATCATCGACGCCGATCTCATCTACGTCATCGACCGCGGCCGCGTCGCCGAGCGCGGCAGCCATGCCGAGCTGCTCGCGCGCGGCGGCGCCTATGCGCGGCTCTATGCGCTGCAATTCGCCGCCGAAAGCGCGCCGGGCCAGGGCTTCGAGCGGGTCGGAAGCCGCGCGCGCGCCTGAGAGATGGAAAGATTGCGGCGTCTTTTGCGTTCGGACGCGCTCCGCCGCGTCCTCTGCTGGCTCGTTTCGCTCTATATCCGCCTCGTCTTCGCCACCGGACGATGGCGCGCGGAAGGCGCGGAGATCCCGCGCCGCTTGCACCGCGAGGGGCGCCCCTTCATTCTCGCCTTCTGGCACGGACGCCTCCTCATGATGCCGATGGCCTGGCAGCGCGGCGTTCCCATCCACATGCTGATCTCGAACCATCGCGACGGCCGCATCATCGCCGATGCCGTCGGCCATTTCGGCATCGCCTCGATCGCCGGATCGAGCTCGCGCGGCGGCGGCGGCGCGCTGCGGCGCATGATCAAGGCGCTGCGCGAGGGCGAATGCGTCGGTATCACGCCGGACGGGCCGCGCGGCCCCGCCACAGTGGCAAGCCAAGGCATCGTCGCCACGGCGCGCCTCGCGCAGGTGCCGATCATCCCGCTTTCCTACGCGGCGCGGCGGCGGCGCGTCATGCGGAGCTGGGACCGCTTTCACCTCGCCTTCCCCTTCTCGCGCGGCATCTTTCTCTGGGGAGCGCCGATCGAGGTTCCGTCCGACACCCGTGACGAGGCGCTCGAAGAATACCGCCGGCTCGTCGAGGAGCGCCTCAACGCTCTCGGCCGCGAGGCGGACCGCCGCATGGGCCATGAGCCGCGCGCCATCGCGGCCGCGGACGAGCCGCCGCGGGGATCGTGGGCGCTGGCGCTCTATCGCGCCGCGGCGACGGCGCTCGGCCCCGCCATTCTTCTCTACCTCCTCCTCCGCCGGGCGCGCGGCAAGGAAGATCGCGCGCGGCTCGCCGAGCGGCTGGGGCGCCCGGGCCGGCCGCGGCCGCCGGGGCCGCTCGTCTGGCTGCACGCGGCGAGCGTCGGGGAGGCCGCCTCGCTGCTCGCCCTCATCGAGCGCCTGCGCCGGGAGCGGCCGGCGCTCGGCATCCTCGTGACCACGGGGACCGTGACTTCGGCGCAATTGCTGGCGGCGCGCCTGCCGTCCGAACGGGTGATCCACCAATTCGTGCCGGTCGACCGGCCCAGCTACGCCGCGCGCTTCCTCGACCATTGGCGGCCCGGCCTCGCGATCTCGGTCGAGTCCGAATTGTGGCCGAACCTCGTCTCGGCGACGCAGGCGCGCGGCATTCCGACGGTCCTGCTCAACGCTCGCATGTCGGAGCGCTCCTTCGCGCGCTGGCAGCGCTGGCCGGCGCTCATCCGCTCGCTTCTCGGCGGGATGTCGCTCTGCCTCGCCCAGGACGCGGTTCAGCGCGACCGGCTCCGCCGCCTCGGCGCGACGGCCGCCGACACGGTGGGCGATCTCAAATCCTGCGCCGCGCCTCTGCCCGCCGATATGGCCGAGCTGGAGCGGCTGCGCACCGCCATCGGCCGCCGCCCGATCTGGCTTGCCGCCAACACGCATGAAGGCGAGGAGGAGGCCGCGGTCGCGGTGCATGGCCGTCTCGGCGGACGGTACCCCGACCTCCTCACCGTCATCGTGCCGCGCCACCCCGCCCGCGCCGATGCGGTGGCGGCGATGCTGCGGCGCCAGGGTCTCGTCGTCGCGCGCCGCTCGGCGGGCGAAGCGATCACCGCGGTGACCGCCGTCTATCTCGGCGACACGCTCGGCGAGATGGGGCTCTATTATCGCCTCGCCGAGACGGTCTTTCTCGGCGGCTCGCTGGTGCCGGTCGGCGGGCACAGCCCCTTCGAGCCGGCGGTTCTCGGCTGCGCGCTGCTGCACGGCCCCGATATGAGCAACTGCGCCGCGGTGGCGCGCCGCCTCGACGAGGCGGGCGGGGCGGTCGCCGTCGCCGATGCCGCCGCTCTCGCCGAGGCCGTCACCCGGCTCCTGCGAGAGCCCGAGGAGCGGCGGCGCATGGGCGAGGCCGCGCGTGCGGTGGCGAGCGCCGAGAGCGGCGTCCTCGACGCCGTCCTCGCCCGCCTCGCGCCGTGGCTCGATGGGCTCTGCCCGCGCGCGGCGCGGCCGGACGATGATCGTGCGTGCGCCTGATTTCTGGGAGCGGCCCGGCCTCGCATCGACGCTGCTGTTGCCCCTCGCAGGGCTCAACGCCGCGGCCGGCCGAATCAGGCACGCGCTCGCGCGGCCGTGGCGGGCGCCGGTGCCGGTGCTCTGCGTCGGCAATCTCGTCGCCGGCGGCGCCGGCAAGACGCCGACCGTGCTCGCCCTCGCCCCGCTCCTCACGAAAGGCGGAAGGCGGCCGCATATCCTGACGCGCGGCTATGGCGGCCGGCTCGCCGGCCCCGTCCGCGTCGATCCGGCGCAGCACGGCGCCGCCGATGTCGGAGACGAGGCGCTGCTCCTTGCCCGTGCCGCACCCTGCTGGATCGCCCGCGACCGTGTCGCCGGCGCGCGCGCCGCGATCACCGCCGGCGCCGATCTCCTTCTTCTCGACGACGGCTTCCAGAATCCGGGCCTTGCCAAGGATTTCTCGCTGCTCGCCATCGACGGCGCCTACGGCTTCGGCAATGAGCGCCTCATTCCGGCGGGACCGCTGCGCGAGCCGCTCGCCAGAGGCCTCGCCCGCGCCGAGGCCGCGCTCGTCATCGGCCCCGACAAGAGCGGCAGCGAAGCGCGCATCGCCGGCCGGTTGCCCGTCCTCCATGCGCGCCTTGCCGCCGAAGGCGCGGCCGAGCTCCGGGGCCGGCGCGTCTTCGCCTTCGCCGGCATCGGCCGGCCGGCGAAATTCTATGCGACGCTGCGAGGGCTGGGCGCCGAGATCGTCGGGCGCCGCGACTTTCCCGACCATCACCCCTATGGCGAGGCGGAGGCGGAAGCGCTCCTCGCCGCGGCGCGGACGGCCGATGCGATGCCGGTCACGACGGCCAAGGATTGGGTGCGGCTCCCCGCCTCCCTGCGCGCCGCCTTCCGCGCCGTCGAGGTGAGGCTCGAATGGGCAGAGCCGGACTGGGCGATTGAGCTTCTGGCGCCCTTCATGCTATCGCCCGCGCCGCATGGCTGACCTCGGCATCGCAAAGAAGTATCGCGGCGGACTACTCCCGGCACCGCTCGTGCACCGTCTCGAAGGGGTGGGCGCCGCCATCCTCTTCCGCCTCTTCCGCCTGCTGCCGCTCGACGCCGCTTCGGGCTTGGGCGGCTGGCTCGGGCGCGTCGTCGGTCCGCGGCTCGGCGTCAGCAAGCGCGCCGCGATCAACCTCCGCCGCGCCCTGCCCGGCCTCGGCGAAGCCGAGATGCGGCGGATCATGCGGGGCATGTGGGACAATCTCGGCCGCGTCATCGCCGAGTACCCGCATCTCGCCGAGATCGAGATCTACAAGAAGGGCGGCCGGGTCGAGCTCGTCGGCGAGGAGCATGTGGAGCCGCTCCTCGCATCGGGGCGCCCCGTCATCTTCATCTCCGCCCATTTCGGCAATTGGGAGATCGCGACGATGGCGGCGACGCAGCGCGGCCTTCCCGTCGCCGAAGTCTACCGCGCCGCCAACAACCCCTGGGTCGACCGGCTGATCCACCGCTATCGCGGCACGGTCGGCAGCGAGCTCATTCCGAAGGGCGTCGTCGCGGCGCGGCGCTCGATCGCCGCCCTCAAGGAAGGGCATCATCTCGCCATTCTCGTCGACCAGAAGATGAATGACGGCATCGCCGTCCCCTTCTTCGGCCGCGACGCGATGACCGCTCCGGCCGTGGCGCAGCTCGCCCTGCGCTTCGACTGCGCCATCCTGCCGGCCCGTGTCGAGCGCCTCGAGGGCGCGCGCTTCCGCATCGTGCTGAGCCCGCCGATCGCGGTCCAGCGCACCGGCGACCGCCAAGCCGACACGCTGGCGATCATGACGGCGGTCAACCGCGAGATCGAATCCTGGATCCGCGCCCGGCCCGAAATGTGGCTCTGGCTGCACCGGCGCTGGCCGGATTGAGCACCAAGTTTGCCGCTCCTCTCCGCCCCGCGGGGGCGGAGAGGTCAGCGTGAGGTGGGGGATTCCAGGGCCGATTGCCGAGCAAGCGGCGATGCCACCTCACTCCCGCCTCTCCCCCACTTCGTGGCGGAGAGAGGCTCGTTGCTCTTGCAGAACCAAGGCGCGGTTCGCCTCCTCGAAGAGGCGCAGATTCTTCTCGACATCGTAGCGCTTCTCGGTCAGCGCCTCGGGATCCCATTCGCTGCGCGGCGCCGCGAAGAAATCGCCGCCATAGACGTGAATGGCGCCGGTGAGGCGGGGGATGGGATTGGTCACCGAATGGATGATGTCGTGGCCGAGCGGCGTGACGTCGCCGGTGCCGAGCGCCTTCGCGCCGGCCGCCTCGATCTTGCCGCCCCGCCCGTCCGGCAGGCGGCGCCAGAAGATGTTGTCCTCGCGGCCGGTATAGATGCCGATCACCGCCCACATCAGGTGATTGTGCGGCATCAGCGTCATCATCGGCCCCCAGACGATGTTGAGGATCGTCAGGTCCGGCGCCCGGTGCAGCGTCTCGACAATGGCGCGCCGCGGCTCGCCCACGCTTTTCAGCACCGCCGCCGGCTCGGCGATGGCGCGCGCCACGATCTCGCGCACGGCCTTGTGGCTTTCATCACCGGCGCGCGCGGCGATACAATCGGCGATGAAGCGGTCGCGATCGAACATTTCTTCCTCCCTTGTCGCCGTTTCCCTATTCCTGTTGCGCCGGCATCGGCCCCGCCGCGAGCTGCGGGTCGAGCCGGACGCCGAGCCATTCGAGCCCCCAATGGAGATGCGGTCCCGTGGCGCGGCCGGTGGCGCCGACCGCCCCGATGACCTCGCCCTGCCGGACATGCTGCCCGACGGCGACAGCGATGCGCGACAGATGCGCATAGCTCGTCGTCAGCCCATAGCCATGGTCGAGGAGGATGGTGTTGCCGGTGAGGAACAGCTCCTCGGCGAGGCGCACCACGCCGCCCGCCGCCGCCACGACCGGCGTGCCCGGCGGCGCCGCGATGTCGACGCCCAGATGCGGCGCGCGCGGCACGCCGTTGAGGATGCGCTGGCTGCCATAGACGCCGCTGATGGGGCCGACCGCCGGCCAGACGAGGGGCGTCAGGAAATCGAGATCGCGGCCGGGCACGGCGCGAAGGGCGCGAAGGGCGTCGGCCTCGCGCTTGATCCGCTCGAGCAGCCGCGGATCGGGCGTGACGGTCTCCTGCGGCAGCCCCTCGACGCGCTGCACGACGTAGTCGCGCCGCGCGACCTGAAGGCGCCGTTCCTCGCTCCTCCCGTCGGGCAAGCGCAGGACGAGAACCGCTTCGGCCGGCGCATCGCGGCCGAAGCCCAAGACGAAGCGGCCGTCGGGCGCGACCGGCACCTCGCGCCCGTCGAGCGCCACGCTGGCGCCGGGAACGGTCGTGCCGCGCACGAGCCCGCCCTGCTCAAACTCTCCCGCGAGCTGCAGCGCCTCCGCGCGCGGCGCCGAGGGCAGCAGGAGCAAGGCGAAGAAGACCGCCCATGCTTTCACAGCAGCTTTCCTTGCTCGGCCGGCTCGGCGGGCCGGCGGCTTTGCCGGCGGCGCCGCGATCCCGCCGTCGCCGCCACCTCGCCGTCGTGAAACTCGATCGTGAGGACCGCGTCCGGCACCACCTTGGCGGCGCTGATGACGGCGCGGCGATCGGCGTCGCGGACGAGCGCGTAGCCGCGCTCCAGCACCTTCTCGTGCGAGAGGGCGTGACTCTCGATGCGGCCCGCGAGGTTGGCGAGGCGGTCGCGCGCGCGGTCGAGCTCGCGCCGCATCACGGCCGGGCGCAGACGCTCGCCGAGGCCGAGAATGCGGCGGCGCTCGAGGGCGAGGAAATGGCCGAAGGCGCGGTTGAGGCGATGCGCCGCGGCATCCTGCGCGGCGCGCTTCTCGCCGATCTGCTGCTGGGGATGGCGCAGCTGCGCCGCCAGGGTCGCGACGCGGGCGCGGCAGCCTTCGAGCCGCGTCCGCATGGCGAAGCCGAGGCGCTCGACGCGGTCATCGAGCTGCTGCGCCTTGGCGCCGAGGAGCGAGCGCGGATCGGGCAGGCCCCGCGCCAGCCCTTCGAGGCGGATGCGGCGCTCGGCGAAGAGGCGGGCGAGACCGCCTTGCAGCCGGCTGCCTTTCGCCGCGAGCTCGGCGAGAAGATCGAGCCGCACCGGAACCGCCATCTCCGCCGCGGCCGTCGGCGTCGGGGCGCGGCGGTCGGCGGCGAGGTCGATGAGCGTCGTGTCGGTCTCGTGCCCGACCGCCGAGATGAGCGGGATCGCCGAAGCGGCGGCGGCGCGGACGACGATCTCTTCGTTGAAGGGCATGAGGTCTTCGAGGCTGCCGCCGCCGCGGGCGACGATGAGGAGATCGGGGCGCGGAACGGGCCCGCCCGCGGGCAGGCGGTTGAAGCCCTCTATCGCCGCCGCCACCTGCGCCGCCGCGCCCTCGCCCTGGACGGCGACCGGCCAGAGAAGGACGCGGCGCGGGAAGCGGTCGGCGAGGCGATGCAGAATGTCGCGGATGACGGCGCCCGAAGGCGAGGTGACGACGCCGATGATGGCGGGAAGGTAGGGCAGCTTCTTCTTGCGCGCCTCGGCGAAGAGGCCCTCGGCGGCAAGCCGCTGCTTGCGCTCCTCCAAGAGCTTGAGGAGCGCGCCGATCCCGGCCAGCTCCATCGTGTCGATGACGAGCTGATATTTCGAGCGGCCGGGAAAGGTGGTGAGGCGTCCGGTGCAGACGACCTCCATGCCGTCCTCGGGCTTCACCTGGAGGCGGAGCGCCGTGCCGCGCCAGCAGACCGCGTCGAGCACGGCCTCGGTATCCTTGAGGGCGAGATAGCAATGACCCGAGGCGTGGCGCTTGAAGCCCGAGATCTCGCCCCGCACGCGCACATAGGAGAAGCTTTCCTCGATGCGCCGCTTCAGCGCCGCGGAGAGCTCGCCCACGGTGTATTCGGGCAGGTTGCGCCGCGCCTCGGCGGCGATGAGGGGCATTTCCGCCATGCCCCGCTATGATACAAGAGGCGGAGCGGCGCCGCGACCTTCGCTTTGCCGCTCCTGGACTCCGCAACAGAACCCTCGCCCGCTTGCGGGAGAGGGCAGGGTGAGGGCGACGCCACGGCGGCGCCGAGTGGCTTCGGGGAGAGCAGCGGGATGCGGATTCTAGTCATCGGCTCGGGCGGACGCGAGCATGCGCTCTGTTGGGCGATCGCCGCCTCGCCGCTCTGCGACAAGCTCTTCTGCGCCCCGGGCAATGCCGGCATCGCCGGCGAGGCCGAATGCGTCCCGATCGCCGCGACGGATGCGGCGCGAATCGAGCAATTCTGCCGGGCGGAGCGCATCGATTTCGTCGTCGTCGGTCCGGAGCAGCCGCTCGTCGACGGCCTCGTCGACCGCCTGGAAGCGGCAGGAATCGCGGCTTTCGGCCCCGGTCGGGCGGCGGCGGCGCTCGAAGGCTCGAAGGGCTTCGCCAAGGATTTCTGCGCCCGCCACGGCATCCCGACCGCCGCCTACCGCCGATTCGGCGATGCGGAGGGGGCACGGGCCTATGTCGACGAGACGCATCGCCGCAGCGGCGGCGCGCCGCTCGTCATCAAGGCGGACGGGCTCGCCGCCGGCAAAGGCGTGACGATCGCGCGCAGCCGGGGCGAAGCCCATGCCGCCGTCGAGGCGGCCATGGTGGACGGCCGATTCGGCGCCGCCGGCGCGGAGCTCGTCATCGAGGAGTTCCTCGAAGGCGAGGAGGCGAGCTTCTTCGCGCTCGTCGACGGCGCGCATGCGCTGGCGCTCGCGGGCGCGCAGGACCACAAGGCGGTCGGCGAGGGCGACACCGGCGCCAATACCGGCGGCATGGGCGCCTATTCTCCCGCCCCCTGCCTCACCCCCGTCATCGAAGCCGAGGTGATGGCGCGCATCATCCGCCCGACCGTCGCCGGCATGGCCGCGGAGGGCCGCCCCTTCAAGGGCGTGCTCTTCGCCGGGCTCATGCTGACGGACAGCGGGCCGAAGCTCATCGAATACAATGTCCGCTTCGGTGATCCCGAATGTCAGGTGCTGATGATGCGCCTCAAGAGCGACCTCCTGCCGGCGCTGCTGGCGGCGCGCGACGGCGTGCTGCGGGATTTCGACCTGCGCTGGCGCGCCGAGGCGGCGCTCTGCGTCGTCATGGCCGCGAAGGGCTATCCCGGCGAGCCGCTGAAAGGCACCGAGATCCGCGGGCTCGGCGATGCCGCCCATGACGACGCGGTCACCATCTTCCACGCCGGGACGCGTGCCGCCGGCGGCCGAATTCTCGCCGATGGCGGCCGCGTGCTCGGCGTCACCGCCCTCGGCCGCGATGTCGCCGAGGCGCAGCGCCGCGCTTATGCCGCCGTCGACCGCATCCGATGGCCGGAGGGATTCTGCCGGCGCGACATCGGCTGGCGGGCGCTGCGGCGCGGATGAGCGGCGGCCAATGTCGAGGAAAATTGACCCGGACGGTGCTAGACTTCCGCGATGACAACTCGGCGGCTCCATCTTCCCAGGCCGAAGCGAGAGAGTTGTGAAGGACGACACCGTCTACCTTCGGCACATCCTGGAGCAATTCGACGCATCGAGAGCTATTGTGCCGCTGGCCGCGCGGCATTCTTGGCAACTCCCATGATGCAGGATGCCGTCGTCCGAAACCTCGAAATCATTGGCGAGGCTGCAGGCAAAGTGGGACTGGCGACGCAAACGGCCCATCCGTCAATCGCCTGGAGACAGATAGCCGGGATGCGAAGCGTCCTCATCCACAACTATATGGGTGTCGACCTCGCGCGCGTGTGGGAGGTGGTCGAACGCCGATTGCCGGAGCTCAGGAAGAGGGTCGAGGCGATTTTGGACCGGAGTTGACGATTCAGTTTCGATCA
>JAJPHB010000003.1 GCA_021325525.1 Alphaproteobacteria bacterium
CGGCGCCGCAGGAGCCGTTCCGTCGCTTCGGCGGTTCTGGCCGGCAACTGGAAGCGCGTGATCCCCGCCTCGTTCCAGGCGATGCCACAGAAGCCGGCCGCGGTTTCGAAGATATGGCAGCGATGTGTCGTCGGACCCATGACGCAGCCCTCGCGCTTCGATCTGGAGTGAAAGTCGTCCCTTCGGCACGGGATCTCAATCCGATTCTTGCATCGAATCCGGCGCGGCAAAGCCTGTCGGCCGCAGCTAGCGGTGGGCAGTCGAGGCTTGCTCCGCGGCGCGGAACTCAGGACTGCCGAGCCGCCGCCGAGGCGTCTCGATGACGCAGCGCGTCCACCAGCGGGGCGAAGGCCGCGGAAGAGGTGGCCGCGATGGCCGCGAGCTTCGTGATCGGCGTCGGCCTGCCGACGGCGGCTTCACTGCGCAATGAGGCCGGGCATTAATCTTGGCATGAGGGAGGGGCGGCTTCGGCCGTGGCCCGGTCGGCCAGACGGGATTTTGGCGCGGCCTCGCCCCTTCGATAAGATGCGGGCAATGGTCGCCCGTTTCGAGGGAGGACAGGAAATGCAAAAGCGGCGCGCTCTATTGCCTCGATCATGGTCTTTGCGTCTCCTCGCGAGGAGGGGCAAATGAGGCGCCTGGAAGCGACGCCTGACACGGTCCATATCGGCTTCCACGACGCGCGGCTCGAACCGGTGACGGCGATCGAGTCCGGGGAGGAGATTTTCGTCAGCACGGTCTCCGGCCATCCCGATGACGACGTGCCGCCGGAATGGCTGCCACCGCGCATCGCGGAGATCTACGAGCGGGCTCCTCGCGGAGCCGGCCCGCATATTCTGACAGGTCCCATCGCTATCCGCGGCGCCCGTCCCGGAGACGTGCTGCAGGTCGATATTCTGGCGATCCGCCTGACGCAGCCTTACGGCTACAACATGGTGACGCCGCTGCGGGGAATGTTCGGCGCGGAATCGCCCACACGGAAGACCACCATCATTCCGATCGACCTGGAGACCGGATTGGCCGAGGTGATGCCCGGGTTGCGCCTGCCGACGCGGCCGTTCTTTGGGCAAATGGGCGTCGCGCCGCCGCGCGAATGGGGCCGGCTCGACAGCCGGCCGCCCAACAAATACGGCGGGAACATCGACAACAAGGAACTCCTCCCGGGCACGCGCCTCTTTCTGCCGATCTGGGTCGAGGGCGCGCTGTTCAGCGTCGGCGACGGCCATGCCGCCCAGGGCGATGGCGAGGTCAACCAGACGGCGATAGAGACCAGCATGGATGGGCGCTTCCGGCTCTCGCTGCGGCGGGAATTCGCGCTCGACCTCCCCTTCGCGGTCACGCCGGAGCATCTGATCACGATGGCGTTCCACGAGGATCTCGACGACGCGGCGCGGCTCGCGATGCGCAGCATGATCGGCCTGCTCGAACAGCATTACGGCCTGCCGTTCCACGACGCTTACCGCCTTTGCAGCGTCGCGGCGGATATGCGCGTCACTCAGTTCGTGAACGGCAACCGCGGGATTCACGTGCTGTTGGCGCATGGACCGCTCGCGGCTTTGGGCTCGCGGCCGGCGTTCCTGGATTAGAGAGGAAGCGCTATGGACAAAGGCCGGGTCGGGCGCTCGTCCCTCAGCCGTCGCTGAGCGGGGCAGCGCGT
The DNA here is from genome assembly GCA_021325525.1 of Alphaproteobacteria bacterium. Classification (GTDB taxonomy): domain Bacteria; phylum Pseudomonadota; class Alphaproteobacteria; order ATCC43930; family CGMCC-115725; genus URHD0088. The sequence continues at coordinate 1,658 of JAJPHB010000003.1, forward strand.
TGACACCCTTCAGTCGCCGTGAGACGCTTTCGAAAGGATGGTGGTCCGGTCGATAGGACCTTCGCCTCGGCGCGGTGGGGCCGATCCCTTGTCGGGATCGTCAGCCGCCGAGCCGATGCACTGCTGCGATCATGTCGGTGGCCCCGAGAATGCTCACGCGTAGCGAGCGCCGCGCCACGGAACGCCAAAGCTCGGAGTCCCGGCCAGCCGGCTCCGCTCACCTCAGCCTCCGCTCTGTCCGCAAGGCATATCGCGAGCTCGAGGTGATTCGCGACGTCTGTTTCGAGGTGAGGGAAGGCGAGTTCCTGAGCCTGCTGGGGCCGAGCGGTTGCGGCAAGAGCACGCTCCTCATGATGATCGCCGGTCTGCTCGAGGTCAGCGGCGGCGAGATCCGCGTCGGCGGCCGAAGCGTCGCCGGGCCGCGCCGCGACATCGGGGTCGTCTTCCAGTCGCCGGTGCTGCTGCCGTGGCGGACGGTGCTCGACAATGTGCTGTTTCCGATTGAGATGCTGAACCTGCCGCGCCGTCAGTTTGCCGCCCGTGCGACCGAGCTCCTGGTCATGGCGAAGATCGCGGATTTTGCCGAAAAGCTGCCGCGCGAGCTGTCGGGCGGCATGCGGCAGCGGGCGGCGATCTGCCGGGCGCTCATTCACGACCCGGCGATTCTCCTGATGGACGAGCCGTACAGCGCGCTCGACGCCATCACCCGCGACGAGATGGGGCTCGAGCTCCTGCGCATCTGGCAGATTCACCGCAAGACGGTGATCTTCGTCACCCACAGCATCCGCGAGGCGGCGTTCCTGTCCGACCGCGTTCTCGTGATGGGCCGGCGGCCGGCCACCATCGTCGACGAGATCATCGTCGATCTGCCGCGGCCGCGGCAGATCGATGTGATGGAGGGCGAGGCCTTCAATCGCCATGTTCGTCGGCTGCGCAAGTCGATCGAGGCGAGCCATGGCTAGCACCGCCTCTCCTCACGAGACGCGAGAGCCCGCCGGCACGCCGACCGCTCTCCGGCCGCCGGCGGTCAGTCCGCTCATCCAGCGGGCGAACGCGATCGGTTGGCCCGGCCTCGCCGGTTCCTCTGTCCTCGTCGCTTGGGAACTGCTCGTGCGCGGTTTCGGCGTCAAGGAGATCTTGCTGCCGCCGCCTTCGGTCATCCTCAGAACGATGGTGGAGCGCTACGACCTGCTGCTTCAGCATCTCTGGCCTTCGCTCTACCTGACCATCTTGGGCTTCGTCCTGTCGGTGGCGGGAGGCGTGCTGTTCGCCGTGCTCATCACCTACTCGGCGGTGGCGCGCCGGGGGTTTTACCCGATCATCGTCGTTTCCCAAGTCGTCCCGAAGATTTCGATCGCGCCGCTCTTCATCGTGTGGTTCGGAACCGGTGCCGTCTCGAGCCTCTTGCTTGCCTTCCTCATCGCCTTCTTTCCGATGACCATCAATGCCGCGGTGGGCTTGCAGACGATCGACGAGGACGTCCTCAAAATGGCGCGGGCGTTCATGGGTTCGCGGTGGCAAATCTTCCTCAAGGTGCGGCTGCCGAACGCCATGCCTTACCTGTTCGGCGGCATGAAGATCTCGATCACCCTGGCGATCATCGGCGTCGTCGTGTCCGAATTCGTCGCTTCGCAGGAGGGCATCGGCTATCTCATCAAGCTCGCCGGCGGGCTCCTCGACACGCCGCTCATGATGGCGGCGATCACGGCGCTCAGCCTCGCGGGGCTCCTTCTCTATGGGATCATCGCCTGGGCGGAGCGGCGGGTCATCTACTGGCAGTCGCCGAACTATCTCGATATCGGGACGGGCTGAAACCGGATCATCGAATGGCTCGCGGCGACAAGACCGAAGCCGAAGGGAGGTTGCTATGGCATTGCATCGGCGTTCGATCCTGAAGGCGGCGGGCGCACTCGCCGCCAGCGGCGTCCTGGAAGTGACGGCTCCGGCGATTCTTCGCGCGAGTACGCCCGTGAAGCTGACGCTGCCCTGGCTGCCTCTCGGCACCTACAGCTTTCCGTTCGTCGCGAAAAAGCTGGGGTTCTGGCAGAAGCGGGGCCTCGACGTGACGATCGACCGCGGCTTCGGCTCGGGCAAGGTCTGCGTGCCGGTCGACCAGGGCCAATACGATTTCGGCCTTCTCGACCTCGCCGTCATGATGAACTGCGCCAGCAAGGGGCTCGACCTCGTCGCCATCGCCGGGCAGTGGCCGCGCTCGCCCATCGGCATCTTCTCGCTGAAGGAGTACAACATCACCAAGCCCAAGGACCTCGAAGGCCAGACCGTGGCATTCGATGTCGGCAGCGGCGACTTTCAGCTCTGGCCCGCCTTCGTCAAGGCGACGGGGATCGACGACGCCAAGATTTCCAAGGTCACGATGGATGCGGCCGCGCTCATCAAGGCGCTGGTCGACAAGCAGGTCAAAGCCGAAGGCAATTTCTTCGGCAGCATAGCGCCCAGCCTTTGGGCGCAAGGGATGCAGGTCAACAGCATTCTCTACGAAGACTACGGCGTGAAAATGTTCAGCGTCGTGCTCGCGGCCAAGCGCAGCACGATCGAAAAGAAGCCGCAGCTCTGCCAGGCCTTCGTGGACGGCATGCTCGAAGGCATGAAGTACGTCTATCTCAACCCGGAGAAGTCGGTCGAGCTGCACCTCGACAGCGTCAAGGAGTTCAAGGGCGGCAGCCCTGCCAACAAGAAGGTCATCGAGTACGGTCAGGAGGTCGGCACGGCGCTCGGCCTCGTGGCTTCCGTCAAGCAGCACGGGCTCGGCTACATGGATCCGGATCTCGTGGCGACCACGCGACGGACGGTCGAGACCTATATGGGCGCCAAAGGGACCCCGCCGGCGGACAAGCTCTTCACCAATCAGTTCATCGGCGCCGTCAAGCTCACGGATGCGGAATGGGCGGCGGTCGTGAAACGATCGCAGCAGTATCTGCCGACGAAGGGCTGAGGGGCGAGGCGGAGGGCTGTCCGATGAAGAAGAGCTTTCGCGACTTCCTCGCCGATCTCGACGGTGCCGGCGAGCTCCGCCGGATCAAAAGGGCGGTCGATCTGCGCGACGTATCGGCGCTGGTCAATCAATCGCCCCAGGCAATGTTCTTCGAGGAGCTGAAGGACTATCCCGGATGGCGCCTCGCCGGCGGGCTCATCGGCACGCGCAAGCGCCTCGCGCTCGCAATGGGCTGCGCCGAGAAGGATGTGGCGGCGCGCTTCGAGCAGGGTCTTGGGCGCCTCATCGAGCCGGTCATGGTCGAGGCGGCGCCTTGCCAGCAGGTCGTGCGCATGGGCGCGGATGTCGATCTTGCCGCCATTCCCTACCCGTTGATGCACCTGTTCGACGGCGGGCCCTATTTGTCGGGAACCTTCGTCACCTCGAAGGACCCGGAGTTCGGCCGCAACGCCGGGTCCTATCGACTCATGTACCGAACGCCGAACGAGACCGGAATCGACCTCGTCTCGCCCTCGGACATGCGGTTCTACTATCAGCGGCAGCTCGATCGCGGCCGGCCGCTCGAGATCGCGGTGGCCATGGGCGTGCACCCCTATGAGATGCTGGCCGCGTCATACAAGGCGCCCATCGACATGGACGAGTATACCGTCGCCGGCAGCCTGCACGGCGCGCCGGTGCCGATCGTCAAATGCAAAACCGTCGACCTCGAAGTGCCCGCCGACGCCGAGCTCGTGCTCGAAGGCGAGCTCCTGCCCATCGGCTGGACCGCGGATGAGGGACCCTTCGGCGAGTTCAGCCAGATCTCCGGCGACGTCAAATGGAACCCGATCTTCCGCGTCAAGTGCATCACGCACCGCATCGATCCGATTTTCTATTTTCTGCAGATGCCGTGGGAGAACGATTGGCTCGCGGCGCCCGTGACCGAGGCGGCGGGGCTTCGGGCCCTGCGCAACGCGTCGGTGCAGCCCGTTGCCATCCGCGCGCCGGTCGGAAGTTGCGGCTACTGGACTCTGATCGCCTCGATCAAGAAGCGCCCGGGCGAGGGCAAGAACGCGCTTCTGGCGCTGCTTTCCGTGTCCGAGGTGAAGCTCGCGATCGTCACCGACGAGGACATCGACATCTACAATCCCGACGATCTCGACTGGGCGCTCACCTTCCGCGTCCAAGCCGATCGCGACACCATCATCGTCCAGGGGGCGCGCGGCAAGCATATCGATCCCAGCATCAAGGCCTGGGAGCTCGGCAAGGGCGGATTGCCGACGACGGCGAAGCTCGGCATCGACGCGACCATCCCCGAGGGGGTGCCGAAGCAGCTCTACAAGCGCATCCAGTATTACGGAAAAGGCCGCGTCAAGCTGGAGGACTACCTATGAGCCCGACGGCAAGCGCCATCATCGCCGCGATCCGTGCCCGCCCGCAGCAATTCGCCGAGCTGGCCGACGCGCATCGCGATGTCCCCTGGCCCGATTTTCTGCACGCCTGGGGCGAGGTGCGGCGCGCCAATATCCTCGGCCGCGACGATAACGGCAATTACCGGATCGAGCCGTGCGAAGATAAAGCTTGAGCCATTCATTCGCCGGTTGCGCCTGCGCCCTTCTCGGGAGTTCTGACCCGCAATGGACATACGAGAGCTCTTTCCGGCGATCGAGCCGTTCCGCTCGAAGCAGCTCGACGTCTCCGCGCTGCACAGGATCTATTATGAAGAGGTCGGGAACCCGGAGGGCGTTCCGATTCTCTTCCTGCATGGCGGCCCCGGCGGCGGTCTGGCGCCGGATCATCGCCGCTTCTTCGACCCCCGCCATTACCGCGTCGTCCTCATCGATCAGCGCGGCGCCGGGAAGAGCACGCCGCATGCCGAGCTGCGCGAGAACACGACCTGGCACCTCGTCGACGACATCGAGGCCGTTCGCGAGGATTGCGGCATCGCGAAGTGGATCGTCTTCGGCGGCAGCTGGGGCAGCACGCTCGCCCTCGCTTATGCGATCACCCATCCGGAGAAGGTGCTGGGCCTCATCCTGCGCGGCATCTTTCTCTGCCGAAAGCTGGAGATCGATTGGTTCTATCAAGAGGGGGCGAGCCACGTCTTCCCGGACGCCTGGGAGGACTATCTGGCGCCCATACCGGAGGGGGAGCGCGGCGATCTCGTTGCCGCCTACCATCGTCGCCTGACCGGCGCCGACGAGATGGAGCGGCTGCGCTGCGCCGTCGCCTGGAGCAAATGGGAAGCATCGACGATGCATCTCGTCCCGAACGACGCCACCATCCGCGAGCACGAGGACCCGCGCAAGGCGCTGGCCCTGGCTCGCATCGAATGCCATTACTTCGCGAACCGGATATTCTTTGCGTCCGACAATTTCCTTCTCGAGAATATTCACCGCATTCGGCACCTTCCCGGCACCATCATTCACGGCCGCTACGATGTCGTTTGCCCGATGCGCAACGCCTGGGACCTCCATCGTGCCTGGCCGGAGGCCGAGCTTGTCATCGTGCCCGATGCCGGCCACACCGCGCTCGAAGTCGGGACGCGCAGTCGCCTGCTGGAAGCGACCGAGGCGTTCAAGCGAGTCAAGGCCGCGGGTTGAGCCGCGGCGCCGGCGATCACGCGAGCGGCGGCGTCGCGTAGAGAGTCTGCCCGTTCACCTTGATCTCGACCCGCTGCAGATAGCCCCGCAGGGCTTCGAGATCGATGCCGATGCCGAGCCCGGGCGCATCCGGCGCCGCGATTTCCCCCGCCGCATCCCGCGCCAGGTGATTGACCGTCAGCTCGCGGGCGAGCGGCTTGGGGGCGAAGGGGTATTCGCAGATGCGATGGTCGAGGAGCCCGGCATAAGGCTGCAGCGAGGCGCTGAGGGCTAGGTGCGAGGTGAAGGTGTGATTGACGAAGGTGACGCCGCGCGCCGCGGCAATGTCGGCGACGGCCTTGGCGGGTCCGATGCCGCCAATGCGGCCGCAATCGATTTGAATGAAGCCGACGCCGCCATAGTCGATGAGGTGCCGCGCCATCGCGATGTTATGCGCGCCCTCGCCGCCTGCCAGCTTCACCTTGCGGCTGCGCTGCGCCAATTGCCCATAAGCGGCGAGCGCGGCCGTATGGAACGGCTCTTCGAGCCAAACCGCCCCTGCCGCTTCGAGCGCCGGCAGGCGAGCCGCCGCCGCATCGACGTCCTCGTTCCAAATCTGGCCGACATCGACGAGCAGCAGCGCGTCCGGGCCCAGCCCCTCGCGCGCCGCGGCGAAATGCTCGGCATCGAGGGCGGCGCCGGCTTGCCCGATCGGGCCCCAGCCGAATTTGACGGCGGTGAAGCCGGCCGCGCGCGCCGCGCGCGCGGCGTCGAGCGTCTGCTGCGGCGTCTTGCCGAAGAGCTGCGAGGCGTAGGCGAGCTTCTTGCCTGAACGCCGGTAGCCGAGCAGGCGCCAGACCGGCTCCTGCCGGGCCTTGCCCAAGAGATCCCACAACGCCATCTCGACGCCGGAAAAGGTATGCGGCGCCTGCAGCAGATCCATGCTGTCATAGGCGACGCGCCGGGCGATCCGCGCGATGTCGGCGGGGCTGTCCAGCGCTTGCCCCAGCACCGACGCGCCGACCGGCCGGCAGACGCCGTGCGACATCGGGCAGACGAAGGCGGCGATCGAGACCAAGGGTGAGGCCTCGCATTCGCCCCAGCCGACGAAGCCGCCGGCGGCGACGCGCACCAACAGGGCGTCCTGGCTGCCATCGGCCTCGGTGGTGATCTGCGGCATTGCGAGATAGAAAAAATCGACGGCTTCGATCTTCATCGGCCTTGGCTCCTCTCGGCGCGTTGCTCTCGCCGGGCGCGCCGCTCGGCGATCAGCCCCTCGAAATCGACCGCTGCCGTCTGCGCCCGGACATGCTCCTCGATCGCGGCATCGATTTCGGCAGCATCGCCGCGCTCGAACGCCGCGAGCAGCCGCCGATGCTCGTCGATGATGCCGTGCATCGATTTGCCGAGAGTCGACAGGCCGACGATGATCGTCAGCTGTACCGCGATGGCCTCCCAAAGCGTGCACAGCACCCGATTGCCGCCGAGGCCGCACAATTCGCGGTGGAACCGCGCATCGGCAGTCGCGAGCCCATACCCGTCGCCGCGCGTCGCCATCAATTCCAGCTCGTCGATGGCGCGTCGCAGCCCATCGAGAGCGGCCCCGCGATTGCGGCCGCGGGCGAGGGCGCGCCGGACGGCGGAGGTCTCCAGCGCGACACGCACCTCGATGACCTCGTCCAGGCGTTCGCGCGTGAGCGGGACGAGCCGCATGCCCTTATAGGGTTCGCTGACGACCAAGCCTTGGCTTTCGAGCAGCCGCAGCGCCTCGCGAACCGGAACGCGGCTGATGCCGAGGGCGGTCGCGATCTCCTGCTCGACGATCCGGTCGCCGGGGAGAATGAGGCCGCGCGCGACGGCGGCGATGATCGACTCCATCGCCTGCGCGACTAGGGTGCGAGGCCTGACCTTGCGCCATTCTGCGTCATCGAGCTCTGCCGTGAAGGCGGAGGATTCATCGAGTGCAACGCTCAAGACCGGTTCCTTTTCTTGCTGGCTTGACATTCGCCGAGGCCAAGGATTGTATACGATCGAAATTGCATACGATCTGATCGTCAGTCAAGGAAAGGGGGAGCGATGTTCGGCAAGATAGCGCTCGCAGCGTCTTTCGCCGTAATTGTCGGAACCGCCGGCGCCGCAATGGCGCAGGAGTTTCGCACCGAGGCGACGCCGCTTTTCGACAATTGCGGCGACAGCTCGCTGAAGAAGGCGCAGCAGGACGGGATCACGCTCGGTATTTCCCCGTCGCCGCCTTACTCCTCGATCGACCCCGCCACCGGCAAGGCGAGCGGACTCGATGTCGAGATCAATGAAGCGGCCCTGAAATGGCTCGGCATCACCAAGATCCGCTACGAGGTGATGCCCTTCGGGCAGTTGATCTCCGCCATGCTTTCGAAGCGCATCGATGTCGTCGCCGCCAATATTCACATCACGCCCGATCGCCTGAAGGCGGTGTCCTTCACAGGCCCGGCCTGGTGGTATGGGCCGGCCATCGTCGCGCAAAAAAGCAATTCATCGCCGCCGAACAGCTTCGAGGCGCTGAAGGGCAAGAAGGTCGGCGCCATCGCCGGTTCCGCCGCGGACGAGTATCTGCGCACCATTGGCGTCACAGTGACTCCCTTTCAGACCGACGCCGAGGAGTTCGCCGGCATTTCGAGCGGACGGGTCGACGAGATCGTCGAGGACGACGTGAAGGTCCTCGATTACCTCAAGGCCAATCCATCGGCCCCGATCGCCATCGTTCCCAACGTCAAGGTGCCGGAGGATCTCATCTTCAAATACGGTTATGGCTACGCCCGGTATTCGGTGCGGAAGGAGGATTGCACGCTCCGCGCCGGCTATACGCAGGCGCTGGCCGAGATCCGCGGCAATGGCCATGTCTCGGCGCTGCTGAAGAAATACGGGCTCTCCAACCGCAACCTCTTCTTCTTCCCGCTCTGACCGGGGCGTCCTCGGGCCTCGATGGAGCTCTTCAATCCGGAGGTCGTACAGGATTACGGTCTCGTTTTCCTGCATGGCCTCGCGATCACCACCATGCTCACGCTGGTGGTGATCGTGCTTTCGGGCATTCTCGCCATACCGCTCGCGCTCGCGCGCCTGTCGCGCTCCCGCGGCGTGCGCTGGCCCGCCGATTTCTTCGTCGAATTCATCCGGGCGACGCCGCTCATCCTGCAGCTCATCTACATCTACTACGTCCTCCCGAGCGCCGGGCTGCGGCTCGACCCGATCAGCGCCGCGATCATCGGGCTGACGCTCAATTATTCGGCCTATATGAGCGAGGTCTACCGAAGCGGCATTCAGGCGATCCCGAAGGGGCAGTGGGAAGCCGCGGCGAGCGTCGGCCTCCGGCCCTGGCTGACGCTGCGCAAGATCATCCTGCCGCAGGCGATCCGGATCGTCTTGCCGGCGCTCGGGAATTACCTCATCGCCTTGTTCAAGGACACGGCTCTCGCCTCGGTCGTGACGGTGCAGGAGCTGATGTTCAGCGGCCAGATCATCGCCGCCCGCAACTACCAGTACTTCACCGTCTATACCGTAACGGCGATTCTCTATTTCGCCGTCGGCTACCCTTCGGCGCTGCTCGTTCGGCGGATCGAGCTGTGGGCGCGCCGCGGCTGGACCAAGGGGCGTCGAAGCGTGGCGCCGTCCGGAGCCTGATGATGCAAACCGTGAAAATCACATCGATCGTCGCAGCGCCGCTCTTCGGCGAGAGCCCCAAAGGCGGCTGGTCCGCGGAGATCAAACCCGAGGATTCGATTCACGCGCTGATCGCCGTCCATACCGATGCGGGGATCACCGGTTACGGCAGCGTGTTCACGGACGGACGCCTTGTCCAGGCGGGGCTCGAAGTGCTGAAGCCGCTCTTTGCCGGCGAGAATGCCCTGGAGCCCGAGCGCGTCACGGAAAAGCTGCATCAGAACACCTTCTGGATGGGGCGCGGCGGCACCTTGACCCATGTCATCAGCGGCATCGACATCGCGCTCTGGGACATTCTCGGAAAGGCCACCGGACAGCCGGTCGGCCGGCTGCTCGGCGGCATCTACCGCCGTCGCATCCAGCCCTATTGCTCGCTGCTGATGGAGGAGCCCGGACGGATGGCGGAGACCGTGGCCGCCTTTCGGCAGCGCGGCTTCCGCGCCTTCAAGATCGGCTGGGGGCCGTTCGGCCGCGCTCTCGATCCGAAGCTCGACGAAGCGATCGTCCGCGCGGCGCGCGAGGCGGCGGGGGACGAGGCGAAGCTCTGCGTCGATGCCGGCGCCAGCGACGCGCATTGGCCGCACGGGCTCAAATGGGCGCTGCGCACCGCCGAGATGCTCCGCGACTTCGCCGTCACCTGGTTCGAGGAGCCGCTGCGCCCCGATGCGCTCGAAGACTACTGCGCGCTGCGCCGCGCCAGCCCGGTGCCGATCGCCGGCGGCGAGGTCCTGACCCGCCGGCAATCCTTCCTGCCGTGGTTGACGCGCGGCGCCTTCGATATCGTTCAGCCCGATGTGACGAAGGTGGGCGGCATCAGCGAGCAGCGCCGCATCGCCTGGCTCGCCGACGAGTTCGGAATCAAATATATCGGCCATGGCTGGAACACGGCGCTCGGCCTCGCCGCGGATTTGCAACTCGCCGCGGCCATGCCGCATTGCGATCTCGTCGAGTTCATCGGCGGCAGCCCCTATGTCGATGGCATCACGGCACGGCCTTTCGAGCTCGACGAGGACGGCTTCCTTGCGATCCCGGAGGGGCCGGGGCTTTCTGTCGCGCTCGACTCCGAGAAGTTGGCGCGCTTCACCCCGGAGCTGAAGCTGTTCTTCGCCCAATGAGCCCGAGCCCAATGAGCACGAGGTGGTGATGAGCGAAATCGAATGGTCGCGGCTCAAGGCCGCCGATATCAGCGCCCTTGCCGCAAGGGGCGCAGCCGTGATCGTGCCGGTCGGATCGGTCGAGCAGCATGGACCTCATCTGCCGACCCAGGTTGACATGCTGATCGTCACCGAGATCGCGCGCCGGGCTGCGCGGTCGATCGCGGCCGCGACCCCGGTCGTCGTCACGCCGACGGTCTGGAGCGGGCTGGCCGAGCATCACATGAGCCTCGGCGGAACGCTGTCGCTGGATTTCGCCACCTTCTTCGCGCTCCTGCGCTGTATCTGTCGCTCCATCACCCGCCAGGGATTCGGCAAGATCCTTCTGCTCAACGGCCATGGCGGCAACATCGCTGCGCTGACCGTCGCGGTGAACGAGCTGGCGATCGAGCTGAAGGCTGCCATTGCCGCCGCCTCCTACTGGCCGCTCGCCGGCGACGCCTTCGCGCGGATCCTCGAGCGTCAGGAGACGGTGCGCCATGCCTGCGAGGCGGAAACCTCGATGCTGCTTGCCCTCGCACCGGAGCTCGTCGACATGCGGCGCGCCGCGGAAGCCGTGGGTCCGACGGCCCCGGAGCTTGCCGAGGTCGCCGGCACCGACGCCGTGCACCGCTGGCGCTCGTTCAAGTCGCGCACGCATCACGGCGCGATCGGCGATCCGCGCGTCGCGACAGCCGAGAAGGGCGAGCGCCTCCTGGCGGCCGCCGCCGAAGCCGTCGCCAAGCTCGTCGCCAACGACGATTTCTGGGCGCTGCCGGCGTGACCGGTCCGGAGTGTCAGGAACGGCTGCGCAGCGCCAGCTCGACCTCGCGTGCCCGGCCACTCGCCGTGAAGAATTCCGCGAGCTCCGGCCGGCGATCGAGCTGCCGGCGATAGACGGCGCCGACTGCGCGCACGAGCCCGCCGCGGCGGGACAGCAGGCGATCGCCGATCTCGAGGATGAGCAGGTTCGGCCAGGCGTGGTGGCGAATGCGCAAGACCTCGTCGAGCACCGCTGCCGGCGGAAGATCGGGACGCGCCTGCGCGAGGATGAGGGTCATCGCCGCTGTCGAGCGCGAGATGCCCGCATGACAATGCACCAGCAAGTGAGCGTCGCTCTCTGCTTCAAGGCCGCGGCCGAAGGCGAGGATCTCCTCCACCTCGCGCGCGGTCGGCACGATCTGCTCGGGCATCGGCGCGATGACGTCATCGAAGCGCAGTTCGAGCCGCTCATGCTCGCCGACGGATGCAAAGACGGGCGGTTCGGGAGCTGCCGGGTCGAGAATGGAAAGGACATGGCTGACGCCGAAGGCGCAATGATCGCCGAGCTCGGCGATGCCGCAAACAGTGGTCCGAAAGGAGACGAAATCAGAGGATCCCTTCACACGCCTCTCCTGCTGATCGGCTGACGCCGAGCATCCCTGGACCCGAGCGGACGAGCAGCCGCGGCGGCTGCGCCGATCGGACCCGTCCGGCTTCCTACGGGTTCGCTCGACCGCCGAAGGCGGCCGGCGGCGCGAGGCGCCGAGCACGGCTTCTCGCTGGCGAACACCCTCGACGCCGTCGCGAGCCAAGCCGATTTGTTGGTGCCGGCTGTCCGGATCGAACGGACGACCTACCGCTTACAAGGCGGTTGCTCTACCGCTGAGCTAAGCCGGCGCCGGAAAGGCTGCCGTCGCGGGCCGCACTATAGCGCATCTCGTGCGCGAGCCTAGAGGCGGCGGCCGCCTCAGCCGCCGAACAACGCATTGCGCCGCGCATGCATCAGCACGATCGCGAGGTCCCATGGCGCAACGCGCGCCTCGCGAGCGAGTTCGGATGCGGCAAAGAGGCGCATACCCGAACCCTCGTGCTGGACCAGGGCGGCAAATTCGGCGGGCTCGCACGGCACGATGAAGAAGCTCATGCGATCGCGCCGCGGCGGCGTCAGCGGCAGCACGATCTCCATCTCGGTGAAGAGGGTGGCGAGGCGTGGGGCGAATTCGAGCTCCTCCAGAAGCTCGCGACGGATCGCCGTCGCCGCATTCTCGCCAGGGTCGATCGAGCCGCCGAACAACCCCCAATGCCCGGGCAGCAGAATGCCGGGCTTCTCGTCGCGGCGCTGCATGAGATACCGCCCATTGCAGAGAATGAGCGCCGCCGCGCACCAGCGCCCGATCGCGGCTCCTTCGGGGGCGCTCATGAGCCCATGCCGCGATTGAGCTCGTAAAGCGCGATCGCCGCCGCGTTCGAGACGTTGAGCGAGGTGATGGCCCCACGCGTCGGCAGGCGGGCCAACAGATCGCAGCGCTCGCGCGTCAATCGCCGCATCCCGGCTCCCTCGGCGCCGAGCACGAGGGCGAGGCGGCCGGAAAGGCGCAGCTCGGGAAGGCTCCGCTCGGCCGCTTCATCGAGCCCGGCGCACCAGAAGCCGGCCGCTTTGAGGCGATCCATCGCGCGCGCCAGATTGACGACGCGGAGGAGGGGAACATGCTCGAGCGCCCCCGATGCCGCCTTGGCGAGCGCGCCCGTCACGGGCGGCGCGCCGTGCTCCGGAAGGATGACGGCGAGCGCGCCGAAAGCGGCCGCCGAGCGCAGCACCGCGCCCACATTGTGCGGGTCGGTGACCTGGTCGAGAAGGATGACGGCTTGGGTCGCGGCGCCCTCGGGCGCCGCCCCTTCGAGGCGCTCCAGCACGTCGTCGAGGAGGGGCTCCGCGAGCGGGTCGGCGAGAAGGGCGACGCCTTGATGGACGGCGTCCTCGGGCAGAAGCCCGGCGAAGACATCGCGCTCCAAGATCTCGGGGCCGGCCGCCGGCAGCTCCGCTAGCGCCTCAGCCAGGAGCGTGCGCAAGCCCGGCGCCGCTTCGGGGAGGCTGGCGAGACGGCGAATGCGGCGGCGCGGATTGGCAAGCGCTGCGGCAACGGCGTGGCGCCCATAGATCCACGCGCTCTCCTCGTGAGAGCGCGGCCGCGGCGGCGCTTTCGCGCGCTTGGCGCGCCGCGCGCCGCTGGCAGGGCGCGGCGCCGCCTCCGGAGCCGCGATCGCGGCTTGAGCCGGAACCGGGCGCCCGCCGGCGGCCGGCCCGAACCGTTCCGACCGGCGCCGCTTGCGGCGGCCCCTGCCTCGTCCATCGCCCATTCGATAGCCATGGCGCTTCCGACCCCGACAGGCAAGCCCCTTTCACGGCGAGTAGCATTGGCCGGCAAAACCGCGTATCATGTCGCGCCGCGGCAGCGTTCTCGGTCGGCGCGGGGAGCGCGCTCGCCGCCTCGGCAGCACCTGAGCCGTGCGATATGCGAATCGCGCGGGCGAGGGTGTTGTTCATGTTGACAAGGGCAGTCGGAAACCTTTAAGAGGCCGTCTCCGCTGCGTCGTTCGGCGCGGCCCCGGCTCGCCTGACGGCGCCAGGCGGTGCGGTGGCCCGCCGAGAGCCGAGCGGCATGCGTCCCGAGCTGGTCGCCGAAGGAGCGGAGGGGTGGCCGAGCGGTCAATGGCAGCAGACTGTAAATCTGCCGACTTTACGTCTACGAAGGTTCGAATCCTTCCCCCTCCACCATCGCGGCAAGATGGCCGCGCGGCGGAAAGGAAGGCGGCCGGAGGAGGGCGACGGAGCATCGGGCGGGTGTAGCTCAATGGTAGAGCTCCAGCCTTCCAAGCTGGCTACGTGGGTTCGATTCCCATCACCCGCTCCACTCCTCGTTTTTGGGTCGATGGTGTCGCATCCGGGGTTTTGATCGGGTCTCTTGCAGGAACGGAAAGCCGAAACTCATGGCGAAGGCGAAGTTTGAGCGGACGAAGCCGCATTGCAACATCGGGACGATAGGGCATGTTGACCACGGGAAGACGTCGCTGACGGCGGCGATCACGAAGGTTC
>JAJPHB010000159.1 GCA_021325525.1 Alphaproteobacteria bacterium
GATCGCCGTTTTGCCCGCGCTCAGACAAGATCGGCAATGAGGCGCGCGGCCCGGGCGGCGCCTTCGGCCTCGACCGGCTTGAAGCGGGTGGGAGCGCCCAGCGTTGCGATCATCGCCGCAGCAATCATATCCGGCGTCGCCGTCGCAAAATCCATTCGTGTCCCGGCACGGTAGCGGTCGAGTCGGTGAGCGACGTGAAAGTTCTGCTCGAAGTGGTTTTTGAGCGGGAAATAGATAAACGGCGTGCCGGCCGCGGTGAGCTCCATGCAGGTGGTGAGGCCGCCTTGCACGAGGGCCAAGTCACAGGCGGCGAGGTGGCGATCGAGATCGGGCACGAAGGCGCGTAGCTCCACCCCGGCCGGGGCGGCGAGGGCCCGCGGTTCGATGCGCGGCCCCGTGACCACAATCATGCGCAGCTCCGGCAGCTTGGCGTGCACCAGCGGATAACTATGCAGAATGCGGTTGATCAGATGGATTCCGACGCCGGACCCGCCGACCGTGACAATGCAGACGCGCTCGTCCGGGCGATAACCGAGGCTCCGGCGCAGCTCCTCGCGCGGACCGAAGCTCGTGGGGTGCTCACCGATGATGTATCCGGCGAAGTCGAAATGCCTCGGAATCCATTCGCGCATCTCCGGGAGGTCGGCGCCGAAGCGATAGGGGATGATATCCTCGGGATCGCCGACGAAGATGGCGCGGTCGCGCAGGTTGGGATGCTGCTCGACATGCTCGATCATCTCGGCGTTGTAGTCGCTGGTCAGGAACGCCTCGCGCTCTCCGCCCTCCGGCATGGGCACAAAGCCGACGAAGTCGGTGAACCACGCGAGTTTCGCCCTCTTCAGCTCGGGGTGCTCATGCCAGAAATGGTCGACATCCCAGGACTCGTCGGCGATGACGAGGTCATAGCAGTCCGCCTCGACCGCTTGTTGGAAGACCATGAAGTTGGCGATCAGCACCTCATCCATGCGGCGGAGCGCCTCGAAGGCGTGGAGATCGTGCTCGCCCGATTCCAGCTCGATATGCCGTGTCTCGCTGGCGAGCCGCGCGCTGAGCGGGTGAATGCGCTCGCTGTTGGCAGCGAGCCGCCGCGTCACAGGATCCTGCGCCAGCCAGTCCACTTCGAGCTCCGGATGCAGTTGGCGCAGCGCACGCGAAATCGCCAGGTCGCGGCGCCCGTGCCCGAGGCCGATCGGCGAGGAAAGATAGAGCACCCGTTTTCCTCTCCGCGCAGAGCGCCGCCGCTTCGGTGCGGCGCCGAGCTTGCGATCGAGGAAATCGGCGATCAGAGCATTGGCCTTGGCGGGGTAGCGGCTCAACACATTGTGGCCGCCTCCCGCGATGGTCACGAACTCGGCGCCCGTGAGCTCGGCCACGGCCTTGGCGCGCCCATAAGGCTGGATGCGGTCGTCATCGCCATGGATCACCAGCAGGGGGCAACGGATCTTCCGATACATCGCCTCGCTGACGTCGAATGACGGCTGGAGCATCCGGGCCTCCACCGTCTTGGCGAGCACAGCGCCTGTCGTCTCATTCGCCCAGCCGATGGCGTCCTCGATCTGCTTGGTCGAATGCGGCTCGGAAAAGATGTTGCGGACGAAATGCTCGGCGAAATCGCGATAGTTCGCGAGCCAGTAGTCACGATTGTACTTGTCCCAGCCGTCGAAGCGCTCCTTCGGGGAGAGGAAATGCGACGGCGACATATAGGGGTAGCTCGGCCCGATCGTCGCCGAGGTTCCGACCAAGACGGCGGCCTTCACCCGGTCGGCATGATGTGCGGCGAAAATGCAGGCGAGCATTCCACCGAAAGACAATCCGACGAGGATCGCCGGTCCTGCGTTGGTCTCGTCCATGACCGCGAGCGCATCGCCGACGTAGTTGTCGAGGCTATAGGCGGCGGCATCGGTCGGCCGATCGGACCGGCCGTTCCCGCGGCCGTCATAGGTAATGCAGCGGAAGCGCCCGCTGAAATAAGGCAGCTGCGCCTTGTAAACCCGCGAATGGACGATGCTCCAGGGCGGCAGGAAGAGCATGGGCTGCGAGCCGCTGCCATGGATCTCGTAGAAGAGCCTTACGCCCTTGCGCTCTACATAGCCGGTGTGGTCGGGTTCGCGTGCGCGCATGATGAGATCTCCCTACTTCCGGGATTCCAAGCTCCGCAGCACTGTGCCGAAGCGCCGTAAGGCGCGCCGGATCGGCATGCCTTCCTCCTCGAAGCCGAGGAGCAGCAACGCCTCGCAGCCGAGGAAGGCGTTGCCGACGAGACAACCGATATCGTCCGCCTTGAGAGGCGCGAGCGACCCGAAGCGCTGGGCCGCTTCTTTGGCGACCCGGTTCAGTAGCACGTACCAGCCGGACAGGAGCTTGCGAACCGCGGCGGCAATATCCGCGTTCGACCATCCGGCCGCGATCATTTCCTGGAGGACGCGCACATAGCCCGATGCCAGATCCTCGTCCAGATAGTCGCACGCCTTCTCCCATCGCTTCCACAGCGGCAGGTCGGCGGCGAAGGTCGCCTCCTGCCTCTCGAGAAGACGGCGGTTCTGGTGCTCCAGCACCGCTAAGATCAGCGCCTCCTTCGAGCCAAAGTGATAGTGGATCTGGCTGAGCGGCATCATCGCCGCTTCCGCGACCCGGCGCGTCGAAAGGCCAGAATAGCCGCTTTCGCGCAGACACCGCCGCGCCGCGTCGAGCAGCAGCATGCGAGAGTCGGATTCTTGTTTCGCCGGTGCTGCGACTCGTCTTGCCATCGCAGATTTCCTTTCCCCATCACTCATCGCTTGACAACGGCACCCAATCGTGGCCGAACTCGGTCGGACGACCGAATTACTGCTCAGCTCGGCAATGCTGTCAATGGCAACCTTCGGCGCTCCGGGCATTACCGCTGCTCCGCCCCGCGGGCACGCAGCACGATCCGCCCGAGCAGGTCAGTAGGCGGCACTCGAAAAGCAAGAAGAGGTGAATTGATGATGTTAGCCAGCCTGCAAGACCCTCGATTCGGTCGTCCGACCGCCCGAAC
>JAJPHB010000112.1 GCA_021325525.1 Alphaproteobacteria bacterium
ATGAGATAGCAGTCGCCGTCCGGCATATCGAGATGGATCGAGGGTTGCCGCTCGACCGCGCCGGCGAGAATGCCGGCATGGATGAGAAGGTTGCGCACGCCGCGCTTGGCGATCCTGACCGTCGAGGCGCGCGCCGTGCCGCCGCCGCCGAGCTCGGTCGAAACGAAGGTCTTGCCCATCGCCTCGGCGGCGGTGTCGTACATGCCGACGGCATCGAGTTCGAGCAGCATGACCGAATAAGGCGCGTTGAACGCGGCCATGGCGGCGGCGCAGCGCGCCTCCTGAGCCTTGTCGCCGAGAAGATGCACCGCCGCGAAGGGCACGAACTCCAGCGTCTTGCCGCCGGAATGGATGTCGAGGACCACATCCGCCATGGGCAGGAGGTGGCGCTGAATATAGTCGGCGATCTTTTCCGTGACCGTGCCGTCGGCCTTCCCGGGAAAGATGCGGTTCATGTTGCCCTTGTCGATGGGCGAGGTCCGCGTCCCGGCGCGGAAGGCCGGGTAGTTCATCGCCGGCAGAATGATGACCCGCCCCGTCACCTCCTCAGCGCGCAGCGTCCGGGCGAGGTCGAAGAGCGCCACCGGTCCCTCGTATTCATCGCCATGATTGGCGCCAGTGAGGAGCGCCGTCGGCCCCTCGCCGCGCTTGACCACGGCGATCGGGATCATGATCGCGCCCCAGGCCGAATCATCGCGGCTGTAGGGAAGCTTGAGGTGGCCGTGCTGGATCCCGTCGGCGGCGAAATCGACGGTGGCGGCGACGGGCGACGGCTTCGCGGCGGCTGCGGGCATCGGATCGTTCCTCAGAGCGGCTTCTGTCCCGGATAGAGGCGCATCCGGTTGAAGCTCATCGAGATGTGGCTGCGGCGGATATAGCCGATGGCTTCGAGGTCCCCCACCTCCATCGCCGCCAAGATGTCCGCCATCTCCCTGCGAAACACGACAATCTCATCGCGGAGGTTGAGGCGCGGAACGGAGCGGAGCCAGATGCGGGTCGTCTGGTAGTAGAGCCTCTCGGATATCTCGCGCAAAGGTTGATTACCGGTCATCGCCGAGAGCTCCTGGAAGAAATCCATGTTGAGGCGGGCGAAGGCGCGCGGGTCCGGCGCCTCGGCGAGCGCGTCACAACGCGCGACGAGCGCCCGCACCCGCGCCACATCCGCCGGCGTGCGCGGCAGGGGATCGAGCTTGCCGAGCAGCACCGCGAGCTCCATGCGGAGCTGAAAGACCTGCGCCAGCGCCTCGATATCGACATCGGTGACGAAGGTGCCGACGCCGTGCCGGCTCTGCAGCAGGCCCTCGGCTTCGAGGCGCGACAGCACGCTGCGGATCGGCGTGCGGCTGACGCCGAATTCCTGCGCGAACTCCTCCTCGGCGAGGCGCGCATAAGGCGGGTAGTCGAGGAGGCAAATGCGGTCGCGAATCGTGTTGTAGATGCGCTCGAAGCGCTCGCGCGACAGGCTCTTGCGCGGCGGCCGACGCGACCGCGCCGACGCGAGCTGCGCGACCGGCCTCATACGGCGTCGAGGACGGCGCGCAGGAACTGCCGCGTCCGCTCGTTCTTCGGGTTGCCGAAGAACTCCTCGGGCTTTCCTTCCTCCTCGATCTTGCCGCGGTGGAAGAAGGCGATGCGGTCGGCGAATTCCTTGGCGAAGCCCATCTGGTGCGTGACCATCAGCATGGTGAGGTCGTGCTCGGCGCCGAGCTTGCGGATGACGTTCAGCACCTCGCCCACCAGCTCCGGGTCGAGCGCCGAGGTCACCTCGTCGAATAGCATGACCTTGGGTCGCATGGCGAGGGCGCGGGCGATCGCGACGCGCTGCTGCTGCCCGCCCGAGAGCTGGCTCGGATAGTGGTTCTTCTTGCCGGCGAGCCCGACCATGTCGAGGAGCTCGGCGGCGCGCTCGGCGGCTTGGTGCTTCGGCAGGCCGAGCACCGTCATCGGCGCCTCCATGCAATTCTTGAGCGCCGTCATATGCGGAAACAGGTTGAAGTGCTGGAAGACCATGCCGATCTTGCCGCGCACGCGCCGCAGATGCCGGGCGTCGGCGGGAACGAGGCGGCCGCCGCGCTCGACATGCGTCAAGGGCTCGCCTTCGACCCAGATGACGCCGCCATCGATGCGCTCGAGCGTCATCAGCATGCGCAGGACCGTCGTCTTGCCCGAGCCGGAGGGGCCGATCAGCGCCACCTTCTCGCCGTGCGCGATGGCGAAGTCGAGCCCATCGATAACGGTCAGCCGGCCGTAGCGCTTCGTCACCCCGGCGAACTTCACCATCGGCGTGGCTCTATCGAGGGTCATCGGACGAACCTCCGGCCGAGCGCCCGCTCGACCTGGCGGATGAGCGCGGCCGAGACGAGGCTCATCGCCAGGAAGAGGGCGCCGACGAGGGTGATGGGCTCGACATAGCGGAAGGTCTCGGAGCCCAGGATCTTCGCCGTCTGCATGAGTTCGAGGACGGCGATCGCCGAAAGCAGTGGCGTCTCCTTGAAGAGGGCGACGAGATAATTGCCGAGCGGCGGCACGACCGGCGGGATCGCCTGCGGCAGGATGATGTCCTTGAAGGTCGTGTAGAGGCTGAGGTTGAGCGCGATCGACGCTTCCCATTGGCCGCGCGGAATATTCTCGAGGCCGGCGCGGTAGACCTCGGCGCAATAGGTCGCGTAATGGAGGCCGAGGGCGAGGACGCCCGCCGTGAAGGCGTCGAGAGTGACCCCGAATTTCGGCAGGACGAAATAGAGGAAGAAGATCTGGATGAGGAGCGGCGTCGAGCGGACGAGCTCGATCAGCATCGAGACCGGCCAGGCGACCGCCGGGCCCAGCATGCGCAGAATGGCGAAGACGAGCCCGAGCACCGCCGCCATGGCAAAGCCGAGCAGCGTCGCCTCGATGGTGATGATCGCCGCCTGCCCGAGCACCGGCAGGATCTCGAGCGCATAGCCCCAATCCCACAGCATCAGTGCGCCCGCCCGCGCGCGAGCCCGCGCGAGGCCGCCCCTTCGATAAGGCGCATGCCGATCGTGATCGCCAGCGAGATCGCGAGATAGATGAGGAGCACCAGGGTGAAGATGTCGATCGTCTTGAAGGTCGTCTGGTTCATCTCCTGCGCCTTGAAGGCGAGGTCGGAGATGGTGATGAGCGAGACGAGCGCCGTCGCCTTCAAAAGCTCGATGAAGAGATTGCCCCAGGGCGGGATCATCGCCACCACGGCCTGCGGCAGGATGATCCGCCGCAGCATCTGCCCGCGCGTCATGTTGAGCGCCGTCGAGGCTTCCCACTGGCCGCGCGGCACCGCCCCGATCGCGGCGCGCACGATCTCGGCGCCGTAGGCCCCGACATTGAGGCCGAGCGTCAGCACCGCCACCGTGAAGGGGGCGAGCGAGATGCCGAAATCCGGCAGCACGAAGAAAAGCCAGAAGAGCTGCACCAGAGCCGAGGTGCCGCGAAAGATCTCGATATAGGCGCGGGCGAGCCAGCGCAGCGGCAGCGGTCCGTAGAGCCGCGCCAGCGCCGCCGCGACGCCGAAGAGCACGGCGAGAAGCGAGCCGACCAGCGCGATCCGCACCGTCATCCACGCGCCCTCGATGAGGCCCGGCATGAAGGTGCGGAAGGGCTCCGTCGTCGACAGTCCCGCGACGAGAGCAAGGCTCGCCGCCAGCATGACGGCGATGGAGCGGATTCCCATCATGGGCCCCTCACCCTAACCCTCTCCCCGCAGGCGGGGAGAGGGAGGGGCCCGCGCAGCGGGAGGGTGAGGGGCGCCGACACTCGTTTGCGCCCTTTGCGCTCGCCTACTTCCCGGCGCAGAGCTCGGCGGTCGTCTTCGTCGGCAGGAAGCCTTTGCCGAAGCCGAAGGGCGTCACCAGCGCGAGATGCTCGGGCGTGCCGATGAAGGCCTTCAGCTCCTTGTTGAAGGCGGCCAGCAGGTCCTTGTCCTCCTTGCGGAAGCCGAAGGCGCCGTGGCCCATGACCGACTTGCCGGCAACTTCGGCGAAGGGCGGCGTCGATTCGACGCCCGTGCCCTTCTTCGCCATGCTGGCGATCGAGAGCGCGGTCAGCGCCGCGCCGTCGGCACGCCCCGATTCGACGGCGGCGAGCATGCTCGACTGGTCGGGCAGGACTTCGAGCTGCGACTGGCCGACGCCGGATTCCTTGGCATAGCCGCCCTCGACGGCGCCGGCCATGACCGCGAGCTTCAAATCCTTCTGCTGGGCAAAGGAGGCGAGGTCCTTGATCCCCTTGGGATTGCCCTGCTTCACCAGGATGGCTTCGCCGATGCCGTAGCTCGGCTCGGAGAAGGCGATCTCCTGGCAGCGCTTCGGATTGACGAACATGCCGGCGGCGATGATGTCGAAGCGATGCGCCTTGAGGCCGGGGATGAGCGAGCCGAATTCGGTGAGGACGCCGTCCACCTCGGAAATGCCGAGCTTCTTCAAAACGACTTTCGCGACCTCGGGCGCCTCGCCCGTCAGCTTGCCGTCGGGCGTCGCATAGGCGAAGGGCGCCTCATTGGCAAAACCGACGCGGATGTATCCCTGCTTCTTCGCCCGCTCCAGCGTCGTCTCGGCGCTGGCGCCGAGCGTCGAGGCCGCCGTGATGGCGACGGCGCCGAGCGCCGCAACGGCGATCATCGAGGCACGGCGGGTAATGCTGCTTCTCTCGGACATGCGGGAGCCTCCCTCTCTCCTCAGCGGGCTCGGCTGTCCCGACGCCCGGTCGTGGAAAGATTGCCAGGACGCGGCGCCGAATGCAAGAGATGTATACATCTTTGCTGGACGACGCAAGAAAACGCCGTCATACTGCCTGGGCACAAAAGAATGGGAGAGGATGGGCTGGTGCGGGTCCGTATCCTTCGATTTCGGGCTCCGCCCTCTTCGTGCCGGATGAGGAGAGACTATAAGTAACTGGATTGCCTTGTGAAACACTCCTTGTGGCGAGCGGAGGCTGCACGGCCGATAGCGAGGGAACAGGTCCAGGATCTCGTTTCGCCGGCCGATTCCTCGGGCACGGCATCGCTCGACCGCACAAATGATTGAGGGAGAAGCCCGTCTTGTTGTGTACAGCTTTGCTGACCTATCTCGTCCGATGAACGCATCGCCTGGACTCGCCGACATTCTGGATGCGCGGCGGCGGATCGCGCCCATCGCGCTCCGCACCCCGCTCCTGCGCGCCGAGGCCCTGTCGCGACGGAGCGGGCAGGACGTGTTCCTCAAGCTCGAAACCATGCAGCCCACGGGCGCCTTCAAAATCCGCGGCGCCGCCAATGCCCTGATGCGGCTGTCGCCGGAGCGGCGCCATCGCGGCGTCGTCTGTGCCTCGACCGGCAATCACGGCCGCGCCGTCGCCTTCGTCGCCGGCCGGCTCGGCATGCGGGCGACGGTTTGCCTGTCCGCGCTCGTGCCCGAGGCCAAGGCCGCGGCGATCGCGGCGCTCGGCGCGACGGTGCGCCGGATCGGGCGCTCGCAGGACGAGGCGATGGCCGAAGTGGCGCGCGCCGTCGCCGCGGAAGGCAGGATCGAGGTGCCGCCTTTCGATGATCCCAGCGTCATCGCCGGCCAGGGCACGATCGGCTTCGAGCTGGCGGAGGATCTGCCGGAGCTCGAAGCCATCATCGTGCCGCTCTCGGGCGGCGGCCTCGCCGGCGGCATCGCGCTTGCCGCCAAGGCGCTACGCCCCGGCATTCGCGTCATCGGCGTCTCGATGGAGCACGGCGCGGCGATGCGCGAGAGCCTCGCCGCCGGGCGCCCGGTCGAAGTCGAGGAGCAGCCTTCGCTCGCCGATTCGCTGGGCGGCGGCATCGGCCGCGACAACAGATGGACCTTCGATCTCTGCCGCCGCCTTCTCGACGATGCCGTGCTGGTGAGCGAAGCCGAGATCTACCGCGCAATCGCCCACCTCCTCCTCGAGGAGCGCCTCGTCGCCGAAGGCGCGGCCGCGGTGTCGGCGGCCGCTCTCCTCGCGGGCAAAGTCCAGCTTCGCGGCCCGACGGCGCTCATCCTCAGCGGCTGCAATCTCGATCGCCACCAGCTCGCGCGCATCGCGAGCGGCGCATCGGTCCGGATCGGCGACAGGGAGGTGCGGGGATGAGAAAGGTAGTCATCCTGACCGAGACGGAGCTTCGCCGCTGCGTCGCCATCGACCCCGACGCCGTCGCCGTCGTCGAGGCGGCGTTCCACGCGCTCGCGACCAAGGCGGTGGCGATGCCGCCGATCCTGCGCCTCGACATTCCCGAGGCGAACGGCGAGGTCGATGTGAAGACCGCCTATATCCCCGGCGTCCCAAGCTTCGCCATCAAGGTCAGCCCCGGCTTCTTCGACAATCCGAAGCGCGGACTGCCGAGCCTCAACGGCCTCATGATGCTGCTGAGCGCCAGCACCGGCCTCGTCGAGGCGGTGCTGCTCGACAACGGCTATCTGACGGATATCCGCACGGCGGCGGCGGGCGCCGTCGCGGCGAAGCATCTGGCGCCGGCGCATGTCGAGACGGCGGGCGTGCTCGGCGCCGGCGCGCAGGCGCGGCTGCAGCTCGCGGCGGCGCATCTCGTCCGCCCCTTCGCCCGCGCCCTCGTCTGGGCGCGCGATGCGGCGAAGGCTGAGGATTGCTCCCGCGACATCGCGGCGATGCTCGAGATCGAGGCGCGCGCCGTCGCCGATCCGGCCCGCCTCGTCGCCGAAAGCCAGCTCGTCGTCACGGCGACCCCGGCGCGGAGGCCGATCCTCGGGGCGGAGTGGCTGCATCCCGGCCTCCACATCACGGCGATAGGCGCCGACTCACCCGAGAAGAACGAAATCGCGCCGGCGGCGATCGCGCGGGCCGACCGCTTCGTCTGCGACCGCCGCAGCCAGTCGAGCCAGTCGGGCGAGCTGCATCACGCGGAAAAATCCGGCCTGCTGCGCGACGGCTTCGCAGCCATCGAGCTCGGCGAGGTCATCGCCGGCACCGCGCCCGGCCGGACCTCGCCCGAGGCGATCACGATCTGCGATCTCACCGGCACCGGCGTGCAGGACACGGCGATCGCCACCTTCGCCCTCCGCCGCGCCGCCGAGCACGGTCTCGGCGCCGCGCTCGCGGCCTGACCCGCCCCCTTTTGAGAATAGGACAACGACATGCGAACCAGCTATTTCGACGCCGCGGAATTCGCGCAGCGGCGCGCCAAGGTGAAGGCGGCGATGGCGACGGCGGGGCTCGACCTCCTCCTCTGCGCCGACCCGGCGAATATGGACTACCTCACCGGCTACAAGGGCTGGTCCTTCTATGTGCCGCAATGCGTGCTGGTCCATGCGGAGGAGCCGCATCCGGTCTGGATCGGGCGCGGCCAGGACGGCGCCGCCGCACATCTGACGACCGATCTTCCCGCCGACCACATCCTCCCCTACCCCGACGATTACGTGCAGAACCGCGCGCGCCATCCGATGAGTTTCGTCGCCGACTACATCCGCACGCGCGGCTGGCACAAGGCGCGGATCGGCCTCGAAATGGACGCCTATTATTTCTCGGGGCGCGCCGCCGACACGATCAGCGCCGATCTGCCCGATGCCCGCTTCACGGATTGCGACCACCTCGTCAACTGGGTGCGCATCGTGAAGTCGTCGGCCGAGCTCCGCTATATCCGCGAGGCGGCGGTGCTCGTCGGCCGGGCGATGCGTGCCGGCCTCGACCGCATCGCCCCGGGAGTCCGGCAATGCGACGTCGTCGCCGAGATCTATCGGGCGCAGGTGCGCGGAACCGACGAGTTCGGCGGCGATTACACCGCCATCTGCCCGCTGCTGCCGAGCGGCGAAGGCACGGGCACGCCGCACCTCACCTGGTCGGACGAGACCTACAAGACCGGCGAGCCGATCATCCTCGAACTCGCGGGATCGCGCCTCGGCTATCACTGCCCGATGGCGCGCACCGCCTATCTCGGCACGCCGCCGGCGCGCTTTTCCGATACCGCGAAAATCGTCGCCGAAGGGCTGCATGCGGCCCTCGCAGCGGCGCGGCCCGGCGCCACGGCCGCCGCCGTCGAGGCGGCCTGGCGCGGCGTCATCGCCCGCCACGGCATCCGCAAGGAGAGCCGCATCGGCTATTCCTTCGGCCTCGCCTATCCGCCCGATTGGGGCGAGCACACCGCGAGCCTCAGGCCGGGCGACGACACTGTCCTCGCGACAGACATGACCTTCCACTGCATTCCCGGCATCTGGGAGGATGGTTGGGGCATCGAGATCTCCGCCGCCTTCGCCGTCACTGACAAGGGCGGCGTGCCGTTCTACGACTTTCCCGAGGATCTCGTGGTCAAGGCATGAAGCAGGAGGGCGCGACGCTCCGCCTCGATGCCATCGATCTGCGCATCCTGGCGACGCTCCAGCGCGAAAGCCGCATCAGCAAGGCGGCGCTCGCCGAGCGCGTCGCGCTTTCGGCGACGCCCTGCTGGCAGCGCCTCAAACGCCTCGAACGGGCGGGGCTGATCCGCGGCTATCGCGCCGACCTCGCGCTCGAGAAGATCGCCGGCTTCGCCACGGTTCTCGTCGAGATCGTTCTGAAGCAGCACCGCTACGAGGATTTCCTCCGGTTCGAGCGGGCGGCGCGTGAGACGCCGGAGGTGGTGCGCTGCTGGGCGAGGGGCGGCGGCATCGACTACCTCCTCGAATTCGTCGCCGCCGATATCGAGGCCTATCAGCGTCTCATCGATCGCCTGCTCATCGCCGAGATCGGCATCGACCGGTATTTCACCTATGTCGTGACGCGGACCGTCAAGACGGCGCCGCAGCCGCCGCTGGGCCTCATCGCCCGCGCCACCGGCGTTGCCGCATGAGCGCGAAGATATGGTCTCCGCCGCCCCCCTCGCCGCGATGCCGCGGTCTCCGCGACCCGGCCGCAACGGACCTGATCTTCTGCGCGATTGGGGCATTCTCCTCCCGAACGGTTCCGCCCTTGGCACAGCCCCTCTCCCGCGAAGCGGGAGAGGGAAATGCTCGCCGACCCGCGGCTGCTGCGCGAGGCGGCCTATATCGAGGGCGCGTGGGTGGCGGCGGAGAGCGGCGCCGCGGTGCCGGTCCGCGATCCCGCGAGCGGCGAGATGATCGGCCAAGTGCCGGCGATGGGCGGTGCCGAGGCGGCGGCGGCGATCGCCGCGGCGCAGCGCGCCTTTCCCCTCTGGCGCAGGCGGCTGCGCAGGAGCGCGCGCAGATCCTGCGGCGCTGGTTCGAGCTCATCGGGGCAGCCCGCGAGGACCTCGCCGTCATTATGACGGCGGAGCAGGGCAAGCCTCTTTCCGAGGCGCGCGGCGAGATCGACTACGCCGCGAGCTTCGTCGAATCGTATGCCGAGGAAGGCAAGCGCGCGAACATCGAGGGCGTCACCAGCCACCTGCCCGACGCCGAGCTCGCCCTGCGGCGCGAGCCGCTCGGCGTCGCGGCGCTCGTCACGCCCTGGAACTTCCCGTCCGCCATGGTGACGCGGACGGCGGCGGCGGCGCTCGCCGCCGGTTGCACGGCCGTGCTGCATCCGGCGATCGAGACGCCCTTCTCGGCCCTGGCGCTCGCCGCGCTCGCCGAGCGCGCGGGATTGCCGCCGGGCATCCTCAACATCGTGACCGGCGCGCCGGAGCCGATCGTCGGCGCCTTCTGCGACAGCGCGGCGGTGCGGGCGCTGAGCTTCACCGGCTCGACCAGGGTCGGGCGGATCATCGCCGCGCGCTGCGCGCCGCAGATGAAGCGTCTCGTCCTGGAGCTGGGCGGGCATGCGCCCTTCATCGCCTTCGCCGATGCGGCGCTCGACCGCGCCGTCGATGATGCGGTCGCCGCCAAGTTCACGACCTCGGGCCAGGACTGCCTCGCCGCCAACCGGATCTACATCGAGCGGCCGATCTATGCCGAGTTCAGGCGGCGCTTCGCCGAGCGCGCCGCGGCGCTGGCGGTCGGCGCCGGCTTCGAGCCCGGCATCGCGATCGGCCCGCTCATCAACGACGACGCTGTCGTCAAGATGGAGCGCCACGTCGCCGACGCGCTTGCTTCGGGCGCCTGCCTCCTCCTCGGCGGCAAGCGCCACCCGCGCGTCGGCGCGTTTTTCGCGCCGACGGTGCTGGCCGACGTGCCCGAGGGCGCGCTCATCATGCGCGAGGAAACCTTCGGCCCCGTTGCGGCGCTCGCGCCCCTTCGACAATGAGGACGAGGTCGTCCGCCGCGCGAGCGGCACCGAATACGGCCTCGTCGCCTATGTCGAGACCGGAGATGCGGCGCGCGCCCGGCGCCTTGCGCGCGCGCTCGACTACGGCATGGTCGCCGTCAATCGCGTCAGGATCACGGGCGCGCCCATTCCCTTCGGCGGCTGGAAGCAATCGGGCCTCGGCCGCGAGGGTTCGCGCCTCGGCTTCGAAGCCTTCACGGAGGTCAAATATGTCTGCACCGACGCTGCCTGACGGCGCCCTCGCGCCGGAGCAAGTCGCCGCCTATGAGCGCGACGGCTTCCTCTTCCCGCTGCGCGTCTTCACCGCGGCGGAAGCGGCGCGCTGGGCCGCCGAAATCGCAGCGCTGCCGACCCCCGAGCTGCGCCGGCACCCCGCGCCCTGGGTGCAGAAAGCCTATCTCCTCCTGCCCTCGCTCGACGCGCTGACGCGCGACCCGCGCCTCACCGGCCCCGTCGCCAGCATCCTCGGCGAGGATTTGCTCGTGCTCTCCGCCGATCTCTTCATCAAGCCGCCGGCGAGCCGCAAGCGCATCACCTGGCACCAGGACGTGAATTACTGGGGGCTGGAGCCGCTCCGCATCCTCACCGCCTGGGTCGCCTTCACGGAAGCCACGCCCGAGAACGGCTGCATGCGCTACGCCGCCGGCGCCCATCGCGAGCGGCTGCGCCATATCGAGCACAAGACCGCGGACAACATGCTGAGCAAGGGCCAGGAGATCGCCGTCGAGATCGACGAGGCCCGCGCCGTCGCGGTGGCGCTGGCGCCGGGCGAGGTCGCCTTCCATCACGGGCTCGCGCCGCATGCCTCGGGGCCCAACCTGACGGACCGGACGCGGATCGGCTTCGCCATCCGCTACGCCGCGACGCAAGTGCGCCAGACGAGCGGCCCCGCCATCACCGCGCGCCTCGCGCGCGGCACCGACCGCTTCGGCCATTTCGCGCTCGAGGAGGGGCCGGACGCGCCGCTGTCGCCGGCGGCGCTCGCCGCCCATCGCCGCGCCCTCGACCCCCACGCCGCCTACAGCTACTCGACCGTCTGAGGAAGAGAGACATCGCCATGCAGAGCAACCGCGACTCGCTCGAAGCCTGGGACCGCGACCAAGTTTCCTCTCCCCGCTTGCGGGGAGAGGATCAGGGTGAGGGGCAGCGCCGGGCGCGCCTCTGATTGGGGATGGAGCGCGCGGAAGCAGCCCCCTCACCTTCCGGTCGCGACGCGACGGGCCCTCCTGAGCGACGTCGAAGGGCCTCTCCCCGCAAGCGGGGCGAGGGTACGTGTTGATTGCCCTATTGACCCCGCCTTGATTTCCGCGCGGTCTGATGCTTCGATCCGTCACTACGACAGGAGCGCGATGAGACCAGACCCGAGGCGATGACGGAGGATTCCCCGCAGCGCGTCGGGTTCTTCCTGGTTCCCGGCTTCTCGATGATGGCGCTCTCGGCCGCGAGCGAGCCGCTGCGCGCCGCCAACCGGGTGACGGGGCGAAAGGCCTATAGCTGGCACTTGCTGAGCGCCGAGGGCGAGGCCGTCTCCTCGAGCAGCGGCTTCCGCCTCGTCCCCGACGCGGCGATCGCCGAGGGCGGCGATTTCGCCCTCGTCATCATCGTCGCCAGCCTCGATGTAGCGCAGTACCGCGACCAGCGCGTCTTCGCCTGGCTGCGCCGCCTCGCGCAATCGAAATGCCGGCTCGGCGCCATCAGCACGGGAACGCTGCTCCTCGCGCGCGCCGGCCTCCTCGCCGGCTACCGGTGCACCATCCATTGGGAGATGCAGCGCGACTTCGCCGAGGAATTTCCGGAGATCGAGCTGACCCCCGACCTCTTCGCGATCGACCGCAACCGCGTCACCTGCGGCGGCGGCATCGCCGCGCTCGATTTGATGCTGGCCCTCATCACCGAGCGGCTCGGACCCGCCGTCGCGGCCGAGGTGGCCGAGCAATTCCTCCACACGCGCATCCGGCCCTCGAGCGAAAGCCAGCGCATGGCGGTGCAGTGGCGCTACGGCGTCACTGACCGCCGTATCGTCCGCGTCGTCAGCCTCATGGAGCAGAATATCGAGACGCCGCTGCCGACCCAGACCCTCGCCGAGATCGCCGGCATCTCCCGCCGCCAGCTCGAGCGGCGCTTCCTCGAGGCCTTCGGCAAGACCCCTTCGCGTTTCTATGTCGAGCTGCGGCTCAAACACGCGCGCAGCCTGCTGCTGCAATCGACGCATTCGATCCTCGACGTCGCCCTCAAATCCGGCTTCTCCAGCGCCTCGCATTTCGGCCGCTGCTTCCGCGCCGCCTATCGCGAGACGCCGGCGCGGCTGCGCCGGGTGCGGCGAATGGGAGGCGCCGCGCTCTGAGCCCGGGGCGCCGCGCCGATGTCGCGCCGGTGCCAGATTCTGGCGCGCCGCGGGACGGGCGGCGGCGCGGAAAAAGGGATAGCTTCAGGGAGAGTGCAAGGAGTGGAAGCCATGTCGACGCCGCGACCCGCGCGCCGCCCGCGCCGATCCCGCGACCAGCGCCCCTTGGGCGCGGCCCTCCTCGGCCGGCCGCCGCTGCGCAACAGCTTCCGGCCGATCGAGGTCTTGACCCGGGACCAGATCGAGGCCATCGACGACGCCTCGCTGCGGCTCCTCGAAGAGATCGGCATCGAATTCATGGGCGCGGCAGCACGCGCGCTGCTCCGCCGCGCCGGCGCCGCGGTCGACGAGGCGACCGGTCTCGTGCGCATTCCGCGCGAGCTCGTGCGCGATGCGCTCAAATCGGCGCCGGCGAGCTTCACCCTGACGCCGCGCAACCCCGCCCGCCGCATCCATGTCGGCGGCAACCACATCTCCTTCGGCCTCGTCGCCGGCCCGCCCAACGTCCATGATTGCGTCAAGGGCCGCCGCTCCGGCAACTACGCCGATTACGTCACTCTCATCAAGCTGGCGCAGAGCTTCGACATCATCCATTTCATCGGCAACCAGCCGACGGCGCCCATCGAACTGCCGGTGGGCACGCGCCATCTCGACTGCTATCTCGCCAACGTCACCTACGCCGACCGCGTCTACCACTGCACGGCGATCGGCCGCAACCGCGCGCTCGACGGCATCGACATCATGGCGATCGCGCGCGGGAAGACGAGGGCCGAAATCCTGGAGGAGCCGTCCGTCATCACCATCATCTCGGTCAACTCGCCGCGCCGCTTCGACGGGGCGATGAGCGACGGGCTCATGGCGATGGCGGAATGCGGGCAGGCGGTCGTCGTGACGCCCTTCACCCTCATGGGCGCGATGACGCCGGTGACGCTCGCCGCCGCGCTGACCCAGCAGAACGCCGAGGCGCTCGCCGGCATCGCCCTCACCCAGCTCGTGCGGCCGGGCGCGCCCGTCGTCTACGGCGCCTTCACCTCCAATGTCGACATGCGCAGCGGCGCCCCCGCCTTCGGCACGCCCGAGAATGCGCGCGCGACCCTGGCGGCGGGCCAGCTCGCGCGCTTCTACAATCTTCCCTACCGGGCCAGCAATTCCTGCGCCGCCAACGTCGTCGACGCGCAGGCCGCCTATGAATCCGAGATGTCGATCTGGTCGGCGGTGATGGGCCACGCCAACCTCGTCTATCACGGCGCCGGCTGGATGGAGGGCGGGCTCACGGCCTCCTTCGAGAAGATCATCCTCGATGTCGAGATGCTGCAGATGATGGCCGAGACGGTGCAGCCGGTGGCGGTCGATGCCGAGGAGATCGCGGCTGGCCTCGAGGCGATCGCCGGCGTGCCGACGGGCGGGCATTTCTTCGGCGCGCCGCACACTATGGCGCGCTACGAGACGGCGTTCTACACGCCGCTGCTCTCGAACTGGCAGAATTACGAGGCCTGGGAGCTCGCCGGCAAGATCGATGCGACGCAGCGGGCGACGCAGATCTGGCAGGCGGCGCTCGCGGCCTACGAGCCGCCGCCGCTCGACCCCGGCATCGCCGAGGCGCTCGCCGCCTTCGTCGCCCGCCGCAAGGAGGAGCTGCGCGGCGTCGAGCACTGAGAGGGCCCGTCCCAAAACTCTGGACGGCCCACGCAAATTGCGCCTCACTCCATGGGACGGGGATTTCTCACGGAGTCGAGGCCGGACCCATGTCGTCGACCAATCGCGCGGACTCGCCGCCAGCGCTCGCGCAGCCCGGCCGGATCGGCGGCTGGACTCTGCTCCGCCGCCTCGTCGGCCGGCTCGATTCCGTGTCGCGCTGGGGCCATGGCATCTTCGAGTTCTCGCGCGACCCGCGCTGCATCCTCCGCGTCGCCGTCAAGCGCGCCGACAAGACCGTCGTGCTCGAAGGCGGCATCGTGGTGGCGGCGGGCGAGCCCATCGCCGAGCTCCATCTCTGGAACGAACATGTTCCGGCGCTCACCGGCGTCCACAGCCTCGCCTGGGTCGCGGAGATCCGCCGGCGGCTGCGCTTCTCGCTGCGCGAGTTGGCAACGGCCTTCGAGCGCGAGGAGAGGCTGCGGGCGGCCCACGCGGTGCGGGCGCGCCCGACGCTCTTTCCGGGCCAGAGCGCGGCGAAGCTGATGCGCGTCCTCGCCGCCTCCTCCTTCGAGCCCGTGCCCTTCGAGGATCGCGGCGCCGCCCGTCGCTGGCAGCGCCGTATCGACGATTGCTGGCTCTTCGCCCTCGCCTGGGCCTTCAATCCGCGCAGCGTGCGCGGGCGCCCGCCGCGCAAGGAGCGCTACGAGTGCTGGATTTCGACCCCCATGCTGCTCGCCAAATTCGGCGCGCAGCGAAGCGCGCCCGATTGACGCGCGCGCCGCTGGCGCCTCACTATCGACTCTCCCGCCGTCGGCAAGGAGCCGCCATGCCGCAAGGACCCTTCGAGATCAAGCCGCTCGCCGGCTCGCTCGGCGCCGAGATCGCCGGCCTCGATCTGGCGCGGCCGCTGCCGGAGGGCGCCGCAGCGCGCATCCGCGAGGCCCTCACCCGGCATCTCGTCATCTTCTTCCGCGGCCAGGATCTGACGCCTGAGCAGCATCTCGCCTTCAGCCGCCTCTTCGGGCCGCTCTCGCGCGTGCCTTATGTGAAGCACATGGCCGAGTATCCGGACATCATCGCCGTGCTGAAGGAGGCGGACGAGCAGAAAATCAGTACCTTCGGCAATGCTTGGCATTCCGATTTCAGCTTCCTCGAAGAGCCGCCGATGGGCTCGGTCCTCTACGCCCGCGAGACGCCGAGCCATGGCGGCGACACGCTGTGGGCCAATATGTACGAGGCCTATGAGGCGCTCTCCGACGGGATGAAGCGCCTCTTGGGTCCGCTCCGCGCCATGCACAGCGGCAAGCCCTACGGGCAAGGCGGCATCCCCAAGGATTTGCGCACGAGCCGGTCGATCGCCATCGAGCGCGGCAATCCCGAGGCCGATCGCGAGACGGCGCATCCCATCGTCCGCCTCCATCCCGAGAGCGGGCGCAAGGCGCTCTTCGTCAATCCCATCTACACGACGCGCCTCGAAGGGATGAGCGAGGCGGAGAGCCGGCCGCTCCTCGACGTCCTCTACCGCCATTGCAGCCGCCCGGAATTCACCTGCCGCTTCCGCTGGGCGAAAGGCTCGCTCGCGGTCTGGGACAATCGCTGCACGCTGCATTACGCGGTCAACGACTATGACGGCCAGCGCCGCCTCATGCACCGCACGACGATCGCCGGGGAACGCCCCCTCGCCGCGGCCGGCTGAGGCGGCGGAAGAACGAGGCCCGCCGGAGGCGGGCCTCGTTCGCGAAGATTACGACTTGCTCATGCCGAGGAGCTGCATCTGCTGCTGGCGCAGGCTGCGGATCTGCTTCGCGAGGTCATCGAATTTGGCCTTATCGGCAGAGCTGAGCTGCTGGTACTTCTGATGCATCTCGGCGCGCCGCTTGTGCCAGGCCGCGCGGTCGTGATGGGGCTTCGCCGGCGCCGCGGCGTCCGGCGCCGCGGCCGGGCTGCTGGCGGCGGGCGGCGTCGCGCTCGGCGCCGTCGCCGTGCCGTCGGTCTGGGCGAAGGCGAGCGCCGGCAGCGCGGCGATGGTGGCGGCCAGGAGGGTCGTTCGAATACGCATTGGATACTCCAGGTGATGTTTGTGAGTCGTTCTACTGGCCGATCTCGAGAAACATACCCGGGCGGAAGATTACATCTTTGTCATGCGCGGTCCCTATTCGAGGGACCGAAAGTTCTTGCCGTCGCAAAAGGCGGTTAAACTTTGCGGCAATTTCGCTCGCTCCAGAAATTTCGTTTTTTCGTCTTTGCATCGATCTTGCGACGCACCCCCTCACCCAGCTCCGGGTAAGGCTCGGCGATGCCTCGCGAATGCTTCGCAACTGGAGGAGAGGGCAGGGTGAGGGGTCAGGCCGCTGCAGCGGCGATGGGGTGGACCGGCGCGTCGTGCGGCTTGAGAAGGAACCGGCGCGCGATGTCGCGATAGCCATCGTAGACGAGCCCGCCATTCTCGCGAAGGAGGCGTGCCCGGTTGCGGCGGTACCAGCGCGGCAGCGCGTACCAGGGCAGCGCCGGCCGCTCGTGATGCGCGGCGTGCAGATTGTTGAAGAGGAAGAGGAGGCCGAGAATGGCGGCGTTCTCGACGATCGCTGTGCGCTGCCGGACCGCAGCGGCGGCCCGATGCTCGGCGAAGGAGCGCAGGAGCATCAGCGAGGTCGCGGGATAGACGATGGCGAAGAGATAGAACCAGGGATCGATCCCGCATACTCCGACGACCCATAGGAGGACGAGCGCCACGGCGGCCGTATGCCGCGCCCAGAGCCGTGCCCGCGCGCCGTCGCCGGCGAGGATCGCACGCGCCTCGGCGCGAACCATCTGGAAGACGCAGCAGGCAGGTCCGAGGAGAAGGCGTCCGAGGAGCGTCGTCTGCGCGCCGATGAGAGCGCGCGCCCAGGGGCGCAGCCGCGCCCATGCCGCCGCCGTCAGATAGCGCGATTCCGGGTCGGCGAGGGGATCGGTGAGATCATCGTCGCGGTGATGCTGGAGATGTGTCGCGCGGTAATGGTCGAAGGAGAGCCAGAGGGCGAGCGGCGGCCGTCCGAGAGCGTCATTGACGCGGCGCCAGCGCGTCGGATGGCCATGAATGATCTCGTGCTGCAAGGAGGAGTGCCAAGCGACGAGCCAGGCGCCGAGCGCCGCGACGATCGAGGCGGGCAGGCGCTGATGCAGCAAGGTCAGCGCCGCCCATGCTGCGTAAATCGCCGCCGCGAGCGCGACGGTCGGCCATTCGATGGCCTTCCGCGCTTCCGATTCCCGCACGTGCCCATCCCCGACCCGGGCGGCGCCCGGCCGCCGCCCCCAATCGTACATACGCGGCGGAGCGTTGCCGCGCAACGTGCGGTATGTATCGCTTTGGTGGCATCTCTGGCGTCCAATGATCTTTTGGTGATAAAAATCACCATATGCGGAGAATAGGCATCGAGCGAGCAGAGTATGAACCGAGCGGCGGCGCTTCCCACCTTTCGCGACCGGCTCCTTCGCGTCATCGAGCGCACCGGCCTCGGCCGCGGCGCCTTCGCCCGCAAGATCGGCCTCGACCGCTCGACCTTGTCGCAGCTCCTGGCGCCGCGGAACGACCGCCTGCCGCGCGCCGAGACGCTGGCCGCGATCTCGGCGGGATGCCGGGTCTCGGTGGACTGGCTGCTCGGCCTGACGCAGCGCGAGGAGGTGGGCGCCGAGCTCATCGAAGCCATGCTGAAGATCGAGCGCGACGCCCATTCGCCGGTCGATGCCCGGCTCCTGCGCTGGTACGACGAGGCGGCGGGCTACAAGGTCCGCACGGTTCCCATGAGCTTCCCCGACTTCCTCAAGACCGAGGAGGTCATCCATTTCGAATACGGCGCCTCGCTCTCCGTCGCGCCGGAGCAGACGGTCGAGAAGGCGCAGGCGCGCCTCGCCTATCTGCGCCGGCCGGATACCGACATGGAGGCCTGCGCCGCGCTGCAGGCGCTGACCTCCTTCGCCCGCGGCGAGGGGCAATGGGCGGGGCTGCGCGTCGCGCTGCGGCGCGCCCAGCTCGACCAGATGATCGCGCTCTGCGAGGAGCTCTACCCCGGCTACCGGCTCTTCCTCTACGATCTGCGCCGCACCTATTCGGTGCCCTTCACCGTCTTCGGACCGCTGCGCACGGCGATCTATCTCGGCAACAGCTATCTCGTCCTCAACGGCATCGAGCATATCCGCATGATGTCGCGCCAGTTCGACGAGCTGGTCCGCGCCGCGATCGTGCAGCCGCACGAGATCGCCGCCTTCCTGAAGCGCCTGCGCAAGGAAACCTGAGGCCGGTCGAAGCAGCCCGCACGCAATTCGCGGCCGGCGCCTCTTGAAAGCCCGACCGCCTTCGCCATCTCTGCCCTAACGATTGATCCGGGCCCCTCTGGCGAGGACGCCGGCATGGTGCCGGTCAACCTCGCGATGTCGGATCTCCCGTGTCCCTTGCGCCGGTGCGCGCTCGGACCGGTCGACGTCGCGGGGCCGGCGATCCGCTCGACATCCCCCGACAGACCGAGCCAGCTCCTCCGGCGCGCCACGGCGCGAGAGAGAGGAGCATGCATGCGAAACCGCAACACCGGCAACCGTCTCGGCATGATGGCGGACGAGATCACCGCCGCCTACCGGGACGACCGCGAAGACGAGCTGCTCGACGCGGCGGTCACCGCGGCGGCGCTGATCGCAGGCGCCGATGGCCGCGTCGAGCCGGTCGAGCGTGGCGAGATGCTCGACTTCCTCGACCGCAACGGGTTCCTGTCGGTGTTCACGCGCGCCGACATCCTCGACGCCTTCGCGTGCCGCCTCCGCCAGATCGAGGAGGACAGCGGCGTCGAGGCGGCGCTCGGCAGCCTCGGCCGGCTCGCCGGCCGCCCGCCGGCGCGCCTCGTCATCGAGGCCGGCGAGCGTGTCGCCGCGGCGGACCGGCGCATTGATGACGGCGAGATCGAGATGCTCGTCCTCATCCGCATGGCGCTCGGCGACGGAGTCTGCCGGGAAAGCGAAAGGCTCGGCGGGCGATCGACGGCGCCTCTCCGGCGGATGATGCCGGCCGCGGCGCGGCGGAGCTCGCCGCGATGACGGCGCGACCCGATCTCGGCCCCGCAGCCATCGGCCGCAAGCGCCGTGACGCTATGCCGGCGTCCGCGGCCGCCACGCGGCAGCGCGAGCGGCGGCTCGAAGGGCTCATGAGAAGGCTGCCGAGGCGCTTGCGGCGGACCGTCCGCTGGCTGCGGCGGCCCTCCTCGCGCTGGCTGCGGATACCCGCCGGCATTCTGCTGATCGGCGGCAGCCTGCTCAGCCTGCTCCCATTCTTCGGCCTCTGGATGCTGCCGCTGGGTCTCATCCTCCTCGCCGAGGACATCGCCCCGCTGCGGCGGGCGCGCGACCGCCTCCTCGACCGGATCGAGCGGCGTCGCCCGCATTGGCTGCATGGGCGCGAGCGCCAGGAGAGGAAGGCGAGCGCGGTTCAGAGGGGCGGATCGCCCCGCAACCCGGCGCTCAGCGCGCCGGACCCTTCGGCCGCAGCCGGATGCCGCGGCGAAGGCGCCGGTAGGGAAACGCCGCGGGGTCAGTGATGTGCGCGCCCGGCGCCTCGACCGTCAGGATCGCGGCGGCGATGGGCTGGAAATCGGCGCGGAAATGCACCGTCGATTTGAGGGCGAGGATCGGCGTCCGCGCCGGCTCGACGCCGACATGGCGGAACATCTCCTGGTCGGCCGCCTGGACACGCTTTGCGGCGAGGACGACGCCGACGCCGCTTGCGGGGTCGCGGAGCAGCGCCATCGGCCCGATCTGGAATTTGGCGCCGCCATAGAAGGGCCCCGTCCCGGTGAAATTGCCGCTGCCGAGCCGCTCGACACGCCATTCCGCCTCGACGGGCCTCTCGCCGGCGAAGCCGAGGACGGCGCCGATGCCGCGCTTGAGGATCGCGCCCTCGCCGGCCGTCGTCGCCGCCTCGGCCGCTTCGGGATCAACGATCATGCCGATGACGGCGCCCCTCGCCCGCTGCGCCATGAGGGCGCGCAGCAGGCCGACCGTGTCCGAGGTGCCGCCCGTGCCGGGATTGTCCTGGACGTCGGCGAGAATGACCGGCTTCGCCGTTCCGCGCGCGAGGCGAAGCGCCTCCGCCACCGCCTCCTCCGGCTGCCAGAGCTTGCCCGCGAACTCCGCCTCGCGCGCGCTGATGGCGGCGGCGAGGCGGTCGGCCGCGGCTTCGGCCGCCGCCTTGTCGTAGCCGTAGACGACGAGCGCCGGGCCGCATTCGGCGATATCGGCGGGCGGGAAGCCCGGCGTATGGGTGACGCTGACGATGCCCTGATTGTGCGAGGCGCCGGGCGCGCCGGCGGCGTCGCTGCCACGCTCCAGCTCCTCGACGAGGCGGAAGATGCTCTGCGCCGGATCGAGCAGCGTGCATTGCCAGACCAACGGAATGAGGAAATCGATCTGGCGATAGGCCTTGTGGAGCGGCCGCCTCTCGCGCAGGAGGCGGTCGAGGAGCGCCGCGGCGCGGCTCCCCGTCGCCGCCATATCGACATGCGGATACGTGCGATACCCCACCATCGCGGTCGCCGCCTCGACCATCGCCCGCGTCATGTTGGTGTGGTAGTCGAGGCTGGCGACGAGCGGGACGCGCTCGCCGGCGACGCTCCGGATGCGGCGCATGAGCTCGCCCTCGCCGTCCTCCAGATGCTCGGCCACCATGGCGCCGTGAAGGTCGAGATAGATGCCGTCGAAGGGACCCTTCTCGCGCAGATCCTCGATCATCCACCCCGCCACCTTCTCGTAGGCGGCCTCCTCGACATAGGAGCTGGGCGGCGCCGAGCACCAGCAGAGCGGCACGATCTCGTGCCCCTTTGCCCGCAGCGTCTCGATCGCGCCGGCGACCGGAATGTTGTAGCCGGCGACGCCGGCGATCATCTGGGCGCCGCGCAGGAAGGGCGGCCAGGCATCGGCGCGGGCGAAATCCTCCCATGTCGCCTTCTGCGGCGCGAAGGTGTTGGTCTCGTGCTGAAAGCCGCCGACGGCGATGCGCGCCATGCCCTACCCTCCGGTTGCGAAAGGCGCCGAGCCTAGCAAAGCCGCAGCGCCGCTTCACCTGCCGTCTTCGACCGGGGTGCCGGACCGTTTCTTCCGTCGTCGCGAGAAGCGGCGCGACGCGGCGCCCCAGACTCTTCGGCACGGCACTGGATGGCGTCGCTGCGCTCGCCATGACGGCGTGCGCTGGAAATCGCCTGTCGGTAGCGTGCCCTGCTCCTCACGCGACCTCGCGGATGCAGCGTTTGGCCGGCAGGGTGATGGTGACCGTGGTTCCGGCTTCGGGTGCCGTGTCAATGGCGAGGCTGCCGCCATGGAGGGCGGCGAGGCGCTGGACGAGCGGCAGGCCGAGCCCCGTGCCCTCATAGCGGCGGTTGAAGGCGCTGTCGATCTGGCGGAAGGGTTCGAGGGCGAGCGGAACCTCCTCGGGCTTCATGCCGATCCCGGTATCGGCGACGGCGAGGGCGAATTCGCCGTTGGCGCGGCTCCGCGCCGAGATGGTGACGCGGCCGCCCGGCGGCGTGAACTTCACGGCGTTCGACAGCAGATTGAGGATGATCTGCTTCAGGCGCAGCTTGTCGGCGCGCAGCATCGGCCGGTCCGCCGCGAGATCGACGGCAACGTGCAGCCCCGCCTCGCGCGCCCGCGCCGCGATGATGCGCTCGCAATCGGCGATGATGGCGGCGACGTCGACGACCTCTTCGTGAAGCTCGAGCCGCCCCACCTCGATCTTCGACAGGTCGAGCACGTCGTTGATGAGGCTGAGGAGATGCCGGCCCGCATTGTAGATGTCGCGCGCGTAGTTGCGGTAGCGCGCGTCGACCGGGCCCATGATGGCGTCGCGGATGACCTCCGAGAAGCCCATGACGGCATTGAGGGGCGTGCGCAGCTCATGGCTCATATTGGCGAGAAACTCGCTCTTGCTGCGGTTGGCGGCCTCGGCATGCTCGCGCGCCCGCTCGGCATCGGCCGCCGCCCGCTCGGCCTGGAGTTTCGCCGCGGCGAGATCGGCTTCGGCCAGCTTGCGCTGCGTCACGTCGGTATAGGTGCGGACGGCGCTGCCATCGGCGAGCGGCACGGTTCGGATCTCGAGAACCGTGCCGTTCGGGCGCCGCCGCTCGTAGATCTGATGCTCGGTGGCGATGCCGCCCGCTTTGACCCAGGCGCGGAACTCGGCCTCGGTCCACTGGAACTCGCCGCTGCGGAACTGGTGGTCGAGGATGGCGTCGAATTGCGGCTGCCTCGCCATCAGCTCCGGCGGCAAATCCAGCAGCTCGATGGCGCGGCGGTTGCAGACCGGAACGGTGCGGTCGGCGGCGACGAGGAGCAAGCCCTGATCCATGTTTTCGAGCGTGACTTCGAGGATCGAGGATTTCTCGCGCAGCCGTCGCTCGCTCTCGAGGGCCGTGCGCTCGGCCTCGCCGCGCCGGCGCAGCTCCGAGACGAGCCGGATGCCGAGCCCGGCGGCGAGCGCCGCCAAGCCGAGAACGGCGATGCCGAGAATCGTCGCCTTCTGCCGCCAATCGGACAGCACCGCGTCGGAGGCGACGCCGACCGACAGCATGAACGGGAGGCGGCCGACCTGGCTGTAGACGTAGAGGCGGCGCGTGCCGTCGATGAGCGACACGCTCTCGACATGGCCGGCGCGCTGACGGGTGAATTGGCGGAAGACGGGCGAGCGCGACAGGTCGCGTCCGATGTCGCTGTCGCGGAAGGGCTTGCGCACGATCATCGTGCCGTCGGTGCAGAGAATGGCGACGACCCCGCCCGGCCCCGGATCGACCGTCGCGAACAGCCGCTGAAACAAGGTGAGGCGCATGGTGCCGACGGCGACGCCGGCAAAGCGCCCCGCCGCGTCATCGACGCGGCGGCTGAAGGCGATCGACCATTTGCCGGAGAGGCGGCCCTTGAAGGGGGGGCTGATATAGAGGCCGATATCGGGGCGGTCGCGATGGACGGTGAAATAGGCGCGATCGCTGAGATCGATATCGGGCGGAGTCTCGCTTTCGGAATCGAGGATGATCCGGCCGCGCGCGTCGAGCACGAGGATCGCTCCCAGATCCCGCGCGGTCGAGGAGCGGTCGAACAGCACATGCCGGCGCATCGGCGCGCTCACTTTCCAGATGTCCGGCAGGCGCAGCCCGTCGATGACGGATTGCAGGGAGAGATCGTAGAGCTCGATGTTGCGCTCGATATCGTGATCGAGAGCGCCGAGGAGATTCTCCGAGGACTGCACCGCATGGTCCCAGACGACGCGCCGGGCGTCGGTGATCATCCAGGCGGCAACGGCGAGGACGCCGAGGGCGGCGAGCGCCGCGCCGGCGAAGAGGGCCCATGACCGCCGCCAGGTCAGCGGCGCCAGGCGATCGGCTGCGATCCGCAACGCGCGACCAGACGACACGCGGAGTCCTCGACTGCGCCTTTCATGCAGAACAGGGAGGATACCCGCGAGTCGTTAATAAACTGAGAAGGACAACAAGTCCCGGTTGTATTATGCCGCCGCGCGCCGCAGAGCGAGCCGCGCCCAGACATCAGCAAGGGCGGCGACGAGGCGGTCGATATCCGCATCCTCGTGCTGCGGCGTCGGGGTGAGGCGCAGCCTCTCGCTGCAGCGCGGCACGGTCGGGTAGTTGATCGGCTGGACGTAAATGCGATGGCGCTCGAGGAGGAGGTCGCAGCAGCGCTTGCACTGCGCGGCGTCGCCGACGAAGACCGGAACGATATGGCTCGGCGAAGGCATGACCGGCAGGCCGGCCTCGGCGAGGCGGCGCTTCAGCGTCGCGGCGCGCTCCTGCTGCCGCGCCCGCTCCGCCCCGCTCGCCTTCAGATGGCGGATGCTGGCGAGGGCGCCCGCGGCGATGACCGGCGGCAGGGCGGTCGTGAAGATGAAACCCGGCGCGAAGCTGCGGATGAAGTCGATGAGGAGGGCGCTGCCGGCGACGTAGCCGCCCATGACGCCGAAGCCCTTCGCGAGCGTCCCCTGGATGAGGGCGAGGCGGTGCATGACGCCGTCGCGCTCGGCGATGCCGCCGCCGCGCGCGCCGTAGAGGCCGACGGCGTGCACCTCGTCGAGATAGGTGATGGCGCCGAAGCGCTCGGCGACGTCACACAGCGCGGCGATGGGCGCGATGTCGCCGTCCATCGAATAGACCGATTCGAAGCAGACGAGCTTCGGCCGGCGCGGGTCGGACTCGGCGAGGAGGCGCTCCAGATCGGCGGGATCGTTGTGGCGGAAGATGCGCTTCTCGGCGCGGCTGTTGCGGATGCCGGCGATCATCGAGGCGTGGTTCAGCGCATCGGAATAGACGATGCAGCCCGGCAATTGCGCGGCGAGCGTCGCCAGCGTCGTCTCGTTCGCGACATATCCCGAGCTGAAGAGAAGCGCCGCCTCCTTGCCGTGGAGATCGGCAAGCTCGGCCTCGAGCAGGACGTGATAGTGGCTCGTCCCCGAGATGTTGCGCGTGCCGCCGGCGCCCGCCCCGACCCCGCGCAGCGCCTCCTCCATGGCGCGCAGCACCGCGGGATGCTGGCCCATGCCGAGATAGTCGTTGGAGCACCAGACCGCGACCTCCTCGCCGCGCCGATGGTCGTAGGCGACGGGGAAGCGCCCGGCGCGGCGCTCCAGATCGGCAAAGACGCGGTAGTGGCCTTCGGCGCGCAAGGCGTCGAGCCGCTCCTTGAAGAATCTCTCATGGTGCATGATGCCGCCCGCTCCCTCGCGCGCGAAGTTTAGGACGCCGCGGCGCCGGCGGCCATGGGACCGACTGCCGCGGTGGGGGTTCAATCCCGGGGCGGAGCGGTGCTAGTCTCGGCGCGAGAAGCCCGAGGTGAACCCATGCGCGCCATGGTCCTCGAAGCGGCGGGGCGACCGCTGGCCGCGTCGGAGGTCCCGGACCCGACGCCGGGGCCGGGTCAGATCGCGATCCGCATCCATGCCTGCGCCGTCTGCCGCACCGACCTCCATGTCGTCGACGGCGAGTTGCCCCGCCCCAAGCCGCATCTCGTTCCCGGCCACGAGATCGTCGGCACGGTGATCGCGCGGGGACCCGGTGCCGAGCGCTTTCCCCTCGGCGCGCGGGTCGGCGTGCCCTGGCTCGGCTGGACCTGCGGCACCTGCGCCTATTGCCGATCCGGACGCGAGAACCTCTGCCCCGAGGCCCGCTTCACCGGCTACCAGATCGATGGCGGCTATGCCGAGCGCGCCTGCGCCGACGAGCGCTTCTGCTTCGCCCTGCCGGAAGCCTATGACGATGTCGCGGCGGCGCCGCTCCTCTGCGCCGGCCTCATCGGCTACCGGGCGCTGGGCATGGCGGGGGATGCCGAGCGGCTCGGCCTCTACGGCTTCGGAGCGGCGGCGCATATCGTGGCCCAGGTGGCGCGCCATCAGGGCCGGCGCGTCTTCGCCTTCACGCGGCCGGGCGACGCGGCGGCGCAGCGCTTCGCCCAAGGCCTCGGCGCCGCCTGGGCCGGCGGCTCGGACGAGGCGTCGCCCGAACCGCTCGATGCGGCGCTCATCTTCGCCCCGGTCGGCGCGCTCGTGCCGGCCGCCTTGCACAGCACGGCGCCCGGCGGCGCCGTCATCTGCGCCGGCATCCATATGAGCGATATCCCCGCCTTCCCCTACCGCCTCCTCTGGGAGGAGCGCGTCCTTCGCTCCGTCGCCAATCTGACGCGGCGCGACGCCGAGGAATTCCTGGCGCTGGCGCCCGAAGTGCCGGTCGTCACGCAGACGCAGACGTTTCCATTGACGGCCGCCGAGACGGCGCTGGCAAGGCTGCGCCAGGGCCAGATCGAAGGCGCCGCCGTCCTCGTGCCGTGAGGCCCGGAGGCGGCACTCTGCCTCATCTCCCTGTCGCTGGGCGGAAGTAAGTCTCCGC
The DNA here is from genome assembly GCA_021325525.1 of Alphaproteobacteria bacterium. Taxonomy (GTDB): domain Bacteria; phylum Pseudomonadota; class Alphaproteobacteria; order ATCC43930; family CGMCC-115725; genus URHD0088. The sequence continues at coordinate 26,050 of JAJPHB010000112.1, forward strand.
ACGGTCGCCTGCGGAAACGCCGCTGCCGCCGAGACGGGTCACACTCCGGCGCAGGTGGCGCGCGATTGTGGCGCGCGGTTCATTCCGCGCTTCCACCTGTTCACCTCTGCGCGGCACGTCGCCATCGCCGGCACGAGCCCGGCAATGGCGACGAACGCCTGGGTCTTCAGACTTGGCGGCGAGCGCGACGGCGAACGCCGTAGCCGAGCCCGGCCAACCCGGCGAGAAGGAGCGCCAGCGACGAGGGTTCCGGAACCGCCGCGATCGTGGTCACCCCCGTAAACCTGATCTGGTCGCTCGAATCGAAGCTGAACCCGAAAGGATTGAAAAAGCTCTCAGAGTCGCTCGCCGGCTCGACAGTCACGACCGTGTTGTCGCTGGTCGTGACAGTGAAAAGTCCCGAGCAGCCGGCGGAGCCTTCATCGCACAGGGCCCCGAGGGAGGCGAACCCGGTCGGGAGGGTCGGCACGTTCGGATCAGAGAAAAACTGGATGACTCCCGTTCCCCCCGGACCCGAATTGGCGATGGTGATGATGTCGCTCACGGTGGCGGCGCCACCATCGCTGTCGGTGATCGTGTAGAAGCTGGGCCCAGCAATCTTGAGCGACTGGCTGAAGACGAAATTGCCGGTCGGCTCGCAATTCGGCTCGTTCTCGCTCCCGCAACCCGGGATGGTAGCGGGGAGAGCAAAGATGCCCGTATTCGCCCCGACACTGCCAGTCACCAGCAGCCAATCGGGATTCGTACTGGTGACCGTGACGGCAAAAGCGGTGCTGAAAGGCATCGTGACCAACGCCGCCACCACCGCAATCTTCAGGCAGTCAGCAACCCGCATAGAGTCTCTCCCCTCTAACTCGCTCGAAAACAATCGCAAGGGCGATGAACCCGCATCTTGTATCTCCATCGTTCTGTATGCAAATCTCGTGCCAGAAGGCGAAACGACGCGAAATGAGACTCTTATCGGACGATCCACCGAGCGCCGCGTTGAAACTGTCAAATTTTCCGACAGCCGGGCGCGGGTCCGTCGTCACCGTCCTTGCGGCTTGACGGCGGCCCGCGCGGCGCGACAGGCTCTCGGCCATGAAGATCGATCATGAGAAACTGCGCGCCCTCGTCCGGCGCCTGCTGGGCGAAGCCGGCAGCGCCGAGAGCGAGGCCGAGATCGTCGCCGACCACCTCGTCGAGGCCAATCTCGCCGGGCATGACAGCCACGGCGTCGGCATGCTGCCCGCCTATTTCCGCAATCTCAAGGCGGGCACGCTGCGGCCGAACCAGGCGCCGGAGATCGTCAGCGAGACGGCGAATTTCGCCGTCTGGGACGGGCGCGGCGGCTACGGCCAGGTGATCGCGGGCGCCGCCATGGAATGGGCGATCGGCGCCGCGAAGCGGCATGGCGTCGCCGTGCACGCGCTCCGCAACACCCACCATATCGGCCGCGTCGGCACCTATGGCGAGATGGCGGCGAAGGCGGGCCTCGTCTCGGTCCAATTCGTCAACGGCAATTCCGGGCGGCCGCTCGTGGCGCCCTTCCGCGGCCGCGAGGGCCGGCTTTCGACCAACCCCATCTGCATCGCCGTGCCCGGCACCGCGACGACGGCCCCCGTCATTCTCGATTTCGCGACGAGCCGGATCGCGCTCGGCAAGGTGCGCGTCGCCCACAACGAGGGCAAGCGCGTCGTCGAAGGCGCGCTCATCGACGAGGCCGGCCGGCCGACGACCGATCCCGGCGTCATCTACGGCCATGGCCCGGGCGGTGCCGTCGGCGCCGTCCTCCCCTTCGGCGAGCACAAGGGCTACGGCCTCGCCCTCGTCGCCGAGCTGCTGGCGGGCGCGATCTGCGGAGCCGGCACCATCCAGCCGAAGAATCCGCGCGACCGCGGCATTCTCAACGCCGCGCTCAGCGTCGTCCTCGACCCCGAGCGCCTCGCCGCGCGCGCCTTCATCGAGGCCGAGATCGACGCCCTCATCGCCTGGGCAAAATCGGCGCCGGCCATCGATCCCGCCCTCCCTGTCCTCGTTCCCGGCGAACCGGAGCGTATCGCCCGCGCCGAGCGCATGGCGAGGGGCATCACCATCGACGAGACGACCTGGCGCGAGATCGTGGCGGCCGCCGCGACGATCGGCATCGCCGTCGAGGCGGCGTGATCGAGCCGCTCATCGATCCATCGCGGCGCGACCTCGCCGCCGAATACCGCACGCGCCCCTTCGGACGGCACAGCGCCGCGCTTCAGGCGCTGCTCGACGTCATGTACCGGGCCGAGAATTGCCAGAACCTCATCCTCATCGCCATCGGCGGCGGGCGCTGGGTGCTGGGCGAGCGCCAGCCCGACCGCAAGCCGCCGCGCCTCTTCCTCGACGAGGTCTTCGACAGCCTCGAAGCCGGGCAATGGGCGGCCTTTCGCCGGCGCTGGCGGGCCCTCGCCGGCAGCGAACTCGACCTGCCGTGAGCGCGATCGCCGAGACGCCCGGCGTCATCGGCTATGTCGACGCGCTGACGGCGCGCCCCGGCGAGCGCGTGACGGTGCGCGTCAGCGTCCTCCACCCGGCGCGGCGCTACCGGGCCGGGCTCGTGCGCCTTATCTGCGGCGAGACCGGTCCCAAGGGGCCGGGCCTCAAGGAGGAGCCGATCGCGACCGCCATCGACGGCGAGCATGAGGGGCGCGAGCAATATACCGATGCCGGCTCCTATGCCATCGTCGAGAGGCTGCCGCCGCTGGGATCGGTCGAGATCGAGCTGCTGGTCTGGCCGGGCTGCCTCGGCGGGCGCGTCCAGATCCTGATGGCCCTCGGCAGGCTGCGCCTCGCCCTCGACGAGAGCGGCGCCGCGGCGCTCCTCGCCGGCGACGGCGCGCTGTCGGCGGGCCGCCGGCTGCGCGAGAAGGCCTGGCACCGCGTCGAAGCGCGCTATGATCCGGCGACGGGCCATGGCTTCGTCTCGAGCACGCCGCTCCCCGGCTTCCATGCCGACCGCGCCGGCGAAGCGACGGGAGCGCTTCCCGCAGGCATCGTGCCGCAGGGTCCGCTTCTTTTCGCCGCCGAGCGCCTCGCGCCCGGCCGCACCGCGCGGCATTTCGACGGCAAGCTCGAAGCGCCGCGCCTGCGCTCGGGCACGGTTGCAGCGGCATGGGATTTCGCCGTCGGCATCGGCACGCGGCGCATCGCCGCGGTCGCGAGCGACGCGCTCGATGGCGTCACGGTCAACGCCCCGAAACGGGCGGTCACGGGCTCGCTCTGGGACGGCTCCGTCCAGGATTGGCGTCAGAAGCCGGCGCATTACGCCGCGATCCACTTCCATTCCGACGATCTCTACGATGCCGGCTGGGAGGAGAGCCTCGCCTTCCGCCTGCCGGAGGATCTGCGCAGCGGCTTCTACGCGGTGAAGCTCGAAGCGCCCTCGGGGCCGCCCTTCCATGTCGGCTTCATCGTCTCGCCGCCGCCCGGCGGCAGCGGCGCGCGCCTCGCCGTCCTCGCGTCGACGATGACCTATCTCGCCTACGCGAATTACCGGCGCCGCATGACGCCCGGCCCCTACGAGCTCAGCATGGGCGCGCTGCCGACGGTCGACATGACCGACATTCTCCTCGCCGAGCATCCCGAGCTCGGCGGCTCGACTTACGACGTGCATCCGGACGGCTCGGGCATCGCGCACGCCTCGTCGCGGCGGCCGCTCTTCAACATGCGGCCGACCGGGCGGTTCTGGAACTTCTCGATGGATCTCTGCCTCATCGACTGGCTCGATGCGGCCGGAATCGCCTATGACGTCGTCAGCGACCACGACCTGCACGAGCAGGGAGCGGCGCTGCTCGCCCCCTACCGCGCCGTCCTCTCCTCGAGCCATCCCGAATACCACACGCTCGAAATGCTGGAGGCGCTCCAAGCCTATCTCGGCGGCGGCGGGCGCTTTGCCTATCTCGGCGGCAACGGCTTCTATTGGCGCGTCACGGCCGACCCGGCGCATCCAGGAATGATCGAACTGCGCCGCGCCGAGGACGGCACGCGCGCTTGGGCCGAGGCGCCGGGCGAGTATTACCACGCGACGGGTGAATATGGCGGGCTGTGGCGGCGGCTCGGCCGACCGCCCAACGCCGTGTTCGGCGTCGGCTTCATCGCCCAGGGCTTCGACGCCTCGAGCTATTACCGCCGCACCGCCGCCTCGCGCGACCCGCGCGCCGCCTTCCTCTTCGCCGGCATTGAGGACGAGATCATCGGCGATTTCGGCGCCTGGGGCGATGGCGCGGCCGGGCTCGAAATCGACTGCTACGACGCCGCGCTCGGCTCGCCGCCGCACGCTCTCATTCTCGCCTCCTCCGAAGGCCACTCCAACAGCTTCCTTCTCGTCAACGAGGAGCTGCTGTCGAACCGGCGCGGCGTCGACGGCACGACGAATGCGCGCATCCGCGCCGATATGGTCTTCTTCGAAACGCCGAGCGGCGGCGCGGTCTTCGCCACCGGCTCGATCGCCTTCATCGCCAGCCTCGCCCATCGCGGCTACGACAACAACGTGGCGCGGCTGCTGCGCAACGCGGTCGCGCGATTCCTCGACCCGACGCCTTTCGCGATTCCGCGCCTCTCTTAATACGAGAATTTCTCCTGGATATTACGCCCATTTTCGCGTAGAGATGGGCGGCGTAATACCGTGGGGGGAACTCCGTGCTCGACATCCGGACGCCGCGCTTGCAGCGGCTCTACCAGGATTGGCACGCTTGGCGCGGCGAACGCGCCTTCCCCTCCCGGCGCGATTTCGACCCGGTCGATCTCGGCTACATTCTCGGCAAACTGTCGCTCGTCAGCGTCCTCTACGAGCCGCTGCGCTTCCGATACCGCGTGCATGCGACGGAATTGGCCGAGCGGCTCGGCTTCGACCTCACCGGCAAGGAGCTCGACGCCTTGCCCGACCGCACCCATCGCGCGGCTGTGCGGGAGCATTTCGTCGCGGTGGTGGAGCATCGCGCGCCGGAAGTCCGCCGCCGCGACCGCCAGCGCGCGAACGGCCGGGCGTGGCGCTACGAGGCGCTGGTCTTGCCGCTTTCCGGGAATGGCGAGACGATCGACATGCTGATCTCGGCGGTCGAGTTCACCTGACCCCTCGCCGCCGTGCAGGCCGCGCGCTCGCGTTCGAGATGCGCCCGCTCGGGCTCGGTGATCGGGCAGGCGAGCGCCGCGGTGAAGGCCTCGGCCGCCTCGGCGCCGCGGCCGAGCTTCTGCAAGAGGCTGCCGCGCGCCGCGTGATAGAGCGCATAGCGCGCGAGCTTGCGCGCGCCGGCGAGCGCGTCGAGCCTGGCAAGGCCCGCCGCCGGCCCCTCGGCTTGCGCGAAAGCGACGGCGGCGTTGAGGCGCACGACCGGTGTCGGCTTCAGCTCCTCGAGCGCGGCGTAATAATGGGCCAGCATGCGCCAGTCCGTCGCCTCGAAAGAAGGCGCCGCCGCATGGGTGCCGGCGATGGCGGCTTCGAGGTGCAAGGGAGTGAGCGCCGGCGCGGCCATCGCCGCTTCGAGATGGGCGAAGCCGCGGGCGATGAGGGTGCGGTCCCAAGCTTCGCGATCCTGGTCGGCGAGGAGGATGAGCGCGCCCTCTCCATTGGTGCGCGCGCCAGCGCGCGCATGGTGAAAGGCGATGAGGGCCGCGAGCGCATGCGCCTCGCCGGTCGCCGTCGCGCAGTGCTCCGTCAGCAAGCCGGCAAGGCGCAGCGCCTCGGCGCAGAGCTCGCGCCGCAGCAGCGCCTCGCCTTCGCCCGCGGTATAGCCGCTGTTGAAGAGGAGATAGATGGCGGCGATGAGGGCCGGCAGCCGCGCCGCGAGCTCTGGTCCCTCCGGTATCGCGAAGGCGAGGCCGAGGCCCTTGATCTTGCGCTTGGCGCGGACGAGGCGCTGCGTCACCGCTTCTTCCGTCGAGAGATAGGCGCGCGCGATCTCCTTGACGCCGAAGCCGCAGACCGTCTTCAGCACCAGCATGGTCTGCTCCTCGCGCTCCAGCGCCGGATGGCAGGCGACGAACATGAGGGCGAGCGTGTCGTCGAGTTTCCCCGTCTCCTCGGGATCGGCGAAGCCGAGGCGCCAGGCCGCGTCGTCGTCGAAAGGCGCGTTTCGCGCTTCGCGCTTCAGGCGGTCGAGCGCCCGGTTGCGCGCCGCCGTCGCGAGCCAGCCCGAAGGGCGCGCCGGCACGCCGTCATCGGGCCAGCGCGCCAAGGCCGCGGCGAAGGCGTCCTGGACCGCGTCCTCGATCAAATCGAGCCGCGACGGGCCGAGGAGACGCGCGAGCCAGGCCGCGATCTTCCCGGCCTCGCGCCGGAAGAGCTCGCCCGCCAGCGCGTCCGCCTCGGCCATTGCCGTCACAGCTCGTGAATCTGGCGGACCTCGATGCGTCCGCCATAGCTGAGATGCGGCGAGGTTTCGGCCACCTGGCACGCGTCGTCATAATCCTTGGCGCTGATGATGTAGAAGCCGCCGAGCAGCTCCTTGCTCTCGGCATAGGGACCGTCGGTGATGCTGACACGGCCGCCCGCGGGGGTGAGGATCTTGCCGGCGTCGTCCATCAGCTTCTGCCCGCCCTTGTAGCGGCCCTCGGCGCGAATGCGGTCGGTCCAGGCCATGTAGGTCTTCATCCTGGCCGCGAACTCGTCCGGCGAGCTCGGGCGGGCGCTGGCAGGCAGCCGGTAAAGCAGCAGCGTGAAGTTCGGCATGGGAAGCTCCTTCGTCTAGCGGGACGCGGCACCAGCGCCGCGACCTCCGCTGCACTGACGATCGGCGCCGCGCCGAACCGACATTTCCCGGTGAAAAAATTTCACGGCGACGATCTCAGAGGAGCGACGCCTCGTTCCGGCGCAGCAGGCGGTAGACGAGCATCAGCGGCAGCACTGTGACGACGGTGAGGACCGTCGCCGAGGCGGAGGCGATGCCGGGATCGTTGCCTTCGAGGGCCTGCAGCATGACGACGGTGGTGGTGCGCCAGCTCGGGCTGTAGAGCATGACGGTCGAGCTCAGCTCCGAGGCGATCGTCACCCAAGTCAGCACCATGCCGCCGACGATGCCGCCCAGCATCAGCGGCAGGGTGAGCTTCAGGAAGGTGCGCGCCGGCGAGACACCGAGATTGATCGAGGCCTCCTCCAGCGTCGGGTCGAGCTGGTGGAGAATGGCGCTGCTGGCGCGGACGTTGAAGGGCACCTTGCGCACCGCATAGGCGATGACGAGGATGAGGCTGCCGCCCGTCAGCACGAGCCAGCCGCCGTTGAAGCAGAGGACGAGGCCGATGCCGAGCACCGTCCCGGCGATGGCGAAGGGCGCCATGGCGATGACGTCGAGAAGGTGCGAGGCCTGGGCACGCCGGCGCGTCACGACATAGCCGACCGGCACTCCGATGAGGGCGGCGACGAGCGCCGCCGCCGTCGAAAGATAGAAGGTGTTGAGGAGCGGCCGCAGGGCATGCGCCAGGAACTCCGTGAAATTGCCGAGGCTGAAATCGGCATAGATGACCGGCCCGCGGAACTTCATGAAGGAGATGACGACGACGCCGAAGAACGGCACCAGGGCGAGGAAGATGACGCCCCAGCAGTAGAGCGTCGCGAGCGCGCGCCAGGCGGCGCTCGTGCGCAGCAGCGGCGGCGCCGCGCGGGCCCCCGTCGCAAAGCGCCGGCGCGCGAGGTAGAAGCGCTGCAAGAGAAGCGCCGCCGTCGTGCAGGCGACGAGCATGACCGAGAGCACCGCCGCCGAGCTCGGATTCCCGCCGAGCTCGCCGACGAAGAGCTTGTAGGCCTCAACGGCGAGGATGGGCTTGTCCTCGGCGAGGACGAAGGGAACGCCGAAATTCTCCAGCGTCTCCATGAAGACGAGGAGGGCGCCCGCCAGCACCGCCGGCAGCACGACGGGAATGACGACCGTGCGGAAGGTCCGCCAGCGCGGCGAGCCCAGATTCTGCGCGGCTTCCTCGATGGAAACATCGACCGCCTTGAAGGCGGCGATGGTCGGCAGCACGACATAGGGGAAGAGCGTCAAGGTATAGACGAGAACGAGGCCGGGCGTGCCGTAGAGCGAGCCGAAAGGAATGCCGATCGAGCGCAGCGCCTCGGAGACGACGCCGGAGCGGCCGAACATGAGGACGAGCGCATAGGCGCCGACGAAGGACGGAAGGACGAGCGGCAGAACGGTGAGCGCCGTCAGCACCGACTTCCCCGCGAGCGGCAGCCGCGCGAGGCAGAAGGCGAAGGGGAGGCCGATCGCCGTCGTCGTCAGCGTCGACAGGAAGCCGATCGAGACGCTGTTCCAGAGGCTCGCCTGGTAGAAATGGATGCGGGCGATTTTTGCGTAATTCGCCAGCGTGAAATGCGTTCCCGTCTCGTCATAGAAACTGACCCACAGCACGCTGGCGAGCGGCAGCAGCAGGAAGACGCCGAGGAACAGGAAGGCGCCGGCCGTCACCGCCAGTGGAAAGAGCGCGGGAGGCCGCCGCCGGAATCGCATCAGCACTTTCGGCGGCTCATCAGTGAGAAGGAATTACGCGTCGGAATCTCACCTTTTGCGAACCTGCGACCAGGAAGGCGTCATATCCAGCGGCGCGCAAGGCCTCGCGCTGGACGTGGGTCGTGCCAATGTCCCGTACATTCGCCCACCACTGTGGCCGATCCGAGCTCGCTGGTAGCTTTGCCCCGATCAACTCTTCAATAAAGCGGAAGATGAGTTCAGATTCTTGGTGCGATTGGCGCATCAAGTAATCACGAAGCGGTGCATATTTCGACATATGTGCCCCCCTGCGAATGAACATGTCAGCCGTAAGCGAGAGCCGCGTCAACAGCATCAGCTTCTGCCGCCATTGAATCCTTGACGTTGCGCGAGGCTGCAATACCGATGTGCGTCCTTCGAGACGCCCACTTCGTGGGCTCCTCAGGATGAGGGTCGATGGTAGATGGCAAACACAATTTGCCTCATCCTGAGGAGCCGACCGGAGGGCGGCGTCTCGAAGGACGCGCGGCGCTTACCCGAGATTTCGGCGCCCCATCGAGCCCGCAGCCGCGGAGGACGAGGCGCACCACCTCCTCGGTGGCGGCGGCGAATTCGTCTTCGCCGAGAGCAGGGACGCCGAGCACGGCCTCGATCTGGGTCGCGAAATCGGCGTAGGTCTGCGTCATCGCCCAGATCGCGAAGAAGAGATGGCGCGGATCGAGGGGGGCCATGCGCCTCTCGGCGACCCAGGCGGAGATCGCCGCGCTCTTGCGCTCGACGAGCGCCTTCAGCTCCTGCCGGAGAAAGCCGCCGATCTCGGGCGCGCCGTGGATGATCTCGTTGGCGAAGACGCGCGAGGCATCGGGATAGAAGCGCGAGAAGCGCATCTTGGCGCGCACATAATGGCCGAGAGCCGCCGCCGGATCGGCGTCGGCGGCGATGATGTCCGTCTCGGCGAGCCACAGTTCGAGGATGTTGGCGAGGACGGCGCGGTAGAGCGCGCGCTTGCTGCGGAAATAGTAATGGAGGTTCGGCTTCGGCAGCCGCGCCGCGGCGGCGATGTCGGCCATCCGCGCCCCGGCGAAGCCGGTCCGCGCGAAGACGCGCTCGGCGGCGCGCAGGATCTGCGCCTCTTTGGCGCGGCGAATGCCGCCCTTCTTCGGCGCCGCTTCAGGGCGCTCACTTCGTGCCGAAGAGGCGGTCGCCGGCATCGCCGAGCCCGGGCACGATATAGGCGTGGTCGTTGAGGCGGTCATCGATCGCCGCGACATAGATGGGTACCGCCGGATGCTCAGCATGGACGGCGGCGATGCCGGCAGGCGCCGCGACGAGGCACATGAATTTGATGCTCTCGGCGCCGAGCTCCTTCAGCCTTCCGATCGCCGCCGCGGCGGAGTGGCCGGTCGCCAGCATCGGATCGACGAGAATGACGATGCGCTGCGAGATGTCCTCCGGAAGCTTCAGATAGTATTCGACGGCATTGAAGGTCGTGGGGTCGCGGTAGATGCCGATATGGCCGACACGCGCCGATGGGATGAGGTCGAGCATGCTGTCGACGAAGCCGAGGCCGGCGCGCAGGATCGGCACGAAGCAGAGCTTCTTGCCGGCGAGCACCGGCGCGCGCATGCGGGCGAGCGGCGTCTCGATCTCGGTCTCGGTGAGGGGCAGGTCGCGCGTCGCTTCGTAGAGCATGAGCGGCGCGATCTCGCGCAAGAGCGCGCGGAACTGGCCCGTCGAGATGTCCTTCGAGCGCATCAGCGTCAGCTTGTGCTGGACGAGCGGATGGCCGACGACGACGACATTTTCGGTCATTTTCTGCCTCTCTTCGCCGATCAAAACACCGTGCCGTCGCTCTCGATGCGAAGCGGCGGCTCGCCGTCCGGACGCTTTTCGCCCGCGATCCGCCGTCCCGCCGCCCAGGTCCCGCCTTCGAGCACCTTGGCGAGCGGCAGGCGCACCGCATCGAGGCCGAGGCGGGCGCGGAGCGCCGCTGCCAGGCGGTCGAGGAGCGCGACGGTGAGCGCCCGCCATTCGACGATCGCCTCCTCGCCGACGGCCAGCGCGCGGCGCGGCAAATCGGGATCGCGCGGCTCGATGACGCCGAGATCGAGGAAGAGCCCGCCATTGCGGTATTCGGCAAGGCCGGTCAACGCGTCGCAATCGGTGACGGCGATCCCCGCCTCTTCGAGCGGCTCGATGAGCGAATAGGCGAGCCATTGGCTCAGCTTGTGGAAAGGAACGAGGCCACGGCTCGCATCGGCCGCCTCGGCGCGCGAATGCCGCCAGACATCGCCGAGCGGAACGCCGGCAAGGCTCTCGCGCCCCGGCCAGATCGCGCCGAAGCCGCGCAGCACCGCGGCAAGAAGGGCGGCGGCCGGCAAGCGGCCTGCCACCGCCGCGCCGCGCAAATGGTCGAAGAGATGGCCGATCCGCGCTTCGGCGCCGAAGAGCGCCGGCTGCTGGGTCAGCGCCGCGCCGAGGCGGCGCAGCAGCAGGGCGCGGCCTTCGATGCCGGTCAGCGGATTGGCCGCCCCGACCTGCATTCCCTCGGCGAGGGCGGCGGCATCGAGGCGGGCGAGCGCCGCCGCATCTGCGCGGCAGGCCCGCGCCGGGTCGTCGGAGAAGAGACCGGAGCGGAAGAGGTGAAAGCTCGCCACCGCGAGTCCCTCGGAGCGGGCATACTCGCCGCCGCCCGGCTCTCGGTAGCGCCAGGCAGCGCCGGCGCCGGCGTCGAGCAGCACGCTCGTCACCGCGAGGTCGAAGCGAATCCGCGCCCGCTCCGCCGCGGAAAGGTGGCCGAGCTCGCGCGCCAGCATCGCCCAGCGGTCGCGGCCGCCCACCGCGAAATGCCGCCAGCGGCTGTGGAAGGGGATGGCGAGATCCGGGTAATTCCGCCGGATCGTCGCCAGCACATACTCCGCGGCGGCGGGCAGGCGGTCGAGGCGAAGCGCGAAATGCGCGAGCGACCCCGCCTCGCCGAGGCGCAGGATGAGATGCGCGCGCTCGCGCACCGCATCCGGCGTCAGCAGCCAAGCCGCGGCTTCGGCGGGCGAGGCGCCGGCGGCGGCGCTATTCGTAGAGGCCACGGCCTTTCGGCTGCCTCATCTCGGCGGCGTCGGGCAGATGCGCGGTGAAATACCCGGCCGCCTTCTTCGCATCCATCTCGACGCGGGCATCGGCCGGGATGAGCTCGTCCGGTATCTCGACGCGCTCCACGACCTCGATACCGCTCGCAACCAGCGGCCGGAACTTCACGTCGCTCATCGAGACGAAGCGATCGATGCGGCGGATGCCGAGCCAGTGCAGCACATCCGGCATCAGCTCCTGAAAGCGCATGTCCTGGACGCCGGCGACGCATTCGGTGCGCTCGAAATAGGTCTCGGCGCGGTCGCCGCCCTGCTGGCGCTTCCTCGCATTGTAGACGAGGAACTTCGTCACCTCGCCCAAGGCCCGCCCCTCCTTGCGGTTGTAGACGACGAGGCCGCAGCCGCCCTCCTGCGCCGTCGCGATCGCGACCTCGATGCCGTGCACGAGATAGGGGCGGCAGGTGCAGATATCGGAGCCGAAGACGTCGGAGCCGTTGCACTCGTCGTGGACGCGGCAGGCGAGCTTGCGCGCGGGATCGGTGATCGCCGCGAGATCGCCGAAGAAATAGACGGTGATGCCGCCGATGGGCGGCAGGAAGACCCGGAGATCGGGCCGCGTCACCAGCTCGGGGAACATGCCGCCGGTATATTCGAAGAGGTCGCGCCGGAGGTCGGATTCGGCGACGCCGAAGCGGCGGGCGATGCCGGGCAGATACCAGACGGGCTCGATCGCCGCCTTGGTGACGCGCGCGGCGCCGCGCTCGAGCAGCACCGTGCCGTCGGGCTTGAGGCGTCCGGCGGCGATCGCCTGGCGCAGCTCCGGCAGTTCGATATGCGCCTTGGTGATGGCGATGGTAGGCCGAATGTCGTGACCCGCGGCGCGCTGCTCGGCAAAGACTTCGGCGACGAGGTGGCCCCAGGGATCGAGGCTGACGATGCGTTCGGGCTCCGCCCATTGCGGGAAGGGGCCGAGGCGCTCGACCGGCGCCGTGTTGGTGAGATCCGGGACATGGATCGGGCTCAGCTTGCCGGCGGCGATGGCGAGCGCGCGATAGAGAGCATAGGACCCGGCATGGGCGCCGATGACGTTGCGCCGCGGATCATGCGGCCCCGCCACCAAGGGGCCGCGCTCGGCCGCCGTGGCGGCGCCCCACGCGATCGGCCACGGCGCCTTGCCGCGCGTCGGGTGGGAGGTGAGGATGATGTGCTTCTTCACGGAGCCTCGCCGCGAGGTTGAGACGCAGTATCCAATTTTCTGACCGTTTGGTCAAGTTCTCCTCGACCCATCAGATTGCGCCGCCGAGGGTGAGCGCTTGGTAAAGGTGGCGCGCTTTGCTTCGTGTCTTCGCGCCTTCCTGGTTCGAGCGTCCCGCTTGCGCTTCGCGATCCCGCCTCTTGGCGCGGAAGGTCCGGACGTGGCACAAAGCGCGGCGCAATCCGGGAGGGACGATCTTGGCGCACACCGTCGATCCGATCACCGTGTCGGTCATTCAGCACCGCCTCCTCGCCATCGTCGAGGAGATGGGCGAGGCGATGCTGCGCACCTCCTATTCGCAGATCCTGAATTCGAGCCGCGACTTCTCGACCGGGATCTGCGATCTCTCGGGACGGCTCATCGCGCAGGCGGAGCATGTGCCGATCCATGTCGGCGCCCTGCCCTGGGCGGCGCGCGCCGTCACCGAGTTTTTCGGCGCCGACATCCATCCGGGCGACGTCTTCCTCCTCAACGACCCCTATCACGGCGGCAACCACCTGCCCGACCTCACCGCCTTCGTGCCGGTCTTCCGCGACGGGACGCCGCTCTTCTGGTCGATCAACCGCGCGCACCAGAGCGACATCGGCGGGGCGACGCACGGCGCCTACAATGCCGGCGCCACCGAGATCTGGCAGGAAGGCATCCGCCTGACCCCGCTCCGTCTCTACGATCGCGGCGAGATGCGGCGCGACGTGATGGAGATGCTGGCGACCAATGTCCGCCACCCGCGCGACTTCCGCGGCGACCTCGCGGCGATGATCGGCTCAGCGCGGGTCGGCGAGCGCCGCCTCCTCGCGCTTGCCGGCGAGTTCGGCTGGGACACCGCGCTCGCCGCCATCGAGGCCGTGCTCGACGGCGCCGAGCGGCAGGCGCGCGCCGTCATCGCCGGCTGGCGGGACGGGGTCTATCGCGGCGAAGCCTTCCTCGACGATGACGGGCACGGCGCCAGCGACATCCATATCCGCGCCACGGTGACGAAGCGCGGCAGCGACCTCGTCATCGACCTCTCGGATTCGCACGAGCAGGTGCTGGGCTTCGTCAACTCCTCCTACCCCAACATGCGCTCGGCCGTCGCCGTCGCGCTCTCCTACCTCATCGACCCGCAGACGCCGAAGAACGACGGCACCTTCCGCCCGATCGAGGTGATCGCCAAGGAGGGGACGGTGGTGTGGGCGAAGCCGGGCGCCCCGGTGACGCTCTGCACCAACCACTGCGCGCAGGAGGTGATGGAGGCGATCATCAAGGCGCTCGCCCCGGCCTGCCCCGACCGCGCCATGGCCGGCTGGGGTCGGCGCTTCCGCATCGCCATCCAGGGCAAGGATCCCCGCAGCGGCAAGCCCTTCATCTGGCACCTCTTCCAGGCGCGGCCGGGGGGCGGCGCCTCGCCCGTCGGCGACGGCTGGCCGGGCGGCGGCGAGTGGCAGGCGGCGGGCGGCATCAAATTCGGCTCGATCGAGGTGACGGAGGTGCGCTTCCCCCTCTTCTTCCGCCGCCACGAGTTCCGCCCCGATTCGGGCGGCGAGGGCCAGTACCGCGGCGGCCCCGGCTGCAGCCTCGAACTCGCCGTCGAGATCGCCGAGCCGGCGCGCGGCAACACGGCGGGCGACGGCGTCAAATACGGTGCCTGCGGCATTCTCGGCGGCGCCGACGGGCTGCCGCACCGCTATGTCCTCCATTCCGAAGGCCGGCCGCCGCGCGAGATCAAGACCAAGGAGGTCGGCATCCCGATCCGGCCCGGCGACGTCTTCACGGTGGAATCGGGCGGCGGCGGCGGCTGGGGCGACCCCGCGAAGCGCGACCCCGCGGCGCGGGCGCGCGACGTCGCGAGCGGGTTCGTGACCGGAAGCTGAAGTTGTACGTCTCGCGGCGCTATCTCCCTCTCCCCTTGCGGGCGAGGGCCTGGGTGAGGGGTCTTTCGCGAGACCTGCCGCGCAGCGGCGCCGCACCCCTCACCTTCCCGTCGCTGCGCGATGGGCCCCTTCCTCTCCCGCGAGGGGAGAGGAGCTCGTGCATGGCAGGCGCAATCTGATGTACAGAATCGGCATCGATGTCGGCGGCACCTTCACCGATCTCGTGGCGGTCGATCCCGGCGGCCGGTCGACCCTCGCCAAGGTCGCATCGACGCCGCAGGATCCCTCGCTCGGCGTCATGGCGGGGCTGGAGCGCCTCGCCGAGGTGCTGGGCCGCGGCCTCGGTGCGCTTCTCGGCGAGACCGAGCGCATCGTCCACGGGACGACGGTCGCGACCAACGCTCTCCTCGAAGGCAAGGGCGCGCGCCTCGGGCTGCTGACGACAGAGGGCCATCGCGACGTCGTCGAGATGCGCGAAGGGCTGAAGGACGACCGCTACAATCTCCGAATGCCGCCGCCCGAGCCGCTGGTGCCGCGCGAGCGCCGGCTCGGCATCCGTGAGCGCCTGCGCGCCGACGGACGCGTCGAGACGCCGCTCGACCCCGCCTCGCTCGAGGCCGCGATCCGGCGCCTCGCGGCGGAGAAGGTCGAGGCGGTCGCGGTCTGCTATCTTCACGCCTGGCGCGATGCGCGGCACGAGCAGCAGACGGCGGAGGCGCTGAGCCGCGCCCTGCCCGAGGCCTATCTCTCGCTGTCGAGCGAGGTCTTTCCGCAGATCAAGGAATTCGAGCGCGTCTCGACGACCCTCGTCAACGCCTATGTCGGACCCGCCCTGTCGCGCTATTTGCAGCGCCTCGAGAACCGGCTCGCCGAGGCGGGCTATCGCGGCCCCGTCCTCATCATCCAGTCACATGGCGGCGTGGCGCCCATCGCCGAGGCCTCGCGCCTCGCCGCGGGCGCCGTGCTCTCGGGCCCGGCGGGCGGGGTCGCCGGCAGCCGCTACGCCGCGAAGCTGGTCGGCCACGGCAATCTCATCCCCTTCGACATGGGCGGGACCAGCACGGATATCTGCCTCATCGTCGAGGGCGAGGCGGCGCTTGCCCAGGGCCGCAAGGTCGGCCAGCACAAGATCGCGCTCAACAGCCTCGATATCGTCAGCCTCGGCGCCGGGGGCGGCTCGATCGGACGGGTCGATGCCGGCGGCATTCTCCATGTCGGACCCGACAGCGCCGGCGCCGATCCCGGTCCCGCCTGCTACGGCAAGGGCGGCACCCAGCCCACGGTGACCGACGCCAATCTCGTCCTCGGATATCTCGACGCCGATCACTTCCTCGGCGGGCACAGCCAGCTCGACCGCGCCGCCGCCGAAGCGGCGCTGGACCGCCTCGCCGGCAGGCTCCGCGTCGACCGCGTCGCCGCGGCGGAAGGGGTTCACCGCGTCGTCAACACCAACATGGCGGAAGGCATCCGCCTCGTCTCGGTGCGGCGCGGCGTCGATCCCCGGCGCTTTGCCCTCCTCTCCTTCGGCGGCGCCGCCGGGCTGCACGTGACCGATGTGGCGCGCCAGCTCGATCTGACGCGCGTCGTCGTGCCGCGCGTCGCCGCGGTACTCTCGGCCTGGGGCATGCTGGCGACGGATCTGCGCTTCGAGCTGGCGCGCACGCATATCGGCGATGCCGGCGCGCTCGACGGCGCCGCGGTGAAGCGCCTTTTCGCCGAGATGGCGGCGGAGGCGACGCGCCGGCTCGAGGCCTCCTTCGCCGGCGAGGTCGCGATCCAGCGCTCCGTCGACATGCGCTATGGCGAGCAGATCTTCGAGATCAACGTGCCGCTCGACGATGTCGATTGGAGCGCGGCCGATCCGCTGCCGCAGATCGTCGAGCGCTTCCACCGGCGCCACGAGGCGCTCTACACCTATGCGATGCGCGACCAGGAGGCGGTGCTGGTGAATGCCCGCGTCGCCGCCATCGGCCTCCTTTCGGACTTGCCGCAGGAGCCGCGCCTGCCCGCGGGACCGGCCGCCGCGCCGCAGGGCGAGCGGCGAATCTTCCTCGGCGGCTGGCGGGCCGTCCCGGTCTTCGCTTTCGAGGAGCTGGCGCCGGCGCAGGAGGTTCGCGGCCCCGCCATCGTCGAATCGGCGATGACGACGGTGCTGCTGCGCGGCCACGACCGCGCCACGGTGACGCCGCATGGCTGGCTCGACATCGCGATCGCGCCGAGGGCGGCGTAGCCGAGCCTCTCAATGCCCGCCGCGCGGCGCGGCGCCGGGCGCGGGGCGGCGCATCAGAAAAAGGCACGGCAGCAGCACCAGGAAGGCGATGCCGAGGAGGCGGAAGGCGTCGATGAAGGCCAGCATGTCGGCCTGGCGCTGCACCATCGAATAAATGACGGCCTCGGCCTGGTGCAGCGCATCGGCGGCGCTCGCCACATGCGCCGCCATCTGCTGCTGCAAGGCGCTCACCGTCCCGCGATACGCGGCGCTGTAGGGCGTGACGTGCGCGACGAGCACATTCTGATGGAATTGCTGGCTCCGCGTCAGGATCGTCGTCGCCACCGAGATGCCGATGCTGCCGCCGATGTTGCGCGTCATGTTGATGATCGCCGAGGCGGCGTTGGTCTTGGCGCGGTCGATGCCGATATAGGCCACCGTGTTGATCGGGATGAAGAGGAAGGCGGGGCCGATCGACTGGTAGATTCGCGCCCAGGCGACGGTCCAGTAATCGACCGAAAGGTCGAAGCCGGTCATGCGGAAGAGCGCCAGCGAGCAGACGACGAGGCCGCCGGCGATGAGGAGGCGCGGATCGGTCTTGGCGACGAGCATGCCGACGACCGGCATGACGAGCATGATGAGAAAGCCGCCGGGCGAGATGACGAGCCCCGCATCCATCGCCGTGTAGCCCAGCATGACCTGGACGAAGAGCGGCAGCAGCACCGTGCTGCCGAGCAGCACGAATCCCAGCATGAACATGAGGATGTTCCCGACGCCGAAATTGCGGTGGCCGAGAAGGCGCAGATCGACGATCGGCTCCTTGTGGCGGAGCTCCCAGCCGATGAAGGCGCCGAGCGCCAGCAGGGCGACGAGGCTGAGGGCGAGGATGAAATTCGAGGCGAACCAATCGTCCTCCTGCCCCTTGTCGAGCACGACTTGCAGCGCCGTCATGCCGAGGACGAGGAGGGCGAAGCCCAAATAATCGACATTGAGGCCGCGGCGCAGGCTCTCGCGCCGGGCGGCGACGAGCTCGGGCGGGTCCTGCACCATGCGCGCCGTGAGGAGCAGCAGCACGATGCCGACCGGCATGTTGATGAGGAACACCCAGCGCCAGGTGAAATTGTCGGTGATCCAGCCGCCGAAGGCGGGCCCGATCGCCGGCGCGAAGACGACGGCGATGCCGTAGACGGCGAAGGCGAGGCCGCGCTTTTGCGGGGGGAAGGCGTCGGAGAGGATCGCCTGCGCATTCGGCTGCAACCCGCCCCCGGTGATGCCCTGAAGCCCGCGGAAGACGATGAGGAAACCGAGGTTGGGCGCGAGGCCGCAGAGCAGCGAGCTCAGGGCGAAGCCGGCGATGCAGCCCATGAAATAGCGCTTGCGGCCGATCACCGAGGCGAGCCAGCCGCTCATCGGGAGCACGATCGCATTGGTGACGAGATAGGAGGTCAGGACCCAGGTCGATTCGTCCTGGCTCGCCGAGAGGCTGCCGGCGATGTGTTGGAGCGCCACATTGGCGATCGAGATGTCGAGCACCTCCATGAAGGCGGCGAGCCCGACGGTGGGCGCCACGAGCCAGGGGTTGTGCCGCGGCGCCTCAGGCATGGACAGCATGCCCTCCGGGGAAAGGGGAGGATGAGGGGGAAGCACCGTTTCCATGGTGCTGGAAATATTGCGCACACGGTGCCGCCCCCTCACCCTCCCCGCTCCGCGGGTCCCCTCCCTTTCCCCGATCGGGAGAGGGCAGTGTTGGCACGTAGATCATCGCACCTCGACCGAGGGCTCGACCGACATGCCGGGGCCGAGCGCGTATTGTGGATCGAGCGGACCGTCGAAGACGATCTTGACCGGCACGCGCTGCACGACCTTGACGAAATTGCCGGTGGCGTTCTCGGGCGGCAGCAGCGAGAAGGCGGCGCCGCTGCCGCGCTGAATGCTGTCGACATGGCCGTGGAAGGTGGTGCCGGGATAGGCGTCGATGGTGATGTCCACCTTCTGGCCGGGACGCATTCTGTCGAGCTGAGTCTCTTTGAAGTTGGCGGTGATCCAGAGCTTGTGCGGGACGAGGGCCATGAGGTTCTGCCCCGCCTGCACGTAGTCGCCGACGGCGACGGTGCGGTTGGTGACATGCCCCGCTTCGGGCGCCGTCACCGTCGCGTAGGAGCGGTTGAGCTGCGCCGCTTCGAGCTGCGCCTGCGCCGCCTCGCGATCGGCCCGGGCGGTCGCTACCTGGCTCGCCGCGAGCCCGGTCTGCGCCTCGGCGGCGGCCGCCTTCTTCTGCGCCGCGTTGAGCGTCGCCGCCGTGCTCTTGGCGTTGGCCGTCGCGGTATCGAGCTGCTGCTGGGACAGCGCCGGCGAGCGGCTCTTGGCGAGGCTCTGGAGGCGCCGCAGCTCGGTCGCGGCATTGGCGGCGTTCGCCTCTGCGACGCCGACCTCGGCCTTCGCCTCGTCGAGATTGGCCGCCGCCACCTTCTGCTGCGCCTCGGCCTGGGCGAGCTTGCCCGAGGCGGAAGCCGCCGCCGCCTTCGCCTGATCGAGCGCCGCCTGCAGATCGCGCGGGTCGAGCTCGACCAGCACTTGGCCCGCCTGCACATCGGCATTGTCCTCGGCGAGGACGCGGAGGACGCGCCCGGCGACGCGCGGCGCGACGCGTACGATATGCGCGTCGATGAAGGCGTCGTCGGTCGTCTCGTAGCGGCTGGCATCGAGCCACCACAGGACGCCGCCGATGACGAGCGCGATGGCGAGGAGGACGAGGAGCGCGAGGACAAGCGGCCGCCGGTACCAGGGGCGCCGGCGCGGCGCGCGGTCCTGCGGCGCGTCCTCGCGCGGCGGCCGCGCCTTCTCTTCGCGCAGCGCCGTCTGCGCGCCGCGATCGGCTTCGATCGTGCTCATTCGCGCGGCTCCGGCGCCGAGAGGCCGTGCAGCAGCAAATCGAGATGCGTCGCGCAAAGCGCCCGCGCATCGAGCGGCCGGTCGGCATAGGGTTCGAGAGAGTGTCTCCAGAGCATGGTGAAGAGCACCGGCGCGATGACGCAGAAGACGGCTCGTTCGATGTCGAGCGCGGGGCGGAACTCGCCGCGCTCGACGCCGCGGCGGAGGATGCCGGCGATGAGCGCCGTGCCGCGCCGCACAACCTCATCGAGGTAAAAGCGCGCAAGCTCGGGGAAGTTGCCGGCCTCGCCCAGGACGAGCTTCGGAATGGCGCCGATGCGCGAGGCGGCGATGAGGCCGGGCCAGTTCGCGAGGAGGCGCTCGAGCAGCACGGCCGCGCTCTCCTCCGAATGCGCGACCATCTCCTCGGCCTGCGCGATCGAGGCGACGATCTCCTGGCGGACGACCGATTTGAACAGCTCCTCCTTGCTGGCGAAATAGAGGTAGAGCGTCCCCTTGGTGACGCCGGCCCTTGCCGCCACGTCGTCGAGCCGCGTCGCCGCGAAGCCGCGCTCGGCGAAGCAGGCGAGCGCCGCCGTCAGGATCTCGCCCGGCCGCTCGTCCTTGCGCCGCCGCCAGCGGGCCGTGGAAGTCGCCGCCATTTACCCGCCTCCCAATCTGCCCTGTTATAACTAAACGACCGGTCAGTTAGTTCCAAGTCCGTGATGACATCGCGGAAAGCCGAGATGCGGAATAACCGACGGCGGCGGCCGGTCTTGCTGCGGCCGGGGCAATTCGCGCAGCGGAGATTTGAGCGATGCAAAGGAAGCGCAACGATGTCAGGGACAGCCACCGCGGATATGGGCGCATTGTCGGCGCGGGGGCGGCGGCGCTCGTGATGCTGGGCGGGCCGGCCGTGGCGCAGCAGGCCGCGGATGCGACGGCGGGCGCCGCGCCGCACTGGCATGTCTACCAATCGCATATCGCCTGGGACCGGCCCGCCGCGGCACCTGCCGGGGAGACGGGCCGGCGCTGGCGCGTCTATCAATCGCACATCGCCTGGCTCGACGCGTGCCACGGTACGACGAACTGGACGGTCTACCCCTCGCATGTCGCGCGCACGGGCGACTGCCCCGCGACCCTGCCGAGCTACGTCGAGCCGAAATAGGGAAACCGCCCCTCGCACCACCCTCTCCGCGCCTTGCGGCGGGAGAGGGCCGCCCGCTTAGAACCCTCTCCCCGCCTGCAGCGGGGAGAGGACAGAGTGAAGGGAATTCCCGCCTACGCCCGCGGCAGCTCGCCCTCGGCGCGCAGCATGGCGAGGGCGGCGCGGAAGGCGGCCACCGTGGCGTCGAGCTCGGCCGTCCCGTGCGTTGCCGAGAGGAAGCCGCTGAGGCGGCCATTGACATCGACGCCGTTGACGAGGAGGGCGAGGCGGAATTTCTGCGCGAGCGGCTTCGATCCCGAGATGAGCTCGCGCCAATCGAGGCCGAGCGGGTCGAAGCCTTCGGGCGCGATCGCGCGGCCTTGCGGGTTGAGGAAGGTGTGGAAGCCGCTGAAGCTGCCATAGACGGCCCAGGGCACGCGCTCCTCCGCCAGCACCTCGTTGAGGCGGGCGCGGAGCTCGGCGGCGCGCGCATTCGCCTGCCGGCAGGCATCGGAGGCGCCGACGATTTCGAGCGCGGCGCGCCCAGCCGCGGCCGAGACGGGGTTGGCGTTGTAGGTGCCGGGATGGGCGATCTTCTCGCGCCCCTTCATCGCCGCCACGGCGAAATCGAGCTCGTCCAGGATGTCCTTGCGGCCGCAGACGGCGCCGCCCGGCAGCCCGCCCGCCAGAATCTTGGCGAGCGCCGTCAAATCGGGAGTGACGCCGAACTCGCCTTGCGCGCCGCCCGGCGACACACGGAATCCCGTCACCACCTCGTCGAAGACGAGGAGGATGCCGCGCTTCGCCGTCTCCTCGCGCAGCGCCTCGACGAAATCGCGCCGATGCGGCACCGCGCCGAAGCTGGAGCCCGTCGGCTCCAGGATCGCGGCCGCGATGTCGTCATGCTGCGCGAGCGCCGCCCGGAGCGCCGCGACGTCGCCGGGCGGCAGCAGCACCGCATTCGCCGCGATCTCGGCGAGGACGCCCGTCGTCGGCGTGCCGTCGAAATGCGAGGCGTGGCCCGCCGTCATATGGTCGTGCCAGCCGTGGAAATGCGTGAAGAAGCGGAGGATCTTGGGCTTGCCCGTGAAGGCGCGCGCGAGGCGCAGCGCCATCAGCGTCGCCTCGGTGCCGGACGAGGTGAAGCGGACGCGCTCGGCCGAGGGAACGAGGCGCGTCACCAGCTCGGCCCAGCGCACCTCGTTCGGGTGATTGGCGCCGAAATGCGTGCCCTGCGCCAGCGCCGCCTGCATCGCCGCCAGCACCCTCGGGTGGTTGTGGCCGAGCAGCAGCGCACCATGGCCGCCGTAGTAATCGACATATTCGTTGCCGTCGACATCCCATTTGCGCGGCCCCGCCGCGCGCTCGACATAGATGCCGTAGGGATCGGTGAACCGCCCGTCATGGCTGATGCCGCTCGGCAGCAGCGCCTGCGCCTCCTTCGCCAGCTCGGCCGAGCGCGGCGTCCGCTCGCGATAGGCGGCGATGATGGTCGAGTTGGAGAGGCGGTTGTCGGGCATCGCGGTGCTCCCTCAGGGCGTCGAACGCGTATTGTTGCCAGTCCGAGACGCCGGGGGAAACCCATTCTTGCTCCCGGGGCCGCGCTCGGCGCCGCGATGACTCTTCTTTGATTCTCCCAAAATGGCATCGGCGCCCTCATCATCCGGGGACCGTTTCCCAGGCCGTCACTCCTTCGGGGCGAGAAACCATGACAGATCTTGCGAGGCCGTGCGCGGGTCGCGGCCGGCTTGCCGCCGCGGCGCTGGCGCTCTCGGGCATGCTCCTCTTTAACCCCGCTCCGGCGGCGGCGGATTGCGGCGGCGGCCCGCTCAGCACCTCGGCCGGCAATCTCATCGGCAGCGCCCTTGGCGGCGCCGCCGGCGGCCTCATCGGCAACCAGTTCGGCCATGGCTCCGGCAAGGGCGTGATGACCGGGGTGGGCGTGGTCGGGGGCGCGCTTGCCGGCGGCTACGTCGGCCGCTCCGTCGAAGGCTGCCCGAACGCGCCCCGCCGCGCCGCCGCGGCGCCGGCAAGCTACCATGCGCCGCGCCGCCACGCCGCCGCTCCCGCCAACACCGCGCATGAGGCGCGGACCTGTCGCTTCGTTCTGACGCAGGCGGCGATCGACGGACGCGAGCAGCAGATCGACGGCGTCGCCTGCCTCGAAGCCGACGGCAGCTGGAAGACAGCGTCGGGCGCCGCCGCCGAGCAGGCAGCGGAGGCCGATCTCGTCCTCCGCGCTCAGCAGCAGCTCCATCAGCAGGGCTTCTATGTCCGCGACAACATCGACGGGCGCTGGGGACCGGCGACGAGCACGGCCGTCGGCAATTTCCAGCGCGCCAACGGTTTGGCCGCGACGGGGCAGCTCGATGCGCCGACGCGCAAAGCCTTGGGGCTCGACCCCGAACCCCTCATGGCCGCCGCCCCCGCCGCCGGCGATGGCGCCGCGCCGGCCGCGGCGACGCCGGCGCCACCCGCGCCGGGGGCCGCCGCCAGCAACGCACCGGCTCGCCTCCAGCCCGTGACGCAGACGCAGTAGCCGCGCGTCGGACGCGCCGGCCGCAGCAGCCGCACAGGGCGGCCGGCGTTACCCGCGTCTTTATCGGCCGGCGCGCTCCTCGTCCTTCACCGGATTGCGCAGCACGCCGATCTTCTCGATCTCGACCTCGATCGTGTCGCCGTCTTGCATCCAGACCGGCGGCTTGCGGGCATGGCCGACGCCGGCCGGCGTCCCCATGACGAGCAGGTCGCCCGGCTCCAGGGTGAGGCACTCCGTCAAGAGCGCCACCGTCTCATCGACCGGGAACAGCATGTCGCTCGTATTCGCATGCTGCATGACCTTGCCGTTGAGGCGAGATTCGATGGTGAGGCCGGCGGCGCCCGGCGGCAGCTCGTCGGCGGTGACGAAGAGGGGCCCGAAGGGGCCGGAGCCGTCGAAATTCTTGCCGATCGTCCATTGCGAAGTCTTGCGCTGATAGTCGCGGATGCTGACGTCGTTGAAGCAGGAATAGCCGGCGATATAGGCAAGAGCGTCCGCCTTCGCGACATGGCGCGCGGTGCGCCCGACGATGGCGACGAGCTCGGCCTCGTAATCGACTTGCATCGAGACGCGCGGCCGGATGACGGGCGCACCGGGCGCGACCAGCGAGGTGGCGCTCCGCAGGAAGAAGCTCGGATATGTCGGCCGCGCATGGCCGCCCTCGGCGGCATGGTCGATATAGTTGAGGCCAAGGCAGACGATCTTGCCCGGATGCTGGATGGGCGGCAGCAGGCGCAACTCTGAAAGGCGCCGCCGCGCCGCCGGTTTCGCCGCCCCGGCCGCCTGCGCCGCCGCCGCGAGAGCGGACGCGCCGCCGCGAAGGAGTGCGGCGAGATCGGCCGGCAGCCCGGGGGCCGCCTCGGCGAGATCGACGACCTCCTCGCCCGAGACGGCGCCGAGCCGCGCGGCTCCCC
This sequence comes from Alphaproteobacteria bacterium, assembly GCA_021325525.1. GTDB lineage: Bacteria > Pseudomonadota > Alphaproteobacteria > ATCC43930 > CGMCC-115725 > URHD0088. Next base: position 50,353 of record JAJPHB010000112.1, read on the forward strand.
GATGATCGAAGGCGACAAGGCGCATGATATCCCTCCCCGAGAGGTGCTGGACGCGGCTTATTCGCCGCCATCTAGAAGCGCCCTTCCGCGGCGGTCAAGCGGCTCCGGCGCGAATTCCGCTTGCAAGCGCCCCGCCCGCCCCTCATATTCCGGACCATGAAAGCGCTCGTCCTCAAATCGATGTGTCGCAACTGGCGCGTGACGCGCCGGCGTGCGGCGGCATTCGGGACGAGCTTCGGCTAGAGCAGCTCACACTTCCGGAAGGCAAGCCGCCCGCAACCCCGCGAGGCGGCTTTTCGTTTCTCGATCCCTCGACAAGAGCCGCCCCGCAAAGATCCAGCGGCGGCGCGCCTCCACGCGATGGCGCCTGGGGAGGAAAACGATGTGGATCGAATGGCTGGAACGGACGCTGGGCGGCGGCAACAGCGCCGCCTTCGCGACACGGCTTCCGGCCGTGCCGATGGCGGCGGCGCGGAGGACGGAGGGCGAGGAGGGCGAGGCGCTCGTCGCGAACGAGGCCGTCATCTTTCCCGCTCGGCCGCGAGAGGAGCTGCTCGGCGCTGTCCATCCGCCATAGCGGATCGCGGGAGCGTCCGGGATCGCGGCGCGCCCTCCTCACCCAGCTCCGGGTAAGCTGCCCTGGGTGCTACGCGCCGGCAAAGCGCGCGGTGCCGAGGGCGTCGAGAGCGGCAGCGTATTCCTGGCGCAGCCGCGCCACGCATTCGGCGACGCTCGGCACGTCGTCGATGCTGCCGAGCCCCTGCCCCGCCCCCCAAATGTCGCGCCAGGCCGCTGGGCGGTTGCGATCGCCGCCGGCGAAATTCATCTTTCCCTTGTCGGCGGCGGGCAGATTGTCGGGATCGAGACCCGCTGCAACGAGGCTCGGCCGCAAGTAGTTGCCATGCACGCCCGAGATGGCGTTGGTATAGACGATGTCCTTGGCCGCGCCCTCGACCAGCATTTTCTTGTAGGCGTCCTTGGCGTTGGCTTCCCGCGTCGCGATGAAGCGCGTGCCGATATAGGCGAGATCGGCGCCGAGCGCCTGGGCGGCCAGAATGGCGCGCCCATTGGCGATGGCGCCGGAGAGGACGATGGTGCCGGCATAGAAGCGCCGCACTTCGGAGACGAGAGCGAAGGGGCTCAGCGTCCCGGCATGGCCGCCGGCGCCGGCGCAGACGAGAATGAGCCCGTCGACGCCTTGCTCCAGCGCCTTCTCGGCGTGACGGACCGAGATGACGTCGTGAAGGACGATCCCGCCATAGCCGTGCACCGCCGCCACCACCTCGCCCGGCGGGCGGAGGCTCGTGATGATGATCGGCACCTCGTGGCGGATGCAGACATCGAGGTCATGCGCGAGGCGCTCGTTCGAGGCATGGACGATCTGGTTGACGGCGAAGGGCGCGGCCCGCCGCCCCGCGCGCGCCTCGAAGGCGGCAAGCTCCTCCTTGATCTCCTTGATCCACTCCGCGAGCCGCTCCTGCGGCCGCGCATTGAGAGTTGGGAAGGCGCCGACGATGCCGCTCTTGCATTGCGCCGCCACCAGCGCCGGAACCGAGACGATGAACATCGGCGCGCCGATGACGGGAAGGCTAAGCCGACCTTGCATGACCGGCGGAATCGACATGGGAAGGAGCTCCTCAATTCTGCTGGAAGGGTGGGCGCCGCCGCGGACGGAGCCGCGAGCGCGCGCGGATGCGGGTCATCCGGCGAGCCGGCGCCCGGCAAGAGCGATCCCGACCTCCCGTGCCAATTCACTCTGCTTGAAGGGCTTGCGCAGGACGACGTCGCCGGGCCGCAGCGATTCGAGCGCGCCCGTATCGGCGTAGCCGGTGATGAGGACGAGCGGCAGCCCCGGCCGGCGCCGGCGCGCTGCCTCCAAAAGCTCGATGCCGTTCATGCCGGGCATGGCGTAGTCGAGGACGAGAAGGTCGAGCTCGACATCGCGGTCGATGATCGCCAGGGCGGCCTCGCCGCCTTCGGCCTCGCAAACCGTGTAGCCGAGCTCGCGCAGCGCCGTCGCCGCGAATTCGCGCACCTCCGGCTCGTCGTCCACCAGCAGGATGGAGCCGCTGCCGCCGCTCGGCGCCGCCGCGCGGGCGGCCCCCTCCGGTGCCGCGGCATCGAGCGCGCGCGGCAGGAAAATGGTGACGCGCGTTCCCCGCCGCGGCCGGCTCGCGATCTGCGCCTTGCCGCCCGACTGCTCGGCGAAGCCATAGACCTGCGCGAGGCCGAGGCCCGAGCCCTTGCCGACCTCCTTCGTCGTGAAGAACGGCTCGAAGGCCTTGCTCCGCACCTCTTCGCTCATCCCGCTTCCGGTATCGATGACGGCGATCATCACATAGTCCCCGGCCGGAAGCTCGGGCGGGCGGTGCGGATCGGCGGCGGCGAGGTTGCGCGTCTCGATGGTCAAGGCGCCGCCCTCCGGCATGGCGTCGCGGGCGTTGATGGCGAGGTTGAGCACGGCGAGCTCGAGCTGCGTTGCGTCAGTGCGCGCTCGCCACAGCTCGGGCTCGAGCGCCTGCTCGATGCGGATCGCCGGGCCCAAGGTGCGGCGCAGCAGCTCGAGCATGCTGCGGATGCGCTCGTTGAGATCGACCGACTCCGCCTTGAGGCGCTGCCGGCGCGAGAAGGCGAGGAGCTGGCGCGTCAGATCGGCGCCGCGTTCGGCGGCGCGCAGCGCGCCGCGCAAGAGGCGCGTCTTGCGCCGGTCGGTTTCCTGGCCCAAGACGAGCTCGATATTGCCGAGAACGGCGGTGAGGAGATTGTTGAAATCGTGGGCGACGCCGCCAGCGAGCTGGCCGACCGCCTGCATCTTCTGGGCTTCGCGGAGCTGCTGCTCAAGGCGCCGCGCCTCGGTGACGTCGATCGAGGTGGCAAAGATCCGCGCCACCCTGCCGTCCGGCGTGAAGAGCGGGACGAGAAAGGTGTGCCTCGCCACCGGGCCGAGCGGCATCTCGTAGGCGCTTTCATATTCGACGGCGCGGCCGGTGCTGGCGCATTCCTCGCATCTCGCCTCGGCGAGCGCCGCCGCCTCGGGCGGAAACACCGCTTCGAGCGGCTTGCCGACGATCTCATCGGCGCGGTAGCCCGAAAGCTTGAGGCAGGCAGGATTCACGTCGTCGATCGTGAAGCGGCGATCCGGCCCCCGCTTCAGCAGATAGATGATCGTGGGCGAGTGCTCGAAGAGGGCGCTGTAGCGCTCCTCGCTGCGGCGCAGCTTCTCGTTGGCAGCGGCAAGCGAGCGCGTCCGTTCGTTGACGCGCGTCTCGAGCTCCGCATTGAGCCGCGCCAGCTCCTGCTCGCGCCGCTTCAGCTCGGTCACGTCGATGCGGATGCCGACGATGCCGCCCGCCGCTGTGCGGCGCTCGACGATGCGCACCCAGCGGTCGTTCGGCAGGTGCTGCTCGAAGCCGCCGCGAACGGCGCGGTGCGCGGCGAGGCGCTCGGCGATCCATTCCTCCTCGCGCCCGACCGCCTCGACATACTGGCCCCGGCTGAGGCCGCCGCGCAGCATGTCCTCGAAGCGCGCGCCGGGCACGATGAAGTCGATGCTCTCCGGATAGATCTGCTTGTAGCGCGCATTGCACATGACGAGCCGGTCCTCCGCATCGAAGAGGACGAAGCCCTCGGACATGGTCTCGACCGCGTCTTCGAGACGCAGCCGCGCCTCGCGCGCCTCCTTCTCCGCGGCCTCGGCCCGGCGCATGGCGGCGAGGAGCGCCGCATCCGTCTCCTTGCGCTGGGTGACATCGCGGAAATAGACCGAGAGGCCCGTCTTCGTCGGGTAGATGCTGGCCGCGATCCAGCCGCCGAGGACCGGCGAGGCGGCCTCGAAATGCACGGATTGCCTGTCGCGGGCCGCCTTCAGCATGGCGGCATGGCCGGGCGTCCCGACATAGGCGGGAAATTCCTCCCAGAGATTCTTGCCGATGAGCTGCCCGCTCGGCCGGCGCCACAGCTCCTCGGCCCGCGGATTGACATAGACGAGCCGCCAATCATGATCGACGGCGTAGAAGGCGTCGGTGATGCTCTCCAGGATCGTCACCGCGTCGACGGGCGGGCGCACGCCGCGCGTCCGCCCGGCGGCGGTCCGCTGCGCTGGCGATTTCCTGGTCCTGCCGGCCATCCCGAGAAGCTAG
>JAJPHB010000061.1 GCA_021325525.1 Alphaproteobacteria bacterium
CGATCGGCTTGCACCGGCTCGCTTTCTCGAGCTGCGTGTGATCGGCGTGGTGGTGCAGCGTCCACGGAGCGTTGCCGCGCAGCAGATAGGTGTCGATGGCGGCATGGGCGAGGCCGCCCCAAAGGCCCCAGCGGAAGCCGGGCCGGATATTGCGCACGCGCCGCAATTCCTCCCACACCCAGCTCGCCTCCATGGCGCGGCGAAAATCCGCCGTCTCGTCGCCGCCGAGCCGCGCGAAGACCGTCTCGGCCGCGACCATCCCCGACTTCATCGCGGTGTGGCTGCCCTTGATCTTGGCGACGTTGAGGAAGCCGGCGGCGCAGCCGATGATCGCGCCGCCGGGGAAGCTGAGCTGCGGGATCGCCTGGAAGCCGCCCTCGTTGAGGGCGCGCGCGCCATAGGAGACGCGCCGGCCTCCCTCGAAGAAGCCGCGGATCTCCGGATGGGTCTTGAAGCGCTGAAACTCCTCGAACGGGCTGAGAAAGGGGTTGCGGTAGTCGAGCCCGACGACGAAGCCGACCGCGACCTGATTGTTTTCGAGATGATAGAGGAAAGAGCCGCCATAGGTTGCGCTGTCGAGCGGCCAGCCGACGGTGTGGATGACGAGCCCGGGCGTGTGTTTCGCGGGATCGACCTCCCACAGCTCCTTGATGCCGATGCCATAGGTCTGCGGATCGCCAGCGCGCAGATCGAAGCGCTTGATCAGCGTCTTCGTCAGCGAGCCGCGGCAGCCCTCGGCGAACAGCGTCTCTTTGCCGACGAGCTCGACGCCGGGCTGGAAGGACGCCGTCGGCTGCCCGTCCTTGCCGATCCCCATGCTTCCGGTCGCGACGCCGCGCACGCGGCCGGCCTCGTCATAGAGCACTTCGGCGCCGGCGAATCCGGGATAGATTTCGACGCCGAGCTCCTCGGCTTGCCGGGCCAGCCAGCGACAGAGATTGCCGAGGCTGATGATGTAGTTGCCGTGGTTGCGCATCTGCGGCGGGGTGGGCAGGCGCAGCGCCTTTCGTTGGGTCAAGAGCAGGAAGCGGTCCTCGGTCGCCGGCGTCAGCAGCGGAGCGCCGCGCTCCTTCCAGTCGGGAAAGAGCTCGTCGAGCGCGCGGGTCTCGAAGACGGCGCCCGAGAGGATGTGCGCGCCGACCTCCGAGCCCTTTTCGATGACGCAGACGGCGAGTTCGCGCGCCGCCGCGGCGGCGAGCTGCTTCAAACGGATCGCCGCGGCGAGGCCAGAGGGGCCCGCCCCCACGACCACCACATCGTATTCCATCCGCTCGCGCTGCATTCCTTGCCTGTTCTCGGCGGCTCCCTTTTCATTCGGCACTCGATGCGGCTGCAACGCCTTTATACGGGAAGCGCCGTCCTCCTTGTAGAGAAAGCTTGCGCCCGGTTTGGTAAAGCCATGGTAATTTCGAGCCTATGGCGGACGCACGCGCATGGACCGGTCTGCTGCGCTGGTATGTCGAGATGGGCGCCGACGAGGCGATCGGCGCAGAGCCGGTCGACCGCTTGTCGTCGCCGCTGCTCCGCCCGTCGGCGGCGGCTTCCGCGCGCCCGTCCCCGCCGAGCCGGCTGCCCGCCCGCTCCGCGCCCGTCGCCCCGGCTGCCGGTGCCGCGCGCGAACTTGCGGCCGCGGCGCGCGATCTCGCGGAACTCGAGCGGGCGGTCGCCGGCTTCGATGGTTGCGCGCTGCGCCTGACCGCGACCAATACGGTCTTCGCCGACGGCAATCCGGAGGCGCGGCTGATGCTGATCGGCGAGGCGCCGGGCGCCGACGAGGACCGGATCGGCCGGCCCTTCGTCGGGCGCAGCGGCCAGCTTCTCGACCGCATGCTGGCGGCGATCGGCATCGACCGTCGAACCGCCTACATCACGAACGTCATCTACTGGCGCCCGCCCGGCAACCGCAAGCCGACGCCGGCCGAGATCGAGAGCTGCGCCCCGTTCGTGCGGCGCCAGATCGCCTTGGCGCGCCCCTCGGTGCTGGTCTTGTGCGGCGGCACGGCGACGAGCGCGCTTCTCGGTCTCAGCGACGGCATCACACGGCTGCGCGGCCGCTGGTTCGATCTCGAGATCCCGGGTCTCGAACGCCCGGTCGCCACCATCGCGACATATCACCCCTCCTATCTTCTCCGCACCCCCGAGCGCAAGCGCGAGGCCTGGCGCGACCTGCTGGCGATCAAGGCGCGGCTCGACGCGCCGCCCGAACAGGAGGCTGCGCCAGATTGAGAGGGAGCGTCGACGCGCTTGCCGCCGAAACCCCGCGGGTCTATTTCGCTTCGGACACGCCTTCGCGCAGGTGATCAGGGATGCCTCGATTGGATGAGAAGCAGCCGTTTCTTGCCGTCAACATCGCCGTCCTGACGATTTCCGACACGCGGAGCGCCGCCGACGACACATCCGGCGATACGCTCGCCGAGCTCATCACGGCGGCGGGTCACCGCGTCGCGGCGCGGCAGATCGTCCGCGACGACCGCGACAGCATCGTCGCGCAGCTTCGCGCCTGGATTGCCGACCCCATGATCGACGTCGTCATCTCGACGGGCGGCACCGGCGTCACCGGCCGGGACGTCACCCCCGAAGCGTTCCAATCCGTCTACGAGAAGGAGATCGCCGGCTTCGGCGAGCTCTTCCGCTGGCTGAGCTACCAGAAGGTCGGGACCTCGACGATCCAGAGCCGGGCGACGGGCGGCGTCGCCGGCGGCACCTATCTTTTCGCCCTGCCCGGCTCGCCCGGTGCGTGCCGCGACGGCTGGGAGGGCATTCTCGTCCATCAGCTCGACAATCGCCACCGCCCGTGCAACCTCGTCGAGCTGATGCCGCGCCTCAAGGAGCACCTCAAACCCGGTTGAGACTTCGGCTTCGCGCCGTCCAGCGTCGGAGCGAGGCGGCGTCGTCGATGTCGTCGAGAGTGGCCGCCAAGGCGATGCGGAAGCGGCGCGGCAGCGTCGCGACGGAATCGGCGAGCGCGTGCTCGGTCGACCAGCGGACGCCGGCGAAAATGCCGGGCGGCAGCGGCCCGCGGCGCGCGCCGAAGAGCCAGTAACCACCATCGCGCGCCGGGCCGAAGACGAAATCGGCGCTGCCGAGCCGGCGGAAGGCCTCCGCGATGTGCCCGGCCGAGACATCCGGAATGTCGGAGCCGACGACGAGAACCGGTCCTCGCCGCAGAATGCGAAAGGGCCGCGCCATGCGCCGTCCGAGATCGCCTCGGCCCTGCGCCAATCGCGCGGCCGGCACGCGGCCGAAGCATCGGCTCCGCGCCGCCCGGTCGGGAGTGAGCGCGAGCCAGCAATGCCATCGCCGGTCCCGCGCCAGACGGCGCAACAGCCGCTCAGTAGCGGCACGGTGGAAGCGCAGCGCCGCCAGCGCCCCGATGCCGGCCGCGAGCCGCCGCTTCACCGTGCCGAGGCGCGGCGCCTTCGCGAAGACGACGACGTGCCCCATCCGCCTCATCCATTTCGCTTCATGCATAGAGCTTCGCGATGAGCCGCGGCGGCACGCCGAGGAAGAAAAGACCGAGGCAACAGCCGTTGCGCAACATGCGCCGCGCATAGCCGGATCGCCTATAGCGGCGGGCTGAGGTCGTGGCGACGGCGGCGAGCGGGACAAGGCGGCGGCGTCCCAGCCGCCGCACGAAATCGACATCCTCCATCAGCGGCAGGCGGCGAAATCCGCCGACGGCCTCGTAGAGAGCGCGCGAGAGGAAGAGGCCCTGGTCGCCATAGGGCAGCCCGAGCCAGCGGCAACGCGCGGCCACCATGCTTTCGAGCCGACGGGCCGCCGGCGCACTGTCATCGAGGCGGAAGCGAAAATAGCCGGCACGGTCCCGGTTCTCCGGCGCTGTCATGAATGCCGCGGCGCAGCATGCCCAGCCCGGCGCGAGGCGCGTATCGGCGTGGAGAAACAGAAGCCAAGCGCCGACCGAGGCGGCAGCGCCGGCGGCGAGCTGCGGCCCGCGGCCGCGCGGCGCCTCGACGAGACGGGCGCCGCGGCGCAATGCGAGGCTCGGACTGCCGTCGCGAGATCCGCCGTCGACGACGATGACTTCCGCGACGAGCCCGCGCGCCCGACCCTCTTCCAGGCTGTCCAAGCATTCGCCAAAGGGCGGGCCCGGATCGAGCGCCGGAATGACGACCGAAAGCGGCGCCGTGGAATGCATTTGAACCGCGCCTCCTTTGGCGGCACCTTAGCGCGCGCCCGACCCGCCGCAAACCGCCGCAGGATTTGATCCCGACCGCAATGGCTGTGCCGAACCTTTCCTGGCGCCCCGATCCGATCTCCCTCGCGGCCTTGCTCCGCGCGGCTCCGGAGAGCGCTCGTCTCGCTGCGAGCCTGCAGCCCGAGGACATCCGGCCGCTCCGCCAAAAAGGCGTCGCTCACCTCCATTTCCGTCTGGGCGGTACCGGCCTTCTCCTGCGGACCCCGCGCCCCTCGACGGCGAGCGCAGCGCCGGCCGATCATCTCGCCGCCGATCATCTCGCCTATGAGGCCGCCTCCTTCCGCCGCGCCGAAGCAAGCGGCGCGACGCCGCGCCTGGCGGCGGTTCTGCCTCCCTGCGACGCGCTCCCGGCGGGCGCCCTCCTCGTCGAGGAGATCGTCGGCCGGGCGCCGCGACTGCCCGCGGATCTGCCTCGCCTTGCCGAAGCGCTCGCCAAGCTGCACCGGCTGCCGCTCCCCGCACCGGAGCGGCGCCCGCCCCTTCCTGACCATGGCGTCGGCGGCCCCGTGGCGCGCACGCTCGCGGTCATCGAGAGCCAGCGCCAAGCCTTCATCGAAGCCGATATCCCGGCAGCAACCCGCAGCGCCTTGGAAGAGGAGATCGCCTGGGCCCGCGATTTCGCGGCGGCGAGCAGGGGCGAGCAGCCGCTGGCGCTCGTCGGGACCGATACCCACCCCGGAAACTTCTTGCTTCGCCCGGACGGCGCGGCGATTTTCGTCGATCTCGAAAAGGCGCTCTACGGGTCGCCCGCGATCGACCTCGCCCACGCCACCCTCTTTACCTCCACCACCTGGGATCCGGACGTCCAAGCGAGACTGTCCCTGGCCGAGATCGCCGCCTTCTATGAGCATTACCTCGCGTTGGCAGGACCGGGCCGCGCCGCCGCCTTGCGCCCCTGGCTCGCCCCCTGCCGCCGCTTGACCTGGCTGCGCACGATGATGTGGTGCACCCGCTGGCGCACCGGCGCCGGCAGCGGAAGCGCGGCGGCGGGAGAGGACGGCTTGCTGACGCATATCGAGAGGCGCGTTGCGACGTTCTTTGATCCCGCCGTCGTCGCTTCCGTGCGCGCGGAGTGGAAATCGCGGAGCCTCGAGCTCTCTTTTTAGCCAGCCCATTTGTTCTTGATTTGTTCACCGCGATCGGCCATCATCGGCCATGGACCCGATCACACCCAACGCCGCTCGCAAGGGTCGCGGCGCGCTCAGCAATGCGACGGGACGGTTCGAGCCGACGGAACGCATCGCGATCGACGACGGTTGGGGCTCGGCCGACGAACCCGCGCCCCCGCTGGCGACGACCCTCACCATCGACAGCACGCGGACCATCATCGCCCGCAATGACTCGCCCGATATCGGCTTCGACCGGTCGATCAACCCTTACCGGGGGTGCGAGCATGGCTGCGTCTATTGTTTCGCGCGCCCCACCCACGCTTATCTCGGCCTCTCACCCGGGCTCGATTTCGAGAGCCGGCTTTTCGTGAAGCCGGAAGCGGCGAAACTGCTGACCGAGGAACTGCGCAAGCCCGGCTATGTCTGCCGCCCCATGGCGATGGGCACGAACACCGATCCTTACCAGCCGACGGAACGCAAGCTCGGCATCACCCGCAGCATCCTCGAAGTGCTGCAAGCGACCGATCATCCCGTGTGCATCGTCACCAAATCGGCGCTCATCCAGCGCGATATCGAGATCCTCTCGGCGATGGCGGCAAAGCACCTCGCGACGGTGACGATCTCGGTCACGACGCTCGACCGCGGGCTGGCGCGCAGGCTCGAACCGCGCGCCGCCACGCCGCAGCGGCGCCTTGAGACCATCGCGGCTCTCGCCGCCGCCGGCATACCGACCGGCGTCCTCGCCGCACCGATGATCCCGGCGCTCAACGACGCCGAACTCGAAGCGATCCTTGCCGCCGCGAAAGCCGCCGGCGCCGCGCATGCCGGCTACGTTCTGCTGCGCCTGCCGCGCGAATTGAAGGGGTTGTTCCGCGAGTGGCTGGAAGCGCATATGCCGGACCGGGCGAAGCATGTCATGTCGCTTGTCGCGGCGATGCATGGCGGACGCAGCTACGATTCCCGATGGGGCCAGCGCATGACGGGATCCGGCCCCCAGGCCGAGCTGCTGCGCAACCGCTTCGAGCTCGCCTGCCGCCGGCTCGGCCTCGAGCATCGCGGCAATCCGGCGAAGCTCGATACGACCCTTTTCCGCCCCCCGGAGCGCGACGGCGACCAGCTCCGCCTTCTCTGACCTCGAGACGGGCCGGCCCGCGGCCCGCCTCCACCCCCTTTTTCGCCGCTACTGCTGCTGGGGCTGCGAAGCCTGCCCCTGTGGCGCCTGGTTCTGCGGCGGATTTTGACCGCCGGCGCTGTTGCTCGGCGGCGTCTGCGAAGTCCCAGATGATCCCGACGGCCCGCCGGAAATCTGCCGCATCGAGGTTATGCTGCCCGACTGGGCATCGATGTTGAGAGCGTAGGTGGCGTTGCCGCGATCGGCGCGGGCCGTGAAGCCATTGTTGCCGGCCGGCTTGACGTCGGTGACGTTGCTATAGCCGGCGCTTTCGAGGCGGTTCCTCACCTCGTTCGCCGTCATCCGCTCGGGAGTACCCGACCCGGCAGAGGGTGGATTGCTCGAGGATTGCTGCGAGGCGCCGGCGCTGGGGGCCGTGCCCGGAGGCGGGGCGTTGCTGGTCAGCTTCTGCAGAGTAGCGGCGTCGAGAGCACCGGTCGCCGGCAGCCCCTCCTTCGATTGGTAGGCGCGCAAAGCGCTCCGCGTCTTCGGGCCGAAGATGCCGTCGACCTGTGCCTTATATTCGCCGTCGCGCTTCAGTTGTGCCTGGACACGCTTGATCGTGTCGCGCGAGACCGGCGCCGGCGCCACCGTGCTCGTCTGCGCCATGCTCGGCTGAGATGCGGTGGGCGCCGTCGAGGAGCCGGCGACGGGCTGTCCCATCGCCTGGTTGAAGGCATGACGCTCGGCGCCGAGGCCCTGATTGAACGCCTGGTCCGCCCCCTCGGGCGCCACCGCGCCGCCGGCGCCGCCCGCCGCCGCGCCGATCAGCGCGCCGACCGGCCCGCCCGCCAGCGCTCCGATTCCCGCGCCGGTAAGGGCGCCGCTCGACGATCTTTGCTCCATATTCGAGCCGCAGGCCGCCACCAACAGACAGACAGCAGTCAGAGCCAGCTTTCGCATCGCCGCATACTCGCCAAAAGAGGAACTCCTTTGCACAACATTGGTTGCGAGGCTTGGTTCCTGCGGCAGCGAGGCCATTTCGCGATCGGCCCGCGCAGCGCCGTTCTCGGCCGGTCCTCGGCGCTTCGGCATTCACCGGCGCGATGCTTGCGTGCTAGCGTTTTGCGCTCCATTCCCTTTGCGGTGCGATGATGCCGATGCAGCGGGCGACAAGCATCCATGAGCGCCTCCCCGCCGAATCCGCCCCCGCGCGTTGGCGCGCGCCACGAGCAGAGCGCATCCGATGATGAGGCCGATCGCGCAACTCCCGATGTACGACTTTCCCGAGGTACGGGAGGCGACGGCGGCGCTATGGGCGGCGATCGCCTCCCGCCTGCGCAGTCTCGGCCTTTCCGAGGTTCCCGATTCCCTCGCGAACGGCACGACGCACCATCAGTCGTGGCGCCACCCTCGACTTCTCATCGGCCAGAGTTGCGGCTATCCGGCACTTACCACATTTCGCGCCCATCTGCGGATCATCGCCCGACCGGTCTACGCCGCTCCCGGCTGCATCGGCGACACGCATTGCAGCTTCATCCTGGTCGGAGCGACGTCGCCGGCGGAGGCGCTGGCAGACTTGCGGGGAAGCCGCTTTGCGCTCAATTCCCGGGACTCGAATACGGGGATGAACCTGCCGCGGCTCGCTTTCGCGCCGCTCGCCGCAGGAAGGCGGTTCTTCTCCGCGATCATCGAAACGGGAAGTCACGCCGAAAGCCTAGTGCGGGTCGCCGCGGGAACGGCGGATGCCGCCGCCGTCGATTGCGTCAGCTACGCGCTCCTCGCCCGGCACCGGCCGGCTTTGGCGGTGGCGACACGGATCCTGGCACGCACGGCGAGCAGCCCGACATTGCCCTTCGTCACCGCGCGCGGGACCGATGGCGCCGCGGATCCGATCTTGCGCTTGTCCCTCGTCGAGGCGCTCGCCGATCCCGCGCTGCAATGGGTACGCGATGCCCTCTTCCTCGCGGCCGCCATCCCGGCGAGCGAAGCCGACTACCACATTCTCTTGCAGTACCGCGACGCGGCGCGGCAAATTGGCTATCCGCGCCTCGCCTGAGCCTCTCGGAAATCGTCGTCTTGCCGCGCAAGATGCTGATAGAATGGCCGTCCCGGATCAAGTGACGGACCTCGCACCGCGGTATAGGGGGACGGCGAGCGCAATCATTGTGTTTCGGCTCATCGGCCGGCGAAGCCGGATCGGCCGGAAGCCATGGAGGAAAAGTTCGTGCGTGTCCATGCTGGGGGCTTCGTCGGCTCTTGTTGCCGGCTGCTCTTGCCCCTGATCGCCGTTCTCTCGTTTTCGGCCGCGCTAGGCGGCCCCTGCACCGAGCCGGCACAGGCGCAAGCGCAGGCGCGTGCCCTGCCGGAATCCTTTGCCGAGCTTGCCGACAAGCTGGTGCCGGCGGTCGTCAACATTTCCACGACCCAGGCGCTTCCCGAGAAAAGCGCGGAGAAGAAAGGACCAGGGACGCCAGAGCTGCCGCCGGGCTCGCCGCTCGACGATTTCTTCTTCGGCGGCCGCGACGACGGCGCCTCGGCGCAGCGTCCGCGGGTGCACTCCCTTGGGTCGGGCTTCGTCGTCGACCCGTCGGGGCTCATCGTCACCAACAATCACGTGATCGCCGGCGCCGAGGAAATCACCGTCATCCTGCCGGACGATACCAATCTGAAGGCACGGATCGTCGGCCGCGATACGGTCACCGATCTCGCCCTGCTCAAAGTCGAGCCGAAGCAGCCCTTGCCGCAGCTCAAATGGGGCGATTCCAACAAGGCCAGGGTCGGCGACTGGGTCCTCGCGATCGGCAATCCCTTCGGCCTCGGCGGATCGGTGACGGCGGGCATCGTTTCGGCGCGGGCGCGCGACATTCATGCCGGCCCCTATGACGACTTCCTGCAGACCGATGCGCCGATCAATCGCGGCAATTCGGGCGGTCCGTTGGTCAACCTCGCCGGCGAGGTGATCGGCATCAATACCGCAATCTACGCGCCGAATGGCAGCTCGGTCGGCGTCGGCTTCGCCATTCCTTCTTCACTTGCGCAGTCGATTATCGAGCAATTGCAGAAAACCGGGAAGGTCGAGCGAGGCTGGCTCGGCGTCCGCCTGCAGCAGGTGACCGACGAGATCGCCGAGAATCTGGGTCTCGACAAGGCACGCGGCGCGCTCGTCACGGATGTCGATGCCAACAGCCCGGCGGCCAAGGCGAAGCTGCAGCCGGGCGACGTCATTCTCAGCTTCGACGGCAAGCCGATCGAGCGCTCGCGCCAACTGCCACGCCTCGTCGCTGAGACGCCGGCCGACAAGACCGTGAAGGTGACATTCTGGCGTGACGGCAAGGAAGCGAGCGCCGATGTCAAGATCGGCGTGCTCAACACGGAAAGGCTCGCCTCGGCGCCGCCGCCGGCCGAGAGCGCGGCAAAGGACACGCCGACCGTCGAGGCGGCGGGAATGGCGCTGGCCAAGATCACCCCCGATTTGCGCAAGAAGCTGCAGCTTCCCGAGGACGCGAAGGGGGTCGCGGTCCTCGCCGTCGCCGAGAACGGCACGGCAAGCAAGCGCGGCATTCAGCCCGGCGACCTCGTCGTCGCGGTGGGGCACGATCCCGTCAGCGCGCCCGAGCAGATCGTCGAGAAGATCGATGCGGCGCGCAAGGCCGGGCACAAATCGGCGCTGCTACGCATCGAGCGCGACGGGGCCAGCCAGTTCTTCGCGATCCCAATCGAGGCGAAGCCGAACGGCGGGTAGAGCGGATTTGCCGTAAGCGGAGCCGCGACGAGCCCGCGCGGCGCCCGAGCCTGACACTGGCCCGAGCGCCGGAGCGATGCCGCATCAGCGGAATTGGCTTCGGCAGGCCTCAGCTCCCCCGGTTTTCCAGTATGCTGCCGAGGCTGGCGCGCGGGTCGCGCATGCCCCAGCGCCCCGCCTCGACCTGATGAAAGAAGCGGGCACAGGCTTCATTGAAGAGGTCAGGCTCCTCGAGATTGATCGTGTGGCCGCTCTTCGGAAAGACGACGAGCCCTGCCGAGGGGATGGTGCGCTTCAGCAACAGCGCGGGATCGAGGCAAGGCTCATCCTCATCACCGGTAAGGATCAGGGTCGGCACGCGCAGCTCGCTCATCGGCCCGACCAGATCGTAAAGCGAAGGGCGCTTCGCCTGGACGCCGCGCATGGTCGCAGCGGAGCCTCGAGACGAATGCTCGGCGAGCTGCCGGACGAATTCGGCCCAGCCGCGGGGATCCTTGTTCTGAAACTGCACTCTCGCCGGACCCAGCGCATAGCTCTCGCTCACGCGCGCCATACCGTCCTTCGCAATGGCGTTCGCCGTGCGCTCGACTTCCTCGCGGAACTGCTGCCGCCGCGCCGGCTCGGCGCCATAGCCGCAGCCGGCGACGACGAGGGACAGCGCGCGGTCGGGATAGGCGAGGCCGAAATGCAAGGTGGCGAATCCGCCCATCGAAAGCCCGACGATGTGGGCCTGCGCGATGCCGAGGCCATCGAGCACCGCCCGCAGATCGTCGCGCGCACGCGCCTGCGAATACTTGTCTTCGCTCTCGGGCACCTCCGAGGGCGGGTAGCCGCGCGCATTGAACGCGATGCATCGATAAAGGCGTCCGAAATAGCGGAGCTGCGGCTCCCAGCTACGATGATCGCCTGCGAATTCATGGACAAAGAGGATGGGAGTCCCCGTCCCGGTCTCCTCGTAATAGAGCTTCACCCCGTCATCGGCCGTCACGAGCGGCATCGCCATTCTCCCCGATTTCACCGAGATTGCGCAGCCTTCGCCATGATAGGGACGGCACAGCCGGGCCGGCAACAATGCCGGCCGCCCGAAGTTCCGCCGCGATGGAACGGGTCCTCGGCGCGATTGTTCGTCTAGCGCCTCCCGTTTGCTGTAAGGGGATGTCGCAAAATGCGCCTTGGAGTTCTATCCGCGATAGCAGCAGCGCTCCTCGCTCTCGTGCTGAGCGGTTGCTCGTCCGGGAGCGACCTGCCTCCGCTTCCGCAAGCCGATGCCAGCAAGTCGGCCTATCTGCTGGGACCGGGGGACAAGCTCCGGGTCACCGTGTTCGGCGCCGAAGACCTCTCCGGAGACTTCGCGGTCGGCGACAACGGCATGGTCAGCTTCCCGCTCATCGGCGACGTCAAAGCCGCCGGATTGACCCCCGACCAGCTGAGCCGCGCGATGCGAACGCGCCTCGCCGACGGATTCATGCGCGACCCGAAGGTCAGCGTGCAGGTCACGACCTATCGGCCGTTCTACATCTTCGGCGAGGTGACGCGGCCGGGCGAGTACCCCTATGCCGCGGGCATGTCGGTCCTCAACGCGGTAGCGATGGGCGGCGGCTACTCCTATCGCGCCAACCAGAACTACGTGATCGTGACGCGCGACCACAAGGACTATCGCGCCACCGGCGATACGCGCATCCTCGCCGGCGACATCATCCGCGTTCCGGAGCGCTACTTCTAGCGCCGACGCGCTCGGGAGGGCAGGCGCCCCGCCTTTCTCGCCCGGACCCGGCGAGCAAGGCGGGGCGGCGCCGTCACCTCAACCCGCGTCGAGGGCTTTCAAACCCTTCTCCACGGATTGCCAGCACCCGTAATAATCTTGCGCCTGCATGGCCTTCTCGGCGCTGGCCCGCGCCGCCGCCGCGGCGGCGATATTGGCTTGGCTCGTACCGATCACCTGCTCACCGAGACCAAGCTTCCTCACCCCGTCCGTGCACATCTTCTGGTAATCGGGCTGCTGCAGCGGCGAATCGGCTATCGCCGGCGACATGCCGATGAGCAGCAAGCCCGCCACCAACGCCAAGCGTTGCTTCATTCCATCCTCCACAATCCACTGGCGACTGAATTAGGGCCGCCGGCGAAAAGTCAAGGCGGAGCCGCCGCAAGCGGCCGAGGCGAGCCGGAACTTTCGTCGGATGCCGGCGTCTTCGCGACGAGGGCGACGTGAAGCCCCAGCCTGCGGGAGGTGGGAGTGGCGGATCTGGAGGAGAGGATCAGGGAGCGGGCCTACGCCATCTGGGAGAGCGAGGGGCGTCCCCATGGCCGCGACCTCGAACACTGGCGCCGGGCTGCGGCCGAGCTGGCGGAGGAAGAGCGGAAGAACCGGCCCGAGGCGGCCGGTGAGCTGTCAAGCGGCGATCGCGCGACAGTCAGGAGCGAGCCCGTTCATCAGGTGCGCCGGGCAGACGCTCGGTCGCAGCCGGATACGGCCGCCTCCGGAAGCGGACGGCAGCGCCGCTCGGCCCCGCGCCGGGCCCCGGATGCGGGCAAGCGCGACGAGCAGAAAGGATAAGACGAGCAGAAAGGATAATCTGCGTCATGCGCCGGCGTGCCGCCCTTCCGCCAAGCGGCGCGCCGCCTCGCGGTTGATCGCCTCGGTCAGCTCCGGCTTGCGCGCGGCAAGGTGCCGGAAATCGGTCACGTGGAGCGTCAGCAAGACGCAGTATTTCGTCGCGACCGCCGTCGCCGTGCGCGGACGCCCGGTAATGAGCGCCATCTCCCCGAAGAAATCGCCGGGTCCGAGGCGCACATTCGGCCGGACCCGTATTTCGATTTCGCCCGAGACGAGGAAGTACATGCAGTCGCCGGGCTCGCCCCGGCGCATGACGACATAGCCTTCCGGCACCTCGCGCGGCCGCAGCAGCCGGGTCACCTCGGCGATGGTGCCATCGCCGACCGCGCTGAACATCGGCACTTTGGTGACAAGGTCCCAGGTCCGCAACAGGTCGCGCCGCCGGATCTCCTCGGCGAAGCTGTTGGCCAGAATGCCGGTCCACAGCGCGAACAGCCCGATGCCGCAGATCATGACGCAGCCGGCGAGGATGCGGCCGACAATGGTGACCGGGACAGCATCGCCATAGCCGGTCGTCGTCAAGGTGACGATCGTCCACCAGAGGGCGCTCGGTATGCTCCCGAAGGTGCTGGGCTGCACCTGGTGCTCGAAGACATAGGCGAGCGTGCCGGCCGTGATGAGGACGATGACGAATGACAGCAGCACCGAGAGGAGGGCCGATCGCGCGTTCCGGATGACGTTCGCGAGCAGCGACAGGCCCGCCGAGTAGGGCACGAATTTGAAGAGCCACACGACGCTTGTCAGGCGGACAGGCTCGGCTTCGATGGCAAGCGCCGTCGCGCCCAGGATGAGCCAGGTCGAGCAGACATCGACAAGGCTTGCCGAGGAGATGAGCCAATGCCACCGATCGCGCCATGGGCGGCCCGGATGCGCCCAGGGTGCCTCCGGAATGACATAGAGGCGCAGCAGATATTCCAGGGCGAAGAAGGCCAGCGCAACGTCGAACACGGTCTGCAGGGCCACCCTTTGCACCGCATCGAGACCCGGGATGGTCATCAGGACCATCGCCGCGATCCCGCCGCCGACGAAGCAGTGATGAGCCGTCTGAAAGGCCGCCGCTCCGCGGCCGTGCTCATGCGGGTCCAGGATCCGGTAGGCAAGCCGTCTCATCGTCATGACGGCGCCTCCCTCACCGTCAGGCACGCGGGCGCGCCGCATCCTCGATCGGACTCTCGCATGCGCGCCAGACCAGCTCAAATTGCACGAATCTCCGCCGCTTCGGAAGGCCGAGAATCGGACCGATTCCGCCCCTCGCACCGCGCCGCCGGACAAATCCGCGGCTCAACTCGGCGCCTGCGCGGACGCCTCCATCAGAAGCGAGCGTTTGATGCGGGCCACGAGCTGCCGCGGACGGTAAGGCTTGCGCACGAAATCCTTCGCCTCCGGCTGGGCGACGAGATGCGGCCCGAAGGCCGAAGCGTAAAGGATGCGGACGCCGGGGCGGAGGCGCCGGGCAAGGCGACCGAGGTCGAGGCCATTGAGGCCCGGCATCACGATATCGGTGAAGAGAAGATCGACGGGTTCCGCTTCGAGGACGGCGAGCGCGGCCTCGCCGCTGGCGGCTTCGAGGACACGGAACCCTTCCCGGGCCAGAACCTCGCGGATCAGCGCCCGAACCTCCTCGTCGTCCTCGACGGCCAGGATGGTCGCCGGATCCGCCATCGCCGCGCCCTCTTCTGCCACGACGAGAATGCCTCAGCTTCGCAGAGGAGGCAAAGTATGATTGTCGAGAATGCCGCCGATTTCGTCCATCGCGGAACCGGCGATTTCGAACCGCCGTTTCCGCTGTGCCGGAGCGCCACAGGGTAGCGAATGGGTCTCGAACAATATCGGCGCAAACGCGACTTCACCAAGACGCCTGAACCATCCGGCCGCGCGGCCAACGAGGAGCCGCGGCGCGATGGCGCCCTCAGCTTCGTCATCCAGAAGCATGCGGCGCGGCGGCTCCATTACGATTTCCGCCTCGAACTGGGCGGCGTTCTCAAAAGCTGGGCGATCCCGAAAGGCCCGAGCCTCGATCCCGGCGAGAAGCGGCTTGCCGTTCATGTCGAGGATCATCCGCTGGAATATGGCGGCTTCGAAGGCGTCATCCCGGAAGGCCAATATGGCGGCGGCACGGTATTGTTGTGGGACCGCGGCCGATGGATCCCGGAGGATCCCGATCCGGCTTCGGCCTATGAGAAAGGGCATTTGAAGTTCCGCCTTGCCGGCAAGAAGCTGACGGGCGGCTGGGCACTGGTCCGGATGGGCGGCCGAGCGGCGCGGGAAGGACGGGACAATTGGCTCCTCATCAAGGAGCGCGATGCTGCGGCGCGGCCCGACAGCGGCGATGCGATCACCGAGGAGAGGCCTGAGAGCGTCGAGACGGGGCGCGACATGGGCGCGATCGCCCGCGACGCCGATCGCGTCTGGGACTCCGCGGCCGGCGAAATCACGCCGCCGAGGCCGGCGCTCGCCATGCGCGACATTCCGCACGCGGCGCCCGGCCCTCTGCCGCGCCGGATCGCACCGCAACTGGCCACGGCGGCGACGAAGCCGCCCGTAGGCGAGGATTGGCTGCACGAGATCAAATTCGACGGCTATCGCATCCTGGCCCGCCTCGATAGCGGGGCAGTGCGCCTTTTCAGCCGCAACGGCTTGGACTGGACGGCGCGCTTTCCCGAGATTGCCGCGGCCTTGGTCGCGCTGCCGGCGCGACAGGCCTTGCTCGACGGCGAGGCGGTGGCGCTCGACGAGGATGGGCGCTCGAGCTTTTCCGCTCTGCAGCGCGCCCTCTCCGAGGGCAAAACCGCACCCCTCGTCTATTTCGCCTTCGATCTTCTCTACCTCGACGGATACGACCTTCGCGACGCCGCAATCGAAGCACGCAAGGACGCGCTCGCCGTGCTGATCGAGAAGGGAGGCGAACCCAATCTCCGCTACAGCGACCATCAAGAGGGCCGCGGCGGCGAGTTCTTCGAGCATGCCTGCCAATTCTCGCTCGAAGGCATTCTCTCCAAGCGCCGCGGCGAGCCTTATCGCGCCGGCCGCTCGCGCAGCTGGCTCAAGGTCAAGTGCGGGACGCGCCAGGAATTCGTCATCATCGGCTTCACCGATCCGAAGGGCGGGCGCGCGGGTTTCGGCGCCTTGGTGCTCGGCTACTACGATGACGGCGGGACGCTGCGCTATGCCGGCCGCGCCGGCACGGGCTACGATGAGAAGATATTGACCGCGCTTCGACGGCGCCTCGACCGCCTCGTCATCGACAAGCGTCCCGTCGAGACGCTGCCGAAAGGCAGCACGACCCGCGATATCCATTGGGTGCGGCCGACGCTCGTCGCCGAGTTCCGCTTCGCCGAATGGACGCGCGACGAGGTGCTGCGCCACGCCGTCTTCCTTGGGCTGCGCGAGGACAAGCCGGCGCGCGAGGTCCGCCGCGACCCTGCGTCCTCGGCGGCTTCCGCCGCATCGCCGCCGCGCCGCGCCAAGGCGGCGACCGCGATCGCCGGCATTCGCCTCACCAACCCGGCGAAAGTGCTCTACCCCGAGGACGGGATCACAAAGAGCGAGATCGCCGCCTATTACGAGCAGGTCGCGCGCCATGCCCTGCCGCACCTGACGAACCGGCCGCTCGCCATCCTGCGGTGCCCCGAAGGGCGCGCCGCGGAGTGTTTCTTCCAGAAGCATGTGAGCGCGGGCATGCCCGCCTCGATCCATCATATCGAGATCGCCGAAGAAAAGCGGCGCGAGACCGCTCTCTATATCGCCGACCTCGCCGGGCTCGCCGCCCTGGTGCAGCTCGGCGTGCTCGAAATCCACCCCTGGGGATCGACGGTGCGGCGGATCGAGCATCCGGACCGGCTCACCTTCGATCTCGATCCCGGCGAGGGCGTCGCCTGGGACGCGATGATCGAAGCCGCCTTCGCCGTCAGGACCGCCCTCGATGCGCTCGGCCTTCAAAGCTTTGTCAAGACCACCGGCGGCAAGGGGCTTCACGTCGTCGTGCCGATCGCGCCGCGCCTTGCCTGGCCGGAGGCCAAGGCCTTCGCCAAGGCCGTCGCCGAGGCGCTCGTCGCCGCAGCGCCGGAACGCTATACGGCGACGCTGTCGAAACGGGCGCGCGGCGGCCGCATCTTCATCGACTATCTCCGCAACGGGCGCGGCGCCACCGCGATCGGCGCTTTCTCGACCCGCGCCCGCGCCCATGCGACGGTCTCCGTTCCGCTATCCTGGAAGGAAGTGGAGAGCGGCGTGCGCAGCGATCAGTTCACGATCCGTGACCTGCCGCAGCGCCTTGCCGATCTGCGATCCGATCCCTGGGAGGGATTCTTCGCTCTGAAGCAGAGCGTCAGCGCCGCGGCGCGCCGGGCGCTGCACCTCTGACTAGCGGAGCGCGGGCGTTCAGTCCCCGCCCGGCGCCTTCGCGCTCCCGCCTTTGCTCGAGCTCGGCCTCCCGCCGCCGCGGGGCGGCGAGCGGCGCTCGACATCGAGGCTCCGCTTCAGCGCCGCCATCAGGTCAATCACGGGCGCGGGTTCGCGCTGCTGCGTCGCGACCACATCGCCCGCTTCCTTCGCCGCGATGAGGCGGCGCAGAGCCGTCTGGTAGCGGTCTTCGAGTCGGCTCGGATCGAAATGCCCCGATTTCCGCTCGATGATGCGGGTGGCGAGCTCGACCATGTCCTCATCGACGGGCTCGTCCCTGATCTCCTCGAAGTAGGGCGCCGCATCGCGGACCTCCGCGGCCGCGCGCAGCGTCGTCAGCAGCAGCCCGTCCGGGCGCGCTTCGACGGCGACGAGCCGCTCGCGGCCGCCCAGCACGACCCGGCCCAGCGCCGCCTTTCGCCGGCGCAGCATCGCCTCGCGGATGACGGCGAAGGTCTCCGCGCCGACCGCCCCGTCCGGCGACAGGCGGTAGGGCGCATCGAGATAGAGCGGGTCGATCTCCTCGCGATCGAAGAAGCGCTCGAGCTCGATGGTGCGGGACGATTCGATGCGAAGCGCGGCGAGCTCCTCGTCCTCGACGACAACCAACTTCCCTTCCGCGCTCTCGAAACCGCGGACGAGCCGGTCCCGCGGCACCGCCTCGCCGCTCTCGGCATCATGAGGCCACATCTCGATCCGGTTGTGCGTCGCCCGGTCGAGCCGGTGGAACGAGACCCGATTGGCCCGCGTCGTCGCCGGGGTGAGGCGGACGGGGCAAGAGACGAGCGACAGTTTGAGATAGCCGCTCCAGCCGGTCTGTCGGGGCATGGCGGGGAGCCTCCCGCGAGAGAACGACCGCTCGGTAGCGAAGGTTCGAGGCGCCGGCGCCGCCCCGCCTCGGCGCGTTGCAAAGAGCGCGTGTATGGCCGGCGGCTGTTCGCGGAAAAGTCGCCCTGTCGATTTTTCTTACACTCGCCAGGAGTGCACGCGACGCCGAGCCGTCCGAACGGGCCTTGGAGAACACGTTGTTTTCCGCCGCCTCTCACCACGCGCCAGGAGTTCTGGAATGAGCGGGAGGTCGGTTCGCTTGCCGATCCCGCAGAATTCCTGTCGGAATTCTTTACAGGCGGGGGTCAGTCGTTGGGGCACCACGCCGCTAAGCCTTTGAAATAGCGGCATCCGAACAGTTGGCACGCGATATGCAAGAGATTGGGCGAATGCTGGCAACGATGGCTTTGCCGATCAGAGAGGATGGAAAGATGGTTTCACTACAGAACAGGCTGATGGCCGTCGCGGCCGGCTTGATGATCGCGGGGGCCGCGAGCAGCGCCTTCGCCAATCCCACCTTTACCGTGAACGAGAGCGGAGCCGCCGGCGTGGCGCCGGCCGGATGCAGCATTTTTCCGAGCCTGTGCTTCTCGACGTTCCAGGCCAACCAGATGGGCCTCAACTACCTGTCGAATGTCGCGCTGAACACGGGTAACGGGACTTTCAGCGAAAGCGGCTCGTTGAACATCACCTCGTTCCTCAACGGCAACCCCGAGATCACCGTCTCTGGAACGCACATCAACAGCACCTACTCGCTGCTGGCGAACTTCAATGGCGCTGGCACCTTCACCGGCAATGGCAGCCCGTCCTTCACCGGCACGTTCACCAGCTTCAGCTTTACGCTGTTCCTGGCACCGACGAGCCAGCTCAGCGCACTCGATGCGAACAAGCAATACACCATCGCCTCGCCGGACATCGTGGTCGCGACCGGCGGCCAGAACGGGCCGGGGCAAGCGCATATCTTCCCCAGCAGCCCGGCCCAGGGCGATTTCCACGTGTTCAACTCTTTCCTGATCACGCCGGACGGAAAGAATTTCTTCACGCAGCCGGTCGACTTCTACGTGGCCTTTGACGCGAGCGGCAACAACAACTCGACCAGCTGCACGCCGGGCGGGGAGAACTTGCTCAATTGCGCCCTCGAAGGCGGCGGCAAGGCTCAGTTCCTCGTTCCCGAGCCCGGAACGCTGGCGCTGCTCGGCGGTTCGATCCTCGGCCTCGGCTTGATCAGCCGGCGCCGTCGGAAGCTCGCCGCCTGACGGCAATCCAACCAAGGCTCAATTAATGAGGGCGGCGCTTCGGCGCCGCCCTTTTTGTCAGGTTCGGATGCTTCGACCGAAAGAGCGCCTATCTCGGCCGGAGGAGCACCGAGAGCTCCTCGCGGACCGATCGCGCGCGGAGCCGGCGAGACCGCGGCTCGCCGAGCCTGCCTCTGAAGACGATGTCCTCGCCGCGTCCTTGCGCCTCCGCATCGAGGAGCGCCGCCAGACGCGCTGATTTGGCGAGGATCGCGCGATCGGTCGTGAACGGGATGCCGTAGCGGCTGAAATGCGCGAACCAGAGCGGCGCAAAGCTCGGCTGCATGACAAGACCCAACCGCGTCGCCACAAGCCAAAACCGCTGCAAGGCCTGGCCGGCCGCCAGCAAGCTGCGGATGCGGTCGCCGTCCGCCGGCCGACATTGTCGCAGGATGGTGAAATGCGCCGCACAGCAGAGCCCGGGAAGCACATCCATCTCCAGAAGCGCCAATCGCGTGCCGCCGATCCGGTTCATGAAATCCATGCGGCGCCAATCGCGCATGACCCAGCGCATGAGGCGGCGGGTGGCCGGATCAAGCGCGAGAGAACGGACGGGAAGGCCGCGAGGCGCGAAATCGTGCTGCCAATCCAGGATCTCGCAGTGGATGTCGTAGGCTTGGCGGAGACGCAGCCGAATGTCGGCGCCGCGGGCGCTAATTCGCGTTGCCTGCCAGCGCCCGGCTGCCCCCTCGTGCCACAGGACGGCCAGATCATCGCCAAGCGCCGCTTCGAGCGCGGCCTTCTGCTCCGCTGTCAGGGCCGTCCGCTTATAGGATCGGCGATCGACTGAGCGAACCTGGATGAAGGGCGCGAGCGGATCCTCGACAATCCGCGGATCGCGCGGCAGATGGACAGCGATCCGATGCACGCCGCCAGTCTCGCCGAGATGGCGCCAGCGGCATCCTCGGCCGCGCGTCGAAGCGGCGATCCGCATGGTTTCGAGAAGAATGCCAGCCGCGAGCAGCGTCGGCTCGCCATCCTTGTAGTCGAACAGGTCGAGTTTTGCTTTGACGTGGGCGGTGAGATCATCCTCGCCCTGGATCTCGAAGCGCCAGGGCTGGGTGTTGTCGCCGCTCGGCGCCCAGCGCGCCTGGCCGAGGATGTAGTCCAAATCGCTCGCCGCCCGCGGTGCGGGCGGCACCGCGTCGCGCGAGAATTTCTCGCTCAGACGGTAGCCGAAGGCCAGTTTCAGCCGCTGGAGCGGGTTCGCGTTGCCGCCGGGCAGCCAGCCGCGCACCCATTTGCAGCGATAGGCATCGAACTGATGATACCAAGGCGCCGCGCGGACGGTTCCGCGCTTCAGCACGATCTTCAGCACTTCGGCCGCGGCGACGCCGGCGCAAAGCTCGCAGGAGAGCCCCGTCGAGGGGCCGCGCTTTCCCTTCAGATCGATGCGCGAGGCATCCACGAGATAGCGGCGCTGAAAGCCGCGCGGCGTCAGCCCCAGGGCGAAGTTGACGCGCTGCTTCTCTGGCGGAAGCCCCGACAGTCGAAAATAGCGCTCGAAGCTCATGCCGCCGGGCATGAAGACGAGGTATCCCGTCCCCATCCCGATCGGCGCCGCGATAATGGCGGGAATGCCCAGCGCGTCCAGCCGGGCAAAAAGCTTCAACCGCAGATCGAGCTCGAAGAAATCGAGGGAGTCGACATAGCAATCGACGCCGGCGAGGAACGCATCGAGATTGCTCTCGTCGATCCCATGCGGAAACACCTCGAGCTCGAGCTCGGGATTGATGTCGCGCGCCATCTCGGCGAGGACCGTCGCCTTGGGCCGGCCGATCGTCGACATCATTGCGCCGGCCTGGCGATTGAAGTTGGCGAGCTCGAAACAGTCGAAATCGGCGATGCGGAAGGCGCCGATCCCGAGGCGCGTCAGGGTCAGGAGATGCGAGCCGCCGACGCCGCCGAGCCCCGCGATGGCGATGCGCTTGCGGCGAAGAATCTGCTGCTCGGCCGCCGTGACCCAGCCGAGATTGCGGCTGAATGCTTCCTCGTAAGAGAAGCGGACAGCCTCGTCGCTACCCTCGCCCTCGATTGGCGCCAGGTTTTCGATCCGCCCGTCCACCGCCGCCTCAGCGCGTTGCGATCTGGCGTGCCGTTTGGGAGCCGCTGCTCGAGACTTGCGGGGCGGTCATGAAGGCGTTGACGCGCAGCCCCGAAGGCAGGCGGCGCCCGTCATCGAGAGCGATCAGCACCTGCAGAACCTTGGTGTCGGTCCGCTCCTTCGCCTCGTCGGTGCGGATGCTCTTCTTGCCGAGCATGTGCCCGATGCGGACGACATGGCCCGGGAAGCGCTCCTCCCCGAACGCCTCGGCGGTGACATAGGCGGGCATCCCGAGCGTGAGCTTGGCGATATCGGCCTCATCGACATCGGCGCGCACGAAGAGATGCGACATGTCGCCCACCGTCAGCACCGTCGGATCGAGGAAGACCGAGATCACCTCGCCGACGCGGCGGTTGACGCGCAGCACCGTGCCGTCGATGGGGCTGCGGATCACCGCCTGGTCGAGATCGGCCTGCGCCCGGTCGCGCTCGGCCTTGGCGGCGGCGACCTGAGCCTCGGCGATGGCGATGTCCTCCTCGCGCGCGGGGTCGTTGACGAGGAGGAAATGCTGCCGCGCGGCCTCGCGCTTCTGCTGGGCGACCGCGTATTCGCGTTCGGCGAGGTCGGCAGCCTCGCGCGAGACGTAGCCTTGCTTGACGAGCGCGCGCCGGCGTTCGAGCTCGATGCCGGCGGTCTTGAGCACCGCCTCGGCCTGCTGCAAGCCCGCCTTCGCCTCGTCGCGCTCCTGCGGCCGGGCGCCGTTCAGCGCGCGCCGCAGCTCGGCTTCGCGCAATTGCAGCGTCGCCTCCGCCTTGGCGAGAGTGGCGCGAAACGGGTCGGTGTCGAGCCGCGCCACGACCTCGCCGCGCTTGACGGTATCGCCCTCCTTGACCAGCACCTCTTTGAGGAGGCCCGTCAACGGCGCGCCAACGGCGATCTCCTCCGAGGCCGGCTCGACCTTCCCGGGCGCGGCGACGGTGTATCCGCCGTCGATGAGAGGCGTGATCGCGGCCGGTGCGGCCGGCGCTGGCGCCGAATCCGAGCGGCCCTCGGTGACCAGCAGCAGGGCGCCGAGCGAGGTGGTGACGAGGAGGAGGAGATAGTGGAGCTTCATGACGCCACCAGTTCCTTGAGGTCGGTCTCGCGGCTCCGCCGCCGGCGGAGCAACGAGGCATCGAGCGGGGCAGCGGGAGCCGATTCGCGCGGGAGCGCAATGTCGCGGATGATTCTGCCGTCTTCGAGCGTGACGACGCGGTCGGCGAGATCGAGGATCCGGCTGTCATGCGTCACGACGACGACGCCGCGGTGAAGACGGTGCGCCAGATCGGCGAACAGCATCATGATCCGCCGCCCGGTCTGCAGATCGAGCGCGGCGGTAGGCTCGTCGGCGAGAATGAGGCTGGGCTCGCCGGCAAGCGCCCGGGCAATCGCGACGCGCTGCTTCTGCCCGCCGCTCAGATCGGCGGGATAGGCGTCGCCCTTGTCGCCGAGCCCCACCTGCTCCAGCAATTCGTCGGCCCGGCGCCGCCGCGCGCGGCCGCCGAGCCCTTTCAGATCGAGGGCCAGCTCGACATTCTGCCGGGCCGACAGCGTCGGGAAGAGGTTGTAGCCCTGGAAGATGAAGCCGATATGGGCAAGCCGGAGGGCGCTGCGCGCCGCCTCGTTCTCCTCGGCGACCTCCTGCCCGAGCAGGCGCACCTCCCCGGCCGTCGGGCGGAGAATGCAGCCGATGATCGACAGCAGCGTCGTCTTGCCGCTGCCGGATGGGCCCATCAGGATCGTCACCTCGCCGGCGGCGATATCGAGATCGATCGCGGCAAGCGCGCGGAGCGCCGTTTTCCCGGCGCCATAGGTCTTGCCGACGCCGCGCAGCGAGACGACGGGTCCCGGCGGCACGATCTCGAGCGATGATCGCGCGGATGTCATTTGAACACCATTGCCGGATCGAGCCGCGTCACCTTGCGGATCGAGATCGCAGCGGCGCCGACGCACATGACGAGCGTAAGGGCGAGGAGCCCGGCGGCGAGCTCTCCCGGCAGGAGGATCGCCGTGCCGCCATTCCGTGAGGCGCGAATGATGGCGAGCGTGACGCCGAGGCCAATGCCATAGCCAGCGAGCGCGCTCAACACGGCCTGGCGGATGATGACTCCATAGAGATAGCGGCTCGACGCGCCGATCGCGCGCAGCGTGCCGAATTCGGGCAAATGATCGATCGTCGTCGCATAGAGCGTCTGGCTGACGACGACGACGCCGACCGCGAGCCCCATCAGCGCCGCGACGAGGAGCGCCAGCCCAGCGCCGGTCGTGAACATCCAATAGAATTGCGTGCGCCGGCTGAACTCGCCGCTGGTCAGGACCTCGACATCGCCGAGGCGTTCGGAGAGGGCCTTGCGCATGGCTGCGGCATCGGCCCCCGGCACGAGCCGGCAGAGCACGTATTTGGTCTGGTCGCTGCGAATGCGCGAATAGTCGAGCGCGCTCGCGAAGGAGGCGAAGACATAGGGCGACTGCGTGAAGGAGCGAATGCCGCGCGTGAAGCCGACCACCTGGGCGCGGCGGCCGCCGATCTCGACGATCTGCCCGATACGGGTGACACCCAGCTTCTCGCGATAAAGCTCGTCGATCATGACCGTGCCGGCATAGGCGAGGTTCTTGACGTCGCCCTCCGCCACCTGCCAGGGCGCGCCCAGCCCTTGCGCCGGATCGAAGCCGACGACGATCACGGTCTCGTTGCCGCCATCCGGCCGCTTGAACAAGGTGAATTCGGTAATGAGCTTCGCGGCCTCTTGAATGCCCGGCACCGCCAAGGCCTGGAAGAGCTTCCGCTCGGAAATCGCCGCGCTCTGATCGATGTTGCGCGTGCCGGGCGCCATGATCCAAAGATCGGCGCCGGCATGGTCGATGAGGCTCGACGTCGTGCGTGCGAAGCCGATGAACAAGCCGAGCTGCACGCCGATGAGGACGACGGCGAACACGATGCCGATCAAGGTGACGACAAGGCGCACGCGGTCGTGCACCATGTTCCGCACCGCGAGGACGGTGCTCATCCGCGGAAATCGGGCGATCGCTGCAGTGATGCTGGACATAGGAAGACCTTGCTCACCGCTCTGATAGCCGACTGCCCGCTAAGAAACCCTTAGTTTCCCTACCCTTAACAGATTCGCCTGGATTTCGCACACCTTATCCGACGAGCTCGCGCGCTCGCGTACACAGCGTGGCGGGACTCGCGACCCAAGCCGGCGACCAGTTCCGGCCGCAATCGGTAATCACTTCCCAGACGTCGCGGCGCTCCGCCTCGACATTGGCGAGCAACTCGTCGATCTCGGCGTAGCAGGGTTGGCGGAGCCCGTGATATTCGAGCATCGGTCCGATCGGCGTGAAGCGGATGCCGAAGCGCCGCAGCAACCGGAGCAGCGCCGGCTCCATGATGGCGCAGACATGGTCGATGCCGTGGTCGCGCGCGAGCTGCAAGGCGACGGCCATCAAGCCCAAGGTGATGTGCGGGATGGCGCGACGATGGTCACCCGACAGCTCGTCCGGATCATAAGCCTTGCCGTAGAGCTCGTCGCCGACCCGACGACGGAACTGCTTCGATACGGCAAAGCGCGAGAATTCCGCCGTGCTGTCCGGCGGCAGGATGCGCATGGCCCGCGGGCAGACCTCGTACAGCGGAAGACGCCCCGATACGGGACCAAGTCGCGGCAGGACGAGGCGTGTCGTCCCGACGACGGCTCGGCTCGTCCGGTGCACGAGAAGAGCATGCCGCGAGTGCCGGTCGTGCTGATCGGTCTCTAAGCCACCGGGATTGTCGGCCACGTCGAGAAAGGAGTTCTCGACGCAATAAACCTGGTAGCGCAGCCGGAAAGCGGCGTTCAATAACTCGGGAGTGTCGGCTGGGATCGCCTCGAACATCTTGCGGTAGATTTCTACCAGAGGCGCCGAGCGATCGGCAACCGGTTCCGATAGCTTCCTGCGATCGTCTGGTTGGGACAATTGACTGACCCCCGCTTGGAGATTTTCTCGGCGCGTTCTTCGCGCCCCCCCACATCAGAGGTCATGAATGTTAATCCTTCCTTGCGTGATTACGAATTTACTGGAGAAGCACTTCCAATTTTCCTTTGACTGAACCAGAAATTTGATGCGCTTTCTCTAAGACGCAGCCCAAGGGTGAAAGAGTGCAGAAAAAATGGCCTGCCTGTTGTGTCATTTTTTGGAATATTTGGCCTATATCCCAGAATAGAAGGCCAATTCGAGTATTTATTAAGAAACCGTTACTTTTTGTCGGGCAATTTTGTCGCCGATCGGAAATCCTGGTGGAGGCGCTCCGCAATTGCGAGATCCTCCGGTCGATTGGCGTTGAAGAAGGGATCGAGAGGAACCGTCGGCCACTCGGCGACGGCGACGTGGTAACGGCCGGTCCAGTCCTCGACCTTGCGGATCCCCTCATCGGCGAGAGCGCGGCGCAGAGCATCGCGCAGCGCGATCGGCCAGAGACCGAAGACGGGGTGCGCGCGGCCGCCGGAAGCGGCGCGGGCGAGATCGGCATCCTGTCCTTCTATCGCGGCCGCCAGGCGGGCGACGAGATCCCGCGGCAGAAACGGCGCATCGGCCGCGAAGCTCGCGACATGGGAGCATGGCGGCGCCTGCTCCGCCGCCCAATCGAGGCCGGCGAGCACGCCCGCAAGCGGTCCGGCGAAGCCCGGAACGCTGTCGGAGACGACTGGAACGCGAAATGCGGCGAAGCGGGCGGGATCGCCATTGGCGTTCAAAGCGATCACCTCGACTTGCGGCGCGGCGCGGTCGAGGATGTGGCGCAGCAGCGGCACGCCAGCAAGCGGGCGCAGGCACTTGTCGCCGCCGCCCATGCGGCGGGACTGTCCGCCCGCCAACACGACCCCGGCGATCTTCATGCCGCATCGTCCGCGAGGCTCGCCTTGCGCCGCAGGGCCGGGCTCTCTTCGGAGATGCGCTGCGGATCCGCATCGAAGACGATGCGCTCGGCGCCGGAGAGCGCGATGAAGCGCTTCCCCTTGGCGCGGCCGATCAGCGTCAGCCCGGCCTGGCGCGCGAGGTCGACGCCCCAGGCGGTGAAGCCGGACCGGGAGATCAGGATCGGAATGCCCATCCGGACCGTCTTGATCACCATCTCGGAGGTGAGGCGCCCCGTCGTGTAGAAGATCTTTCCGGCGGCGGGCACCCGGTGCATGTGCATATAGCCGGCGATCTTGTCGACGGCATTGTGTCTGCCGACATCCTCCATATAGAGGAGCGGCCGGTCCTCCTCGCAGAGGACGCAGCCATGGATCGCGCCGGCCGCAAGATAGAGGCTGGGCGCGGTGTTGATCTTGCGCGTCAAGGCATAAAGCCAGGACGTCCGCAGCACCGCGCCGGCTGGCAGGCGGGTCGTCTCGAAGAGCTCCATGAGGTCACCGAAGACGGTGCCTTGGGCGCAACCCGAAGTCAGGGTCTTCTTGCGCAGCTTCTCCTCGAAGCCCGTACGCCGCACCGTGCGCACGACCACCGTCTCGAGATCGGGATCATGGTCGATCGCGGTGATCTCGTCATCGGCGCGCAGCATGTTCTGGTTGAGGAGATAGCCGACGGCGAGATAGTCGGGATGATCGCCGATCGTCATCATGGTGACGATCTCCTGGCCGTTGAGGAACAGCGTCAGCGGCCTCTCGACGACGACGGAGGTGGCGATCTCGCGCCCGTCCTGATCGATGCCGCCGAGCTTGCGCGTGAGCTTCGGGTCCTCGGGATCGGGCCTGACGGCGAATTCCTGCATGAGGCGATGATGGCGCCGCCTCGCTCGCCGTTCAAGCCGCGCCGCGGGCGCAACGACACGAGCGGGTTTTGGCGCGCTTGTATTGCGAGCTATATTGTCATGCGGGCATCTCCCGCATGTACACAATAAAGAGCAACATCAACTGGAGGAGCGCTTCATGGCAAATTCCGGAACTGCGAACGGCTCTCTTTCAGAAGCCGAGCATCGCCTGCAATTGCGCCGTGCGGTCATCGCCAGCACAATAGGCACATCGATCGAGTGGTACGATTTCTTCCTCTACAGCGTCGTGACGGCGACGGTCTTTGCGAAGCTGTACTTCCCGAACGAGGATCCGCTCGCCGGAACACTGAGCTCCTTCGGGATCTACTTCGTCGGCTTCCTCGCGCGTCCGGTCGGAGCCCTTATTTTCGGCCATTATGGCGACCGCATCGGCCGCAAGGCGACGCTGATCGCCACGCTGATGATCATGGGAATCGCAACCTTCCTCGTGGCCTTCGTGCCGAGCTATGCCAGCATCGGCATCTGGGGCGCCGTCATTCTCACGATCCTGCGCGTCGTGCAAGGCATCGGCGTCGGCGGCGAATGGGGGGGCTCGGTGCTGCTCTCCATGGAATGGGCGCGGACTGCCTCGTCGCGCGGCTTCATTGCCTCCTGGCCGCAATTCGGCGTCCCGTGCGGCCTCGTCCTCGCCAATATCGCCTTCCTCGTCTTCAGCTCGATCTCGGGCGACGCGTTCCTGTCCTGGGGTTGGCGCGTGCCGTTCTTCCTCAGCATCGTGCTGGTGGCGGTCGGTCTCTATATCCGCCTCGGCATTCTGGAGACGCCGGTCTTCGCCAAGCTGCTCGCGAGCAACCGCATCGAGCAGCAGCCCATCGCGGAGGTGTGGAAGCGCAATTGGCGGGAGATCATCATCTCGGCCTTCGTGCGTATGGCCGAGCAGGCGCCATTCTACATCTTCACCGCCTATATCTACGCCTACGGCACGGGCACGCTCAAAGTTTCGCGCGACTTCCTTCTCATCAGCGTCCTCGTCGCTTCCATCGTCTCGTTCGTCACGATCCCGCTCTCCGGGCACATCTCCGACCGGATCGGACGCAAGCGGATGTATATGCTGGGCGCGGCGACCGTCGGCGTCTTCGGCTTCATCTATTTCGCCCTGCTGAACACCGCTTCTTATCCGCTGGTCTTCATCGCGATCCTTCTGTCGCTCGTCCCGCACGACATGATGTACGGGCCGCAGGCGGCGCTCATCGCCGAGTCATTCACCGGCCGCCTGCGCTACAGCGGTTCCTCCCTGGGCTACCAGCTCGCGTCCATCATTGCGGGCGGCCCGGCCCCGTTGATCGCCACGTGGTTGTTCAGCGACTTCAAGTCGGGCTATGCCATCGCGGTCTACATTCTCTTCTGCGCCATCATCAGCCTCGTCGCGACGGCCATGCTGAGGGATTACACGAACAAGGACATTTCGGCCGAGTACGATTTGGCCGCCGAGTAGCAAGGGCGGGGGCGGGCAGACGCTCTGCCTGCCCCCTCCCCGAGGAGGCTGCCTTCCCTCGGCTGCGGCACCCGGATCGATAAAATGCCGACAACTTTCGATCGCGCAGGACGGCGCGAGCGGCTAGCCTCGCGTTTACCCTGCAGGTTCCCGGGGGAGTGAGCGCGGGAGCAGAGGGAGGCGACATGGCCTCACGACATCGGCGCTGTGGATGGGACGGCGCCGCTCCCCGTAAGACAAGCGGTGCCGATCGCCTCGGGCGGCGCTCGGCCGCGCCGCTTTTCGGCGGCGGTCACCCGAACGACGCGAAGGAGTGAGATGGAGGGCCACCCACCGACCGAACGGAGCGATGGCGCCGCCAAGCGAACCGCCGTGCCGGACGCGCGAAGCGGCGCGGCCGGAGCGCGCCTATCCGAGCTCTCGCGCCGCCGCGGCATCGGCGAGGCGCCGCCGCACCTTCCGGTCGATGCCGCGGAGCGCGCGCGCCTTGCCTTCATCGCCATGGCGAGCCACGAATTGCGCGCACCGCTCAATGCCATCATCGGATTCTCGGATGCGGCCCTGCATGGCGTGCGCGGTCCCCTGCCGGCTGCCTATCGCGACTACTTCGTCAACATCCACCGGGTCGGCAAGCATCTGGAAGCGATCGTCGGCGACCTCCTCGACTTCGCGCGGCTCGAGATCGGCCGGATCGCCTTCGACGTCGCGACGGTCGCCGCCGCGCCACTTGTCGAGGAGGCGCGGAGCGTGATCGCCCCCGCGGCCGAACGCAAAGGCATCGACATCACGGCTGTGAGGCTCGATGAGGCGTGGCTGATTCGCGCCGATGCGACGCGAACCCGGCAGATCCTGGTCAACCTTCTGACCAACGCCGTGAAGTTTACGCCCGCCGGCGGATCGGTCGGAACCGCGGCGACCGAGGCGCTGGACCGCTTTCTCGAGCTTACGGTTTGGGATACCGGCATCGGCATCGCGCCGGACGAGCAGGAGCTCGTCTTCGAGGCCTTTCATCAGGTGCGGCAGGACCGGCAGCCCGCCGAGCCGAGCGGGGACCCGGGCAGCGGCCTTGGCCTTGCGATCGCGCGCCAGCTCGCGCGGGCGATGGGCGGCGACATCCGCCTCTCCAGCGCCCCTGGCCGGGGCTCGCGATTCATCCTCCGCCTGCCGCTGGCGCGCGCCGGCGCTTGAAATCGGCGCCGGCGAGCGTCACCTTTCCGCCATCGGGGCCACCGCCCCAATGTGATGCCCCTCGCCGCGCCGAGCAGCTATGCTGCGGCTGCCTCTCGGGACAGAAAGCGGATGCACATGGCCGAAAGCGCACCCAGCATGGTCGACCCGTTCGGTCGCCGCATCACCTACCTGCGGGTGTCGGTCACCGACCGCTGCGACTTCCGCTGCGTCTACTGCATGGCGGAAGACATGACCTTTCTGCCGAAATCCGAGATCCTGAGCCTCGAAGAGCTCGACCGCCTCTGCTCGGCTTTCATTCGGCATGGCGTGCGCAAGCTGCGCCTTACCGGCGGCGAACCGCTGGTCCGCCGCAACGTCATGAGCCTCTTTCATGCGCTCGGACGGCACCGCGCGACGGGCGCCCTCGAAGAGCTGACGCTGACCACCAACGGCAGCCAACTCGCGCGCCATGCGGAGGAATTGCACGCCTGCGGCGTCCGCCGCCTCAACGTGTCGCTGGATACGCTCGATCCCGCGAAGTTCGCCGCGATCACCCGCTGGGGCAAGCTCGACAAGGTGATGGATGGGCTCGCCGCCGCCAAGCGCGCCGGGCTTGCCGTCAAGATCAACGCCGTCGCCCTCAAAGGCGTCAATGACGACGAGTTCGACGATCTCGTGGCCTGGGCCGGCGATCAGGGCTTCGACCTCGTTTTCATCGAAGTCATGCCGATGGGCGATCTCGGCACCGAAAGCCGGGTCGAACAATACCTGCCGCTGTCGCTGGTCAAGGCGCGTCTCGGCAAGCGCTGGAGCCTCGATGAAACCGACTACCGGACCGGCGGCCCGGCACGCTATTACACCGTGCGCGAAACGGGTCGCCGTCTCGGCTTCATCACGCCGCTCACCCATAATTTCTGCGAGAGCTGCAACCGCGTCCGCCTGACCTGCACCGGCACGCTCTATATGTGCCTCGGCCAGGATGACGCCGCCGATCTGCGCACCCCCCTGCGCGCCTCCGAGGCCGACACCCTTCTCGACGCGGCGATCCGCGATGCCATCGCACGCAAGCCCAAGGGCCACGACTTCGTCATCGACCGGCGGCACGACCGGCCGGCCGTCGCCCGCCATATGAGCGTCACCGGCGGGTGAGCGCGGCACCGCAGAGCGGCAGCGGATACGCGGCGGCGGGCGCTCCCACCGTCGCCTTCGTTGCTGCCGACACCGAGCCCGCGCAGACGGCGCTGGCCGAGCTCCGCCGCCGCTGGCATCCGGTCGAACCCGAAGAAGCCGACATCATCGTCGCGCTCGGCGGCGACGGCTTCATGCTGGAAACCTTGCACCGCTTCCTCGACCGCCATGTGCCCATCTACGGCATGCATCGCGGCACCGTCGGCTTTCTAATGAACGAGTTTCGGCCGGACGGCCTCCTCGATCGCCTGGTCCGCGCGCAGCCGGTGGTGCTGCATCCGCTGCAGATGACCGCGCGCACGCGGCGAGGCGAGACGCATCAGGCGCTCGCCATCAACGAAGTGTCGCTGCTGCGCCAGGGCCGGCAGGCGGCGAAGGTCCGCGTCATGGTCGACGGCATCGTCCGCCTCGACGAGCTGATGGGCGACGGCGTGCTGGTGGCGACGCCGGTCGGCAGCACCGCCTATAACCTGTCGGCGCACGGCCCCATCATTCCGGTCGCCGCCGGCATTCTCGCCCTGACGCCGATCAGTGCCTTCCGGCCGCGGCGCTGGCGCGGCGCCCTCCTCCCGCACGGCGCCAAGATCGGCTTCGAGGTCCTCGAAGCCGACAAGCGCCCGGTCAGCGCAACTGCCGACTACACGGAAATCCGCGACGTGCTTCAGGTCGAAGTGTGCGAGACCCGCTCCGTCACCTTCACCTTGCTCTTCGATCCAGAGCACAATCTCGAGGAACGCGTCTTCAAGGAGCAGTTCCTGAGCTGAGGCGCTATTCGCGTCCGCGCCCCGCTACCGCGAAGCTCGCCAGCGCCGCGATGAGGTGCGTCAGATCCGCTTTGAGAGCCGCGTAGCGCTCGCTTCTTGCGAGGGTCTTCTCGTCCATATAGAGGGCGCGGTTGACCTCGATCTGCAAGGCGTGCCGCCCCTCCCCGGGCCGCCCGTGCCGGCGCACGATCTCGACGCCCTTGTAGGGATCGTTGATCTTGACGCTGTAGCCGCGGCCGCGCAGCAGGCGCGCCACGAAATCGGTGAGCTCGGGGGCGCAGGTCGTGCCGTCGCGGTCGCCGAGGACGAAATCGGCGCGCACCGCGTCGGGGCCGTCGCTCGACATGCGGCTGCCGCGGGCCGGCATCGAATGGCAATTGACGAGCCAGACGGCGCCGAATTTGCGGTGGAGACGGTCGAGGGCGCTCCGCAGCATGGCGTGGTAGGGCTCGTAATAGGTGGCGATGCGCTGCTGCATCTCGGCCACTGTCAGCTTCCGGTCATAGACCGGCAGATCGGGCTTGGCGAGGCGGCGGACGAGCCCCATGCCGAGGCGCGTCTTCTCGCCCGGATCGAGCTCGCCCGGCCAGGGCGCATCGAGGAGCGCCTCGTCGATGTCGGTCGGGCTGCGGTTCACGTCGATATAGCTGCGCGGAAAAAGCGCGCCGATGAGGCTCGCCCCGTGCTCCGGCGCGGCGCCGTAGAGGTCGTCGACATGCGTATCCTCATTGGTGCGCAGAACCGCGAGCGGGCAGGCGAAGCGGAAATCCTCGGGATATTCCGTCCCGCTATGCGGCGAATCGAAGACGAGCGGCACTTCGGGAGCGGTGGGATCGCGGCGAAAGACGACGCCCGGGACAAGCTGGTTCATCGCGACTCGGTTCCGATCATTGGATCGAGGTGAGGAATTGCACTGCGGTTGACGGTCGCCATACTGTGGCGAGGATCATATAGGAACCCGACCCAAATGGGCCGCATTCTCGTCGGCATCGGCGGCTGGCCCTATGCGCCCTGGCGTGGCGTCTTCTACCCTGCCGATTTGCCGCAGAAGCGCGAGCTCGAATTCGCGAGCCGGCGCGTCACCTCGATCGAGATCAACGGCACCTTCTACGGCGCGCAGAAGCCGGAGAGCTTCCGCCGCTGGGCGAGCGAGGCGCCCGACGGCTTCGTCTTCTCGGTGAAGGGGCCGCGCTTTGCGACGCATCGCCGCGAGCTCGGCGAGGCAGGCCCGTCGATCGAGCGCTTCTTCCAGAGCGGCGTGGCCGAGCTCGGCGAGAAGCTGGGCCCGGTGCTCTGGCAATTCCCGCCGACGACGAAGTTCGACGAAGCGCGTTTTGCCGCCTTCCTCGAGCTCCTGCCGCGCAGCGCCGATGGGCGACCCGTCCGGCACGTCGTCGAGGTGCGGCACGCGAGCTTCGCCGATCCCGCCTTTGCCGCGCTGCTGCGCCGCCATAGCGTCGCGCTCGCCCGCGTCGATGCCGCGGACTCGCCCGTCCCCCCTGCCGAGACGGCGGACTTCACCTATGCGCGGCTGAAGCGCGCCGCCGCCGACATCCCGACCGGCTATGCGCCGCCGGCGCTCGCCGAATGGATGGAGCGCGTCCGCGGCTGGGCGCGGCAGGGCGATTGCTTTCTCTACTTCATCAACGGGGCCAAGGAGCGGGCGCCCGCGGCTGCCATGGCCTTCATCGCCGGCCTCGCCGGCTGAAGACCGGGCGGCCGCCTCAACGATTGGCGGCGCGGCGGTCGCGCGGCCGCTCGGCGCCGCGGCGCGCCGCCGCCTTCTTCGACGCCCGCGGCTTTGCCTCGGCGCCGCCGCCTTCGGCGGCGAGGGCGCGGCGGAGCATGGCTTTGAGGTCGACGACCTTCTCCGGCTCCGGCGCCTCCGGCAGCTCGAAGCTCTCGCCCTTGAGCTTCGCCTCGACGAGGCGGCGGAGGGCGATCTGGTAGCGGTCCTCGAAATGGGTCGGGTCGAAATGGCCCTCGCGGCGGTCCATGATGAGGCCGGCGAGATCCACCATCTCGGGATCGAGCGCCGCCGTCTTTTCCTTGCGGTCCGCAGCCGCCGCTCGGCGGCGCCGTCCGCGCACGGGCTGCTCCTCTTCCTCCTCGTCCCGCTCCGTCTCCGCCGGCGCGGCGCGCATCTCGAGCGGCGGGCGCAGCGTCGTCATCAGCATGCCCCGCCCGCGCGGCATGAGCGCGACGCCGTGATCGGCGCGACTGAGAACGACGCGTCCGATCGCGACCTTGCCGCTCCGCGCCATGGCTTCGCGGAGGACTCTATAGGCATCGGCGCCGCGCGGCCCGTCGGGGGCGAGGAAATAGGGCTTCTCGATATAGGCATGGTCGAGCTCCGCCGCCGGCACGAACTCCTGGATGTCGATCGTCTTGTCGGGGGTGACGCGGAGCGCCTCGACCTCGTCCTCCTCGACGAGAACATAGCGGCCCTTCTCGAACTCGTAGCCGCGGACGATCTGCTCCTTCGGCACTTCCTCGCCGGTCTCGGGATCGTGCGGCCGCAGATTGATGCGGTGGCCGGTATCGCGGTTGATCTCGTGAAAGGTGATGCGGCTCGCCTGCGTCGCGGCCGCGTAGAGGCGGACCGGGCAGGAGATCGCATCGAGCTTCAGCCAGCCTTTCCAATAGGCGCGCGGCGCCATCTCCGCATCCTCGGAGGAGGAACCCGAGGACGAAACGGGAAAGGACCGGTACGGGTTCCGCGCCGCGGGTCGGCGCTACCAGCTTATGGTGAGGGCGCCGTCGCGCATCTCGTAGCCTTCGAGGCGCTTCAGGAAGCTCATCCCGAGGAGCGACATGCGCAGCCGCTGCGGCGCGTCCACGACCATGGCGTCGACATCCTCCATGGTGAGCTGGCCGAGGCGGATCTCGCGCAGCTTGACGCGGGCCATCTGGACGGTGCCGTTGGCGGTCGCGACGCGCTCGGAGAAATGGAGATCCCCGCCCGCGAGGCCCACCGCCGCGGCGTCCTCGGCCGTGAGAGTGACGAGGCTCGCCCCGGTATCGACGAGGAAGCGCACCGGCGTGCCGTTCACCGCCGCATCGAGCGTGACATGCCCGCCGGGACCGGCGCGGAAGGTCATGCTGTTGGCGACGACCGCCGCGGTCGAGGGCGAAGCCGGAGCCGAGGATGGCGCAGGCGCCATCGCGCGCTCGGCATCGGCCAGCAGCATCGCCCGGTTCTCCCATCCGTAGTAGCCGGCATAGGCGATACAGCCCCACAGCAGCACGGTTCGGAGCGCCCAGCTCAACATAAGGGAGAGTTTGGCCGGGCGCGGTTAACCGAAGGTCAACGGGCGCCTCCCGGAACCTCACGCCTGTTCGCGCGTCTCGCGGAAGGCGATCGCCGGCCACTCCTTCATCATGGTGCGAAGCTCCCAGCCGTTGCGGGCGAGGAAGACCGGCGCCGCATCATGGTCCTCGGCGAGGACGGAGCGGTTTCCGTCGAGGAATTTCTTGAGGAGGAGCGGGTCCTCCGCTTCGATCCAGCGCGCCGTCTCGTAGGGCGCCGGCTCGAAGCGCACGGCGAGCTCGTATTCGCTCCTGAGGCGGGCGGCGAGGACGTCGAGCTGCAGCGCGCCGACGACGCCGATGATCCAATCGCCGCCCGTCATCGGCTTGAAGATGCGCGTCACGCCTTCTTCAGCCAGTTGCTCAAGAGCGCGGCGCAAGTGCTTGGATTTGAGCGGGTCCTCGAGCCGGACGCGGCGCAGGATCTCGGGCGCGAAATGGGGAATGCCGGTGACGCGCAGCGCCTCGCCCTCGGTCATGGTATCGCCGATCCGCAAGGCGCCGTGATTGGGAATGCCGATGATGTCGCCGGGCCAGGCCTCCTCGGCGAGGTTGCGCTCGCGCGCCAGGAAGAAGACCGGGTTCTGAATCGCCATGAGGCGACCGCTGCGCGCATGCCTCAGCTTCATGCCGCGCTTGAAGCGGCCTGAGCAGACGCGCAGAAAGGCAATGCGATCACGGTGTTGCGGGTCGATATTCGCCTGAACCTTGAAGACGAAGCCGGAGACTTTCGCCTCGCCGGGCGCGATGGGGCGCGGCGCGGCCGGCTGCGGCCGCGGCGGCGGCGCGAGGTCGGCGACGCCGCGCAGCAGCTCGCGCACGCCGAAATTATTGAGGGCGCTGCCGAAGAAGACGGGCGTCAGGTGGCCGGCGCGATAGGCGTCGCGGTCGAAGGGCGGGCAGAGGCCGCGCGCCATCTCGACCTCCTCGCGCAGCCTGGCGATGGCGGCGGCGGGAAGCAGCGTCGCCAGCTTCGGATCGTCGAGCCCGCTGCAGCGCACCGCCTCGGCCCGCCGGGCGCCGTCGCCGCGCTCGAAGAGGAGGAGCGCATCGGCGAAGAGGTCGTAGGTGCCGAGGAAGTCGCGTCCCATGCCGATCGGCCAGGAGGCCGGCGTCACGTCGAGCGCCAGCGTCTGCTCGATCTCGTCGAGCAAGGCGAAGGGGTCGCGCCCCTCGCGGTCGAGCTTGTTGACGAAGGTGATGATCGGCACGTCGCGCAGGCGGCACACCTCGAAGAGCTTTCGCGTCTGCTCCTCGATGCCCTTCGCCGCGTCGAGCACCATGACGGCGCTGTCGACGGCGGTGAGGGTGCGGTAGGTGTCCTCGCTGAAATCCTGGTGGCCGGGCGTGTCGAGCAGGTTGAAGGCGAGGCCGTCATGCTCGAAGCTCATGACCGCCGAGCTGACCGAGATGCCGCGCTGCTGCTCGACCTCCATCCAGTCGGAGCGCGCCCGCCGCCGCTCGCCGCGCGCCTTCACCTCGCCGGCGAGCTGAATGGCGCCGCCGAAGAGCAAGAGCTTCTCGGTCAAGGTCGTCTTGCCGGCGTCGGGATGCGAGATGATGGCGAAGGTCCGCCGCCGCGCGATCTCGGCGGCAAGGCCGGGGGAAATGCTGTCCATGGCCGGGATGTAGCGAGGCGGAGCGGCCGGCGCAACCGAAACGGCGCCGGCCGCGCACAGCATCTAGAGGCCGTCCTGTAAAATACAGGTGCGATTCAGGTGCATCTCGGCAACACCTACTATTCCTTGCGATTGAACCGGGGCGTCGTCGCTTCGCCGCCAAGAATCTGCGGGAACTGACCGGTCTCTCCAAGCTCGTCTCATTCCGCAATCCTGGTGTCGGCGTCCGATATTCCCACCGCCGTCATCGCGAGGAGCGAAAGCGACGTGGCGATCCAGCATCCTGCTGGAGGTTCTGGATGGCGTCGCTGCGCTCGCCATGACGTGCGGGGAGGCCGCCGGGGCGGCGCTTGACGTCATTCATCCGAGTGTCGCTAATATTTGCCGATCGGTCGCCTGATCAGACGCATGAGGTCGCCTTGACATAAATTCATTGGGGGAGGAACCACCATGGCAAGCACCGCCGCCGGGGCGAAGAAACCCGCGATTCCGCTGCCGCTGCAAATGCTGATCGGCCTTGTCCTCGGCCTCGTCCTCGCCTTCCTGTGGCCGAAGGCGGGAGCGGCGCTGCAGCCGATCGGGACGGCCTTCATCGAGGCCATCAAGATGGTGGTCATCCCGCTCGTCTTCTCGGCGGTGACCCTCGGCGTCTACAAGATGGGCGCCGATATGCGGCAATTGGGCCGCGTCGCGGTCGTCTCCTTCGTCTGGTTCTATCTCGCGACGTTCCTCCTCATCGTCATCGGCCTCGCCCTCGACGGTCTCTTCCACCCCGGCGCCGGCGCCAATCTCGTGCCCACGGGGAAGATTCCGCCCAACCTCGCGATCGGCGTCGATTGGGTGAAGTACCTTCTCGACCTCATCCCCTCGAACATCGTCGCCGTGATGGCGGCGCAGAAGATCCTGCCGACGCTGGTCTTCGCCGTCCTCTTCGGCATGGCCCTCGCCGGCATCGGCGAGGCGGCGCGGCCCGCCATCGCCGTCATGGAGGCGGTGCTGGCGGCGATGTTCCGCCTGACGCAATGGATCATCGCGACGGCGCCGCTCGCCATCTTCGGCATCATGGCCTGGCTCTTCGCGACGCAGGGGACAGCGACGATCTTCGCCCTCGCCAAGCTGATCGGCCTCATGTATCTCGGCCTCGCCATCGTCGTCGCGCTCTTCTGCGTCATGATGGTGCTGATGGGCGAGCCGCCGATCGGCACCATCCGCAAGGTGCTGGAGCCGGTGCTCCTCGGCTTCACGACGCGCTCCTCCGAGGTGACGCTGCCCATCCATATGGAGAAGCTCCGTCAGATGGGCGTGCCGGACAAGATCGTCTCGGTCGTGCTGCCCTTGGGCTACAGCTTCAACCTCGACGGCACGATCCTTTATCTCTCGCTCGCCGTGACCTTCCTCGCGGAGGCCTACAATCTCCACCTCACCTGGTCGGCGCTGGCGACGATTCTCGTCACCACGATGATCGCCAGCAAGGGCGTCGCCAACATTCCCTCAGGGGGTCTCGTCGCCTTGGCGACCATCCTGACGGCGATCGGCCTGCCGGTCGAGGCGATCGCCCTCATCGCCGGAGTCGACGCCTTCATGGATATGGGGCGGACCGCGACCAACGTGTTCGGCAACACCGTCGCCGTCATGCTGGTCCAGAAATTGGGCGGCAAGGATCTCGCGAGCGACGCCGTCGCCGTCCCGGCGGAGTGAGAGGGCGGAACGACCCTCCTCGCCCCGCTTGCGACCGCTTGCGGGGCGAGGACCGAGGTGAGGGGCCCGCGCCGCCTTCATCAACGGCGTCCGTAGAGTCCGCGGAGGCGGCCCCTCACCTTCCCGTTGCTGCGCAACGGGCCCTCCTGAGCGAAGTCGAAGGGCCTCTCCCCGCGAGCGGGGCGAGGTGGCTTTTTTCAGCAGCGCAGGCGTGGAGCGATCACCGTGAACTTCGTCAGCCATCTCGAATGCAGCCTCACCGGCGCGCGCTACCCGGCCGGGCGGCTGATGGGGCTCTCCGAGGCGGGCAAGCCCCTACTCGTCCGCTATGATCTGGACCGGCTGCGGCGCGCCGTCTCGAAGGAGGCGCTGCTCCGCCGCGCCCCCGAGATGTGGCGCTACCGGGAGCTCCTGCCGATGCGCGATGCGGCGAGCATCGTCTCGCTCGGCGAGATGATGACGCCGCTCATCGCGGCGCCCGCCACGGCAAGGCGCCTCGGCGGCGGCGAGCTCCTCGTCAAGGACGAGGGGCGGCTGCCGACCGGCTCCTTCAAGGCGCGCGGCCTCGCCGTCGCCGTCTCGATGGCCAAGGAGCTCGGCGTCACGCGCATGGCGATGCCGACCGCCGGCAATGCCGGCGCCGCGCTCGCCGCCTACTGCACGCGCGCCGGCATCGAGTCCTACGTCTTCTGTCCCGAGGACGCGCCCGACATCACCGTCTCCGAAATAGCGCTCCTCGGCGGGCGCGCCTGGCGCGTCAACGGCATCATTACCGAGCTGGCGCCGATCCTCGACGGCGGCACGGCGGCGCTCCATTGGTTCAACGCCTCGACTCTGAAGGAGCCCTACCGCGTCGAGGGGAAGAAGACGATGGGCATCGAGCTCGCCGAGCAGCTCGGCTGGGAGCTGCCCGACGCCATCTTTTATCCGACGGGCGGCGGCACTGGCCTCATCGGCATGTGGAAGGCTTTCGCCGAGCTCGAAGCCTTGGGCTGGATCGGCGGCAAGCGGCCGCGCATGGTAGCGGTGCAGTCCGCGACCTGCGCCCCGATCGTCCGCGCCTTCGAGGAAGGCACGGAGTTCGCGGCCCCCGTCGAGGGCGGCCATACCAGCGTGCCCGGGCTCCGCGTTCCGGCGACACTGGGCGATTTCCTCATCCTCCGGGCGCTGCGCGAGAGCGGCGGCTTCGCCATCGCCGTCGATGACGATGAGGTCGAGCCGGCCCGCGCCGCGCTTGCCCAGAGCGACGGCATCCATCTCTGCCCCGAAGGGGCCGCTACTCTCGCGGCCTATCAGAAGGCGCTCGCCGAGGGCCGCATCGGGCGCGGCGACCGCGTCGTCCTCTTCAATTGCGCGACCGGGCTCAAATATCCGATGCCGCCGGTGACGCGGCGTCTCGACCGCCACCAGCCGATCGATTATACGGCGCTTTGAAAGACCGGAGGACTGCCGTGCCGCTGCCCGGCGCGATCAGGGCCCTTCCGCGCTCGGCAGCAGCGGCGGCAGGAAGCGGCGGAACCAGCCCGAGGCGACGAGCGCCTTGGCGGCGGCGATCGCCGGCGCCATGTGGCGGTCACGCTCGAAAAAGGGGACGCGCGCGCGGATCTCCGCCATCGCCGGCCGGAGCGCCGGGGAGGTTTCGAGGGGCTGGCGGAAATCGATCCCTTGCGCGGCGGCGATGAGCTCGATGCCGACGATCGCCGCCGTATTCTCCGCCATCTCGGCGAGGCGGCGCGCGGCGAAGGTCGCCATGCTGACATGGTCTTCCTGGTTGGCCGCGGTCGGCAGGCTGTCGACGCTGGCGGGATGGGCGAGCGACTTGTTCTCGGAAGCGAGGGCTGCTGCCGTCACCTGCGCAATCATGAAGCCGGAATTGACGCCGCTCTCGGGCGTGAGGAAGGGCGGCAGCCCGCTCATTCCGGCATCGATGAGAAGCGCAATGCGGCGCTCGGAGAGCGCGCCCATCTCGGCGATGGCGAGGGCGAGAGCATCGGCGGCGAGCGCCACCGGCTCGGCATGGAAATTGCCGCCCGAGAGCACTTCGCCCTCAACGGCGAAGACGAGCGGATTGTCGCTGACGGCGTTCGCCTCGATCTCGAAGATCCGGGCGGCGTGGCGCATCATGTCGAGGCACGCCCCCATCACCTGCGGCTGGCAGCGCAGCGAATAGGGATCCTGGACCTTGTCGCAATCGAGGTGGCTGGCGCGGATGGCGCTGCCGGCGAGGAGCGCGCGGTAGGCGGCGGCGAGCTCGCTCTGGCCGCGCTGGCCGCGCACGG
Source organism: Alphaproteobacteria bacterium (assembly GCA_021325525.1). GTDB lineage: Bacteria > Pseudomonadota > Alphaproteobacteria > ATCC43930 > CGMCC-115725 > URHD0088. The sequence continues at coordinate 40,677 of JAJPHB010000061.1, forward strand.
CGTGAATGCGCGCGTCGAACGGCGTGTCGCTGCCACGCGCCGCATCGGTCGAGAGCGCGCCGGCGACGACTGCGGCCGCGAGCGCATCCTCGGCGGCGAAGAGGCCGAGCAGCGCCAACGCTGTGGAGACCTGCGTGCCGTTGAGGAGAGCGAGGCCCTCCTTGGGCGCAAAGCGAAGGGGCGCGAGGCCGGCAAGCGCGAGCCCTTCGGCGGCAGGCATCGCACGGCCGTCGTGGCGCACCTCGCCGATGCCGATGAGCGCCCCCGCGAGATGCGCCAAGGGCGCGAGATCCCCCGAGGCGCCGACCGAGCCCTTGCTCGGGATTATGGGGTAGACCTCGGCTTCGAGGAGACGGCAGAGCGCGTCGATGAGCTCCGGCCGCACGCCGGAGCAGGCACGGGCGAGGCCGTTCACTTTGAGCGCCAAGACGAGCCGCACCGCCTCCTCGGCGAGCGGCGCCCCGGTGCCGGCCGCATGCGAGAGGACGAGGTTGTGCTGGAGGTCCTCGAGGTGCTCCGCCGGGATCGAGACTTGCGCGAGCTTGCCGAAGCCGGTGTTGACGCCGTAGGTCGTGCGCTCCTCGCGGACGATCCGCGCCACGGTCTCGGCGCTTGCCGCGACGGCGCGGCGATCGGCCTCATCGAGGCGCAAGGCGACGGGCTCGCGCGCGATGCGGCGGAGCTCAGAGAGGCGCAGCGCGCCCGCCCGGAACTCCAGTGTCGACGGTTTCGGCTTCGGCATGCGCCGCATTATGGCACAAGCGAAGATCGCCGAAAGAGCGCACGCAACAGAGGGCGAGGCGCTCGCCGCGCGCAGGACGGGCTGCTATCGTCCGCCCATGACGACAGCGCCGCGCCTCGACCATATCGGCATCGTCGCCCACGACCTCGCCGCGGCGGCGGCGCAGTACGAGCAGCTCGGCTTTCGCCTGACGCCGCTGGCGCGGCAATCGGGGCCGCTCGCACCCGGCGGCGCGGTCGTCCCCTGGGGCAGCGCCAATCGCTGCGCCATGCTCGGCGCCGGCTATATCGAGCTTCTCGGCATCGTCGAGCGCGGGCTCTACGACAACGACCTCGGGCGCTTCCTCGCGCGCTACCAGGGCATCCACATCCTGGCCCTCGGCATCGACGATGCCGAGGCCGAGCTCGCGCGGCTGCGCGCCGCCGGCTTTGCCATCGCCGGCATCCGGCCGATGCAGCGCCCGGCCGGCGGCGGCATCGCGCGCTTCCAGCGCCTGCCGATTCCGGAGGCGCAAGAGGGCCGCATCCAGCTCATCCGCCACGAGACGCCGGAGCTGCTCTGGCGGCCGGAGCTGACGGCGCATCCGAACCGCGCCGCCGGCCTCATCGAGGCGGTGCTGTGCGTCGCCGACCTCGAGGCGGCGGCGGAGCGCTTCCGCCGCCTCGCCGGCGTCGCCCCGGAACGCGGCGGCGGAGCCGCGACCTTCCCGCTCGCCGGCGCCCGCCTCGTTCTCTGCGAGGCGCCGGCGCTTCCGGCCTTCGTTCCCGGCGCGACGCCGCCGACCCTGCCCTGGTTCGCCGGCTTCACCCTGGCGACGGATGACGGCAATGAGGCGGTGCGCCGCCTCCTCGCCGAGCGCGGGATCGACCACGCCGAGGCGGAAGGCCGGCTCGCCGTCCCGCCCGATTGCGCCGCCGGCGCCGCCTGCGTCTTCGCGGCGGAGCGGCAAGCCTCTTCCCCGGCTGGCACCGGGGATGCCAGTATCGGGATTTAGCTCACATGCCCGGCGCTGAAGTCACCCCCTCACCCTGCCCTCTCCCCCCGACGGGGGAAGAGGGTTGCGCAGGGTTGGCGAGGCATCGCCGAGCCTTACCCGGAGCTGGGTGAGGGGGCATGCCGCAAGCTCAGTGCGCCCGGCAGCCATGACCGCCCCCTCCCGCATCGCCCTGGGCGGCAAGGCCGTCTACGGCGCGCGGCTCGGCATTCTCATGCTGGAGGCGCGCTTTCCGCGCATTCCCGGCGACATGGGCAATGCCGGGACCTGGCCCTTTCCGGTTCTCTACCGCGTCGTCGAGGGTGCCTCGCCGCGGCGCGTCGTCAAGGAGCAGGCGGCGGGGCTGCTCGATGCCTTCCGCGACGCCGCGCGCGAGCTCGTCGATCTCGGCGCCGACGGGATCACGACGAATTGCGGTTTCCTCTCGCTCTTCCAAAGCGAGCTCGCGGCGCATGTCGGCGTGCCGGTCGCGACATCGAGCCTCATGCAGGTGCCTGTCGTCGAGCGCCTGCTGCCGCCCGGCAAGCGCGCCGGCATCCTGACCGTGAGCGCGGAAAGCCTGACGCCGCGGCATCTCGAGGCGATCGGGCTCGCCCCCGACATCCCGATCGCCGGCACCGAGGGCGGGCGCGAATTCACCCGCGTACTGCTCGGCGACGAAGAGCGGCTCGATGTGGCGGCGGCGGAGGCCGACATCCTCGAAGCCGGCGAGGCGCTGATGCGGCGCCATCCCGAGATCGGCGCCATCATCCTCGAATGCACGAATATGTGCCCCTATGCCGCGGCGCTGCGCGAGCGCCTCGGCGTCCCCGTCTTCGACATCTACAGCTTCATGATCTGGTTCCATGCCGGCCTGGCGCCGCGCGATTTCGGGCATCCGGCGAGCGCGGCGCGCGCCTGGCGCGAACGATAGCAGGGAGGATCACATGACGAAGTCTCGGCCCGTCGCGACGCGGCGCACGATTCTGCGGGGCATGGCGGCGCTCGCCGCCGCCAGCGCCGGACCGCTGCCGGCAGGAGCGGCGGGCGAGCCTCTCCGCCTCGGCGTGCTGACGCCGCTCACCGGCGCCGGCTCCGCCGACGGGCCGCGCATGCTGAAGGCGATGCAGGCCGTCGCGGCCGAGGTCAATGCCGCGGGCGGCGTCCTCGGAAGGCAGATCGAGCTCGTCGTCGCCGATGGCGAGACCAATCCCGATTCCGCCGTCAAGGCGGCGCGCAAGCTCATCGACATCGACAAGATCCCGGTCATCATGGGGACCTGGGCCTCGGCGGTGACGACGGCGGTGGCGCCGCTCTGCTGGGAAAGCAAGGTCTTCCTCACCACCGTCTCTGGGGCCGACACCATCACCAAGCTGCCGCATCAGGGCTATCTCATCCGCACGCAGCCCAACAACCATTTGCAGGCGACGCATCACGCCGATTTCATCGCGGCGCTCGGCATGAAGCGCGTCTTCGCCCTCTCGATCCAGGCGCCCTTCGCCGTGCCGACGCAGGAGCGCCTGCGCGAGCGCCTCAAGGAGAAGGGCTCGGCGCTCATCGGCTCGCTCATCTACGACAAGGACAAGACCTCCTACCGCTCGGAGATCGACGGGGCGCTCAAAGCCAATCCCGACATGCTCTACCTCAACGGCTACGCGCCCGATGTGACGGTCGTCCTGAAGGAGCTCTACAAGGCCGGCTACACGGGCGGGAAATTCACGCAATCCTACGCGCTGACGCCCAAGATCCTGGCCTCGCTGCCGCCCGATGTCACCGACGGGACCTACACGGTCCAGCCCTCGGCCGATGTCGATTCGCCTGCCTATGCCGCCGCGGTGAAGCGCCTCGACATCGCCGAGCCCGATTCCTACGAATGCCAGGCGACCGACTGGATCAGCCTCGTCTGCCTCGCCATCGCCAAGGCGAAGGAGGCGACCGGCACGGCGCTGCGCGACAATGTGCGCAAGATCTCGCAGGGGTCGGGGCAGAAGGTCTATACGGCGGTCGAGGGGCTGAAGCTGCTCGCCGCCGGCAAGGAGATCAATTACGAGGGGGCAAGCGGCCCTTGCGACTTCAACGAGATCGGCGACATTCTCGACTGCAAGTTCCGCTTCCTCAAGGCGGAGAAGGGCAAGTTCGCCTTCGTCAAGGTGGCGTGAGGCGATGGCGCGCACCATTCTCGTCACCGGCGCCGCCAGCGGCATCGGCGCCGCCATCTGCCGCCGGCTCGCCGCGCCCGGCGTCAACCTCCTCATCCACACCGGGACGCGGCGCGAGGCGGCGGCCGCCGTCGCAGCGGAATGCGCGGGGAAGGGCGCGGCCGCCGAGGTCGAGACGGGCGATTTCGCCGACGCCGCGGTGCCGGCCCGCCTCGTCGCGGCGGCGAAGGCGCGGTTCGGCGGTCTCGACGCGCTCGTCGCCAATGCCGGCTTCGCCGACAAGCGGCGCGTGGGCGCGCTCGACGAGGCCGGCTTCGAGCGCTCGCTCGCCGTCATTCTGACCGGCTTCTTCCGCCTCGTCGACGCGGCGCGGCCGCTCCTCGAAGGATCGGAGGCGGGGCGGATCGTCGCAATCAGCTCCTTCGTCGCCCATGTCTTCCGCCTGGGCGGCGGCGGCTTCCCCGCTTCCGCCGCCGCGAAGGGCGGGCTCGAAGCATTCGCCCGCTCGCTCGCCGACCAGCTCGCGCCGCGCGGCGTCACGGTCAATTCCGTCGTCCCCGGCTATATCCGCAAGGAGCCTGGAACCCATGCCGTGCTCGACGCCGCCGCCCTCGAGCGCGCCGTCGCCCGCATCCCGCTCGGCCGCCTCGGCTTGCCCGACGAGGTGGCAGCGCTCGTCGCCTTCCTGCTCGGCCCCGACGCCGGCTACATCACCGGCCAGTCGATCCATGTCGATGGCGGGCTGACCCTTTGAAGAAGCGGCGGCAAGCGCTCTGGCCGGGCGCCGCCCGCCTTGCTATCGTGCGGATATCGCAGAAGACCGGGAGGAAACAATGCCGCAGTCACGCGCCCTTGCGGGCGCCCTTGCGGTCGCGCTGACGGCGACCGCCGGCATCGTCGCGGCGAAGGCCGCGGACGAGGTCATCATCGGGCTCGAGATTCCGCTGTCGCCGCCCGGCGATCCGACGGCGGGGCAGCTCATCCGCCGCGGCGGCGAGCTCGCCGTCGAATACGTCAACACCAAGATGGGCGGCGTCGCCGGCGGCAAGAAGATCGCGCTCGCCGTCGAGGACAGCCAGGGCCGCACCGAGGCGGGCATCGCCGGCTACCGGCGCCTCGCCACCGAGGAGCACGCGGTCGGCGTCACCGGCTTCTTCCACAGCTCGGTCAACATCGCCGTCAACGAGGTCGCGAACGAGATCGGCGTGCCGACCATCGCGACGCAAGCCTCCGCCGCCGAGATCACGGCCAAGCACTACGACATCGCCTTCCGCACCCATGCGATCGACCCGATCCGCGTCGAGGCCTTCCGCGAATTCGTCAAGAAGAAGGGCTTCAAGCGCATCGCCATGGTCGCCGAGACGACCGATTACGGCATCGGCATCTCGGACGAGATGGAGCAGCAGACGAAGGCCGCCGGCGACAAAGTCGAGCTCATGAAGGTGACCTTCGACCATGCGACCACGGATCTGACGCCGCAATTGCTGCAGGTGAAGGCGTTCAAGCCCGACCTCGTCATCAACATCGCCGTCGGCCAGCCGCTCGACCTCATGATCGACCAGGCGACGACGCTCGGCATCCTGCCGCAGACGGCGATGCTCATCTCCTACGACGCGCCGGCGCGGCCGCAATACTGGAAGCTGCACCCGCAGGACGGCAACGGCATCTACTTCATCGCCTACTATTCGCCGAAGGAGAAGCTGTCCGATCTCGGCGACTGGCTGGTCAAGACCTATGAGGAGAAATACAAGGAGCCGCCCATCTACTCGTCCCTCAACGGCTTCGGCGACGTCATGATCCTCGCCCAGGCGGTCGACCAGGCGAAGAGCACCGACCCCAAGGCGGTGGTGAAGGCGCTCGAGACCGGCACCTTCAAGAGCTGGGCCGCCGCGCCCGTGACCTTCCCGGCGGCGAAGGGCGTCTACTGGCACAATTGGTCGCCGCCGATCCTCGTCATCCACTACACCAAGCCCAACGAGGATTGGCGCCAGGCCGAGGTCGTGCTGGAGCATGTCGGCACGGCACCGCAGTGACGCGCCCTCTCCCCGAGGGGAGAGGGATCGGGTTGCACAGTCATCTTGCGTCCTTCGAGATGGCCGCTTCGCGGCCTCCTCAGGATGAGGAACATGGGTGCATGGCAGACCCGACGGACGTCATCCTGAGGAGCGGCCGCGAGGCCGCGTCTCGAAGGACGCAACTCGGCCTGCCCCGAGACTGCCCAGTGTCGCGGCAAGAGCCCGCGCCGTGATGTTCTCCTCCGAGCTCCTCGCCCAGACGCTGATCGCCGGCGTGATGATCGGCGTCATCTACGCGCTGATGGCGCTCGGCATCACCTTCATCTACTCGATCGTCAAGATGATCAACTGGGCGATGGGCGAGTTCTACATGATCGGGAGCTTCGTCCAGTACGCGCTCGTCGTCTATCTCTTGGGACCCGACCTCTGGTGGGTGGCGGCGCCGCTCTCGGCGGCGACAGTCTTCCTCCTCGGGATGGTGATAGAGCCCATTCTCATCAAGCCGATGTTCACGCAGGGCATCGAGCGGCGCGACGATTACGCGACCGTCGTCACCATCGCGCTCCTCCTCCTGCTGCGCAATCTCGCGACGGCGCTCGGCGGCCCCTACCAGCGCAATCCCGGCTCCGACCTGCCGACGGTCATGATCGGGCCGCTCCCCGAGAGCGGCGCGCGCTTTGCAGCCTTCCTCTGCACCCTCCTCGCCCTCGCCCTCTTCTATCTGCTGCTGAAGCGGACCTGGCTCGGCCTCGCCCTGCGCGCGGCGGCGCAGAGCCGGATCGGCGTCGAGACCGCCGGCATCGACATCCTGCGCCTCGATCAGGTGGCCTTCGGCATCGGCGTCGCCCTCGCCGCGATCGCCGGCGCGCTGCTGGCGCCCGTCTTCTTCGTCTTCCCGACGAATGGCGTCGTCACCACGGTGAAAGGCTTCGAGATCATCGTCATCGGCGGGCTCGGCTCGATTCCGGGCGCGCTCGTCGCCGGCATTCTCCTCGGCGTCGTCGAATCGCTGGGCACGGCCTTCATCTCCTCGCCCTACCAGAACGCCTACGGCTTTCTCCTCGTGCTCCTCATCCTGCTGATCCGGCCCTCGGGTCTCTTCGGCGAGCGCGTGCGGCAGGCCTGAGGCGATGGCGGCGCTGCTCGAAACCGCCGGCCTCTCGAAGCGCTTCGGCGGGCTCGTCGCGACGAATGGCGTCGATGTCGCGATCGCGGCGGGCGAGATTCGCGGCCTCATCGGCCCGAACGGCGCCGGCAAGACGACGCTCGTCAACCTCTTGACCGGCCTCTACGCGCCCGATGCCGGCGACATCCGCCTCGCCGGCGAGAGCATCGCCGGGCTCTCGCCCCATCGCATCGCCCGCAAGGGATTGCTGCGCAGCTTCCAGGTGACCCGGCTATTCGGCAATCTGTCGCTGCTCGACAACCTGCTGCTGCCCTATCTCGCGCGCGGCAGCGGCGCCGTCGCCGAGGGCCTGGCGCGGGCGCGCCATTTCCTCGACCTGACGCGCCTCGCCCCGCTCGCCGAGGCGCCGGCGAAGAGCCTCTCCGGCGGGCAGCGGGCGCTGCTCCAGGTCGTCTGCGGCTTCATGGTGCCGGAGCTCAAATGCTACGTGCTCGACGAGCCCTTCGCCGGCATCAACCCCGTCATCAAGGACCGCATCATCGAGCTCATCCTCGCCGACAACGCCGAGCGGGGCACGACCTTCCTCATCGTCAGCCACGAGATGACGGTGATGCGCCGCCTCTGCCCGAAGATCACGGTCATGATCGAGGGGCGCGTCATCGCCGAGGGCACGCTCGAAGAGGTGGCGGCCCGGCGCGACGTCGTCGAGGCCTATCTCGGAAAGACCCTCGCGTGAGCGGCGCCGCCGAGGGCACGCTCCTCGAGATCGAGGATCTGCGCGCCGGCTACCAGCGCGGCGTCGAGATCCTGCAAGGCCTGTCGCTCGCGGTGCCGGCGGGCAGCCTGACCCTCGTCATCGGCCCCAACGGCGCCGGCAAATCGACCTTGCTGCGCACGATCTTCGGCTTCCTGAAGCCGCTTTCCGGCGCCATCCGCTTCCGCGGCGCGCCGATCGGCGGCTTGCGGCCGTACCGCGTCAAGGCGCATGGCATCGGCTTCGTGCCGCAGGAGATCAACACCTTCCCGCAGCTCACCGTCGCCGAGAACCTGCAGATGGGGGGCTGGACGCTCAGGCGCGACCGCAAGCTGCTGGCCGAGCGCATGGAGAAGGTCTATGCGACCTTTCCCGCCCTCGCCGAGCGGCGCGGCAAGCGCGCGGGCGAGCTCTCGGGCGGCCAGGGGCGCCAGCTCTCGGTGGCGCGCGAGATGATGACGGAGCCCGCCCTCCTCCTCGTCGACGAGCCGACCGCGGGGCTCGCCCCCAACCTCGTCGGCCAGGTCTACGAGCTGCTGGCGACGGCGCGGCGGGCGACGGGGGCGACCATCCTCCTCGTCGACCAGAACATCGAGGACGCGATCCCGCATGCCGACCGCGTCTATATGGTCAATCTCGGCCGCATCAAGGCGTCGGGACCGGCGCGCGAGTTCGGCGCCGAGCGCGTGCGCCAGCTCATCCAGGAATGCCTCCTCGGATGAAGCGGCAGCTCTTCGCCCTCGTCGATTGGCGCCGCCTCGTATTGGTCGCCGCGGCGCTCACGGCGCCGCTCCTTCTCCTGCCGCTCGTCGCCGACGCCTATGCGCTGCATGTCCTGACGATCAGCCTCTACTACGTCATCCTTGCCGCGAGCTGGAACCTCCTTGCCGGCGTCACCGGCCAGTTCTCGCTGGCGCATCAGGCCTTCGCCGCCATCGGCGGCTACGGCTCGGGCCTCCTCGTCCGCCATCTCGGCGCGCCGCTCTGGGCGAGCATGCCGTTCGGCGTGGCGCTGGCGGCGCTGCTCGGCTTCGCGCTCGGCCGCATCGTGCTGAAGATGCGCGCCATCTATCTCGCCATCGCGACCTGGGCCTTCGCCGAGACGATCCATATTCTCCTGACCGCCGCCTACCGCTTCACGCGCGGCGAGCTCGGCCTCACCGTGCCGGCCCTCTACCGCAGCGCCGGGCCGGCGGCCTATTACTACACCTTCCTTGTCCTCGCCCTCGTCTCGGTGCTGGCCATGTACCTCGTCGTGCGCTCGCCCATGGGCTTCTTCATGTGCGCCATCAAGGACGACGAGCTGCGCGCCCAGAGCTTCGGCGTCGATACCGTCCGCGTGAAGACGGCGGTCTTCACCCTGACCAGCGCCTTCGCCGGGCTCGCCGGCGCCTTCTACGCCCATTACACGCTGGTGCTGAGCCCGCAGATGGCCGATTTCAGCGAAATGGCGAAGCTCATCATCATGGTCGTGGTGGGCGGGCTCGGCTCCTTCGCCGGGCCCCTCATCACGGCGGCGCCGATCCAGATCCTGACGACCTATCTCGAGAAGTACGGCGAGTGGGACATGGTCATCTACGCCGTGCTGGTCATCGCCTTGATGCGCAGCTATCCGGGCGGCCTCGCCGCCCTCGCCGGCGAGCTGCGCGGCCGCCTCGCGCCATCGCGCCCCCGGCATGCTGCGCCCAAGCACCCCCTCCCCGACCCTCCTCCGTAAAGGGGGGAGCGCGTCGGAATGCCGAGGCGCCGTTCAGAAGCCGATGAGAAGCATGTCGAGCGCGTTCATGATGGCCGCATGCTGGTGAGCCAAAGAGCCGACGCGGCGTCGCAGCTCCGATTTCGGTATCGATGCCATGAATTGCGTCAGCATCACCCAATTCTCGCCGCCGATTTCGAAGACAGGGTTGAGACCCTTCGCGGCTCGCGGCGCGTCACTCTCTTTCAACAGCGGCACGACGACGCGGGTCGAGAGATCGCTCATCAGGTCGGCCTGAACATCGAGCACGTAGCCGGAGCCCGACCCGATCTCGAACACCTCGAAGCGCGCCATCAGAATTGCCGGAACCGCGCCAAGGGCAGGCCATGGCGCTCGACATAGGCATTCGAGGCCTCGATCGCTTCCTTGTTCTCCACCCGCCAGCGCGCCGCACGTTCCATCGCGACCTGCATCGCAATACCACGCTCGCAGGCCCGCGAGATATTGATACCGAGCTCCCGCGCCTCATCGAGGAGGGAGGCGTTCAAGGTCACGTTCGTCGCCCGCCGCGGCGCGCTCTCTCGGGCAGCGATCATGAGGTCGAGTCGAGTCACGGGCGGATCGCTCATAGCGCGGCTCCTCACAAAACCATACGCAAGAATATGCGCATGACTGCTGCGCATGTCAAGCAAACCGCCCCACGCGGAACGGGGCGATATCGACGGAAGGCGGGCGACCGGCGACAAGGTCGGCGACGAGGCGGCCGGTCATGGCGCCGCAGGCGAGGCCGACATGGCCGTGGCCGAAGGCGTAGATGGCGTTCGGGTGGCGCGTGGCGGGGCCGATCACCGGCAGGGAATCGGGAAGGCTCGGACGGAAGCCCATCCACAGCGAGAGGCGCTCCTCCGGCACCTCTGGCGGCAGGCCTGGGAACATCGCGCGCGCCTGCTTCAGCAGCATCCGGGCGCGGCGCCAGTCGGGCGGCGCCTCGAGGCCGGCAAACTCGACCGTGCCGGCCATGCGCAGCCCCGTCTCCATCGGCGTCGCCACGAACTTGCCCTCGGCCGAGCTCACCGGCATGCGCGGCACCACCTCGGGATCGCGGAGGACGATGTGGTAGCCGCGCTCGGTGTCGAGCGGCACCTTGTCGCCGAGCGCGGCCGCGAAAGGCTTCGACCAGGCGCCGGCGGCGACGACGACGCGGTCGGCCTTGTGGATGCCGCCTTCGCTGCGCACCGCCGACACCTTGCCGCCGGCGAACTCGAAGCCGAAGGCGCGTTCGCGCAGCACGCGCCCGCCATTGCGCACCAGCGCCTCGGCGAGGCTCTTGACGAGGCGGTGCGGATTGCCGACATGGCCGTTCTCGGCGACGAAGCGGCCGCGGCGATAGGCGCGCGACAGGCTCGGCTCCATCTGCCGGAGCTCGTCCTCGCCGAGGTCGTCGACGGTGACGCCGTTGCGCCGCCGCAGCTCCATCGCGGCGGTGTCCTTGGCGAAGCTCGCCTCGCTCTGATAGACCCAGAGATGGCCGGCGCGGTGAATGAGGTCCGCGGCGCCGGCGTCCCGCGCCAGCGACAAGTAGGCATCGACGGACGGAGCAAGGAGGCTGCGCAACGCCCGCGCCTGCGCCTCCACCTTGGCCGGCTCTCCCGCGCGGATGAAGCGCCAGAGCCAGGGCGCGATCACCGGCAGGTAGCGCCAGCGGATGACGAGCGGCCCTTCGGGATCGAGCAGCCAGCGCGGCACGCTCGACAGCATGCCCGGCATCGACATCGGCACGACGGAGGAGCCGTTGAGGCAGCCGGCATTGCCGAAGGACGCGCCCTCGCCGGGTCCGCCGGGATCGATGACGGTGACGCGGTGCCCGTCGCGCTGCAGGAAGCTCGCCGCCGCCATGCCGACCACCCCGGCGCCGATGACGACGACCTGCAACCCCGTTCCCTCGGCCATGCCTTCCCCCTTGCAGTTGGCCGTCGACTCTACAATCCTGGCCGCGAGAAGCACCAGGGGCGCCAGACCCCGAGGGCTCGGACACCGAGGGGGAGGCGTGGCGTGGCGGGGCTCTTTTTCGAGGATTTCGCCGTCGGCCAGACCTTCGAGCACGGGCTGCGCCGCACCATCACCGAGGCGGACAACACGCTCTTCTCGGTCATGACCATGAATCCGCAGCCGCTGCATCTCGACGCGGAGTTCGCAGCGGGGACGGAGTTCGGCCAGCGCCTTGTCAACAGCCTTTTCACCTTGGGGCTGATGATCGGCCTCACCGTCGCCGACACGACGCTCGGCACGACGATCGCCAATCTCGGCATGAGCGAAGTGCGCTTCCCGAAGCCAGTCTTCCACGGCGACACGCTGCGCGCGGTGACGAGAGTGCTCTCGATCCGCGCCAGCAAGTCGCGGCCCGAGGCGGGCCTCGTCGAGTTCGAGCATGTCGCCATCAACCAGCGCGGCGAGACCGTCGCCAGCTGCAAGCGGATGGCGCTGATGAAGCGGCGCGAGGCGCCGGCGTGAGGTCGCTCCTCTTCGTCCCCGGCGACAGCGAGAAGAAGCTCGCGAAAAGCCTCGGCTCGGGCGCCGATATCCTCATCCTCGATCTCGAAGATTCGATCGCGCCCGGCCGCAAGGATGCGGCGCGGCGCATCACCCGCGGCTTTCTCGACGCGCAGGCGGAGCGGCGCCGGCAGCTCTTCGTTCGCGTCAACCCGCTCGCCTCGGGCCTCGTCCTCGCCGATCTCGCGGCCATTGTCGGCGGCCGCCCCGACGGCATTGTCCTGCCGAAGGCGGAAGGTGGCGAGAGCGTCAAGACCCTCGCCCACTACCTCTCGGCTCTCGAAGCGCGCGAGGGCGTCGCCGCGGGATCGATCCGCATCCTGCCCATCGCCTCCGAGACCGCCGCCGCCGTCTTCGCCTTCGAGAGCTATGCCGGGTCGAGCGCCCGGCTCTGCGGCCTCATGTGGGGCTGCGAGGATCTGGCGGCGGCCGTCGGCGCCACGGAGAACCGCCGTCCCGACGGGAGCTATCCGCCGCCCTTCGAGCTCGCGCGCTCGCTCTGCCTCTTTGCCGCCGCCGCGGCGGGGGTCGAGGCGATCGACACGGTTTTCCCCGATTTCCGCGACGGCGATGGCCTCGAGCGCGAGGCGCGCGCCGCCGAGCGCATCGGCTTCACCGGGAAGGCGGCGATTCATCCGGGCCAGGTCGAGGCGATCAACCGCATCTTCACGCCGGATGCCGCCGCGATCGCCCATGCGAAGCGGGTGGTCGCGGCGTTCGCCGCCGCGCCCGAAGCGGGCGTCGTCGGGCTCGAGGGCAAGATGCTCGACCGGCCGCATCTTGTCGCCGCCGAACGGGTGTTGCGGCGCGCCGGCGCCTCATGAGCACGGCCGCGCGCAGCTTCGGCGAGCGCCTGCGCTGGTGGCGGGGGCGCCGCGGCCTCGCGCAGCTCGACCTCGCCCTCACGGCCGAGACCTCGCAGCGCCATCTGAGCTTTCTCGAATCGGGGCGCGCGGCGCCGAGCCGCGAGATGGTGCTGCGCCTCTCGGCGGCGCTCGACCTGCCGTTCCGCGAGCAGAATGCGCTGCTGCTCGCCGCCGGCTTCGCCCCGGCCTGGCGCGAGCGCGACATAGCCGCGCCGGAATTCGCCGCCGTCAACCGCGCCCTCGATTTCATCCTGGCCCAGCAGGAGCCCTACCCCGCCCTCGTCATCGACCGCCGCTGGAACCTGCTGCGCGCCAATCGAGGCGCGGGCCGGCTCGTCGAATTCCTCGCCGGCGGCACGCCGCCCGCCGCGGGCCGGGTCAATCTCGCCGTCCAGCTCGTCGCGCCCGAGGGCTTGCGGCCTTATATCGTCAACTGGCAAGAGGTCGCGCTGCACATGGTGCGCAGCGTCCATGCCGATGCGCTCGCCGATGGCAGCGCGGAAACCGCCGAGCTCTTGCGCCGACTCCTCGCCTTCCCCGACGTCCCTTCGCTGGCGCAGCTGCCGCCGCTCGAGGACGGCGCACCGGTCCTTGCCATGCATTTCCGCCGCGACGGCATCTCGCTTCAGCTGTTCACGACGATCGCGACGCTCGGCACGCCGCAGGATGTGACCTTGCAGGAGATCCGCATCGAAAGCTTCTTCCCGGCAGACGCCGCGACGGCGGAAATCTTTCGGAGCTGGGCGGCGTAAAGGGCGGCGCGCCGCCTCATATGACCTCGGAGGTAATTGCCGGGCCGGCCCGCAGCGACGAATGTCCGGAGCGACGAGGCGCTGCGGGGCAAGGCTATGGGCGAGGGCTTCGGCATTCTGATGGCGGTGCTCTCCAGCGCGCTCGGCGGCATGTCGCTGGGCGCGACGCGGTTCCTCATCGGCGCCACCGACCCGGTGACGCTCGGCGCCTTGCGCTATGGCGGCGGTCTCGTTGTACTTGCGGGGGCGACGCTGGCGCTGGGAGACGCCTGGCCGCGCCCTCGGGATTGGCCCGGAGTTGCCGGGCTCGGCCTCCTCTTCTTCGCCGTCTTTCCCGTGCTCTACAACCTGGCGCTCGGCGCCACGACGGCAGCGCGCGCCGCGCTCGCGCTGTCGATGCTTCCGCTGCTCACCATGCTGGTCGCCGCCGCGCTCGGGATCGAGAGGCTGACGCTGCGCAAGAGCCTCGGCGTCCTCATCGCCGTGTCAGGCGTCGCGTTCGCCCTCGCCTCCGGCCTCGCCGGCGCGCCCGAACACGCTTGGCGCGGCGATTTCCTGATGCTCGCCGCCGCCTGCTGCATGGCGCTCTACAATGTCTGGTCGCGCCCCTTCATCACGCGCTCCAGCGCCTTCGGCTTCACCGCGGCGAGCATGGGCGCGGGCGCCGCGAGCCTCCTTGCGATCGCCGGCTGGCGCGGCGGCTTCAAGGCGATCGCCGCGTTCGGCGCCGGACAATGGGCCGCGGTCGCCTTCCTTGCCGTCTTCGGCGCCGCCATCAATTTCTTCCTCTGGGTCTTCGCCTTGCAGCGGACGACGCCGACGCGTGTCGCGGCGACGATCACGGTCAATCCGGTCACCGCCTCCGCCGTCGCCGCGCTTCTCCTCGGCGAGCCGATCGGGCTCAATCTGGGGCTCGGTGTCGCGGCGGTCTTGTGCGGCATCTGGATCGCCTCGTCCCGACCGTCGCGACGGCGGCTTCAGCCCAGGGAGACATGACATGGCCGAGACTGCGCCGGAAGCGAAATATCCCAAGCTGCCCTTCGCCGAGCTGCTCGGCATCGAGATCGTCGGCGTCACCGCCGAGAAGGTGGTGGCGGAGCTGACGGTTCGCGAGGAACTCTGCACGCGCCCGGCCGTCCTCCATGGCGGCGCCGTCATGGCCTTCGCCGATACGCTGGGCGCGCTCGGCACCATCGCCAATCTGCCCGAGGGCGCCGGGACTACGACCATCGAGAGCAAGACGAACTTCATCGCCCCGGCGCCGCTCGGCGCGCGCCTTGTCGGCGAGGCGACGCCGCTCCATCGCGGCCGCCGCACCATGATCTGGCAGACCCGCATCGCGACGGCCGAAGGCCGGCTCGTCGCGGTGGTGATCCAGACGCAGCTCGTGCTTTAGACTCCCCTCACCCTGCCCTCTCCCCTTCCGGGGGAGAGGGTTGCGCAGGGTTGGCGAGGCAACGCCGAGCCTTGCCCGGAGCTGGGTGAGGGGGCTCGCCGCGCTTGAACCGCGGGGCGGGCCACGCCATCGTGGCCGCGTGTTCACGATCCCGCTCTTCGACGATGCGCCGACGCGCCGCGGACCCCTCCTGGTCTGGGCGATCATCATCGCCTGCGGCGTCGTCTTCCTGTGGCAGGTCGGGCTGCCGCCGCGCGCCCGCGCCGATGTCGTCTACAGCCTCGGCGTCATCCCGGCGGTGCTGTTCGGCGAGGTCGAGCTGCCGCACCGGCTCCAGCTCGTTCCCGGCTGGGCCAGCATCTTCACCTCGATGTTCCTGCATGGCGGCTGGCTGCACATCGCCGGCAACATGCTCTACCTCTGGATCTTCGGAAACAATGTCGAGGACGCGATGAGCCGGCCGCGCTTCCTCGTCTTCTATCTCCTCTGCGGCACCGCGGCGGCCCTCGCACAGAGCGCCGCCGCGCCGCGCTCGACGGTGCCGATGATCGGCGCCAGCGGCGCCATCGCCGGCGTCCTCGGCGCCTATATCCTGCTGCATCCGCGCGCCAATGTGCGCGTGCTCTTCGTCCTCTTCGTCTTCGTCCGCTTCATCAACCTGCCCGCCGTCGTCGTGCTCGGCGTCTGGTTCGCAGCCCAGCTCGCCAGCGGCGCGATGACTCCGACCGCCCAGGGCGGCGTCGCCTTCATGGCGCATATCGCCGGCTTCATGACCGGCATCGTCCTCATCCCCTTCTTCAAGGACCGCGACGTGCCGCTCTTCGGCGGCCCCTATTCCCGGAGCTTCGCCGTGCTGCGCCCGCGCGAGGTCAAGCGCCCGCGGGGCAGCGTGCCCGACAGCGGCAGCTATGGCGGCCGCCGCCACGGCCCTTGGGGCTGAGCCGCGCGTCCGACGCGGACACGCCGCATGCTGCGCATCACCCCCGAGCTGGCGATCGCCGAGGACGAGATCGAATTCGCGTTCGTCGCCGCCTCCGGCCCCGGCGGTCAGAACGTCAACAAGCTGGCGAGCGCGGCGCAGCTCCGCTTCGATGCCGCTCGCTCGCCGGCGCTGAACCCGGCGCAGCGGCAGCGCCTCGCCCGCCTTGCCGGCCGGCGCATGACGAAAGAGGGCGTCCTCGTCATCCAGGCCCAGCGCTTCCGCTCGCAGGAGCGCAATCGGCGCGATGCGCTGCTGCGCCTCGTTGCGCTGCTGCGCGCCGCCGCCGTCCCGCCGCGGGTCCGCCGCAAGACGCGGCCGCCGCCCGCCCTCGCCGAGCGCCGCCTCGCCGCGAAAAAGCGCCGCGGCGAGCGGAAACGGAGCCGCCGAGGCGTGGCCCAGGAGCCGTGAGCGCGTGCCTCCGCGCGTCGGTTTTCGGAACGGTGAGGGGCACCCGCTGGTTTATCTTCGTGACAGCTTCTCAACGAGAGAAAGGTGATGAGATGAGGAAATTGCTTGCGATTGCCTCGGTGCTCGCCCTTGCCGCCGCCATCCCTGCCTGGGCGCAAACATCCGCGCCAAGCGGAACGACCTCGAAGGCGCCCGCCGCGAGCGCGACCAGCGGCACGAACGCGAGCAGCGGCACCGCCACCACCCAGCGCAAGCGCATGAAGCGCGAGGAGTCGCGGCAAAGCTCGCGCTCGGAGCGACAGGCCAATGCCGCGACCAACGCCGACACGGAGCGCCTCAACCAGCAGGAGCTCAGCCGGCTGACCGGCCAGTAAGGGCGGCGGCGAGGCCCCCGTGCAGGGCCTCGCAGTCATTCGCCCCGCCTGTTGCGTCCGACCTTTTGAACCACGCAGGCACGAAGGTTATTCGGCGCGCAGCGCAATAGCTCCGTTTCTTCATCGAGCACTCGACGAGTGAGCGAAAAATAGAGCTGTGCGCCCGCTCGGAGCCTTCGTGTCTTCGCGCCCTTCGTGGTTCAAACGTTTTCTACTGCGCGGCGCGGGCGTCGATTGCGAATGCGCAACCCCGCCGCGGCGGAGCCTCAGATCTCGATTTGCCCGCCGAGCTCGATGACGCGATTGCTCGGAATGCGGAAGAATTCGGTCGCGTTCAGCATCGTGTTCGACATGAGGATGAAGAGCTGCCGACGCCAGCGCGCGAAGGGCTTGCGGCGCGATGCGAGGATCTTTTCCCGGCGCAGGAAGAAGGACGTTTCCATCAGGTTGAAGTGGAACTGAAGCACGCGGCATTGCGCCAAGGCGCGCGGAATATTGGGCTCGTCCATGAAGCCGTAATGCAGGCGGATGATGTGGAAGTTGTGCGGCAGGTGGCTGAACTCGACGCGCCGGTCCTCGGGGACGTGCGGGATGTCCTCGGTGCGCACATTCATGAGGACGACGCGCTCGTGCAGCACCTGGTTGTGCTTCAAGTTGTGAAGCAGCGCCGTCGGCACGGCGCCGACATCGCCCGTCATGAAGACGGCGGTGCCGCGGACACGCTTCACCGATTCCGGATTGAAGTTCTTGAGGAAGAGGTCGAGCGGCATCGAGGTGTCGGCACGCACGCTGACGAGCGCCGACCGCCCTTGCACCCAGGAGGTCATCAGGATGTAGATGATCGCGGCGACGAGCAGCGGGAACCAGCCGCCCTGGTCGATCTTCAGCATATTGGCGCTGAAGAAGGCGAGGTCGACGGCAAGGAAGAAGCCGAAGAGCAGCGCCGAAAGCACGGGATTCCAGCCATTGACGCCGACCATGTAGACGAGCGCCAGTATCGTCGTCAGCGACATCGTGCCGGTCACCGCGATGCCGTAGGCCGCGCCGAGATTGTCCGATGATTTGAAGCCGAGCACCAGGATCAGCACGGCGACCAGCAGGAAGAGGTTGACCTTCGGCACGTAGATCTGCCCGAACTCCTCCTCGGAGGTGTGGCGGACATAGAGGTGCGGCAGATAGCCGAGCTGCACCGCCTGGTGCGTCATCGAGAAGGCGCCGGTGATCACCGCCTGCGAGGCGATCACCGTCGCCGCCGAGGCGAGGACGACGAGCGGGTAGAGCGCCCAAAGCGGCGCCAGGCGATAGAAGGGGTTGTCGAGCGCCGCGGGCGAGGCGAGGAGCAGCCCGCCCTGTCCGAAATAATTGAACAGCAGCGCCGGGAAGACGAGGATCAGCCAATCCTTGCGGATGGGCTTGCGGCCGAAATGGCCCATATCGGCATAGAGCGCCTCGGCGCCGGTGACGGCCAGCACCACCGCTCCCAACAGCACGAAACCGACGAGGGGATCGGCGGTCAGCAGCTTCACCCCGTAATAGGGGTTGAGCGCCCAGAGAATGCCAGGCTGCTTCAAGACTTCGAGGAGGCCGAGGAGGCCGATCACGCCGAACCAGATCGCCATGATCGGGCCGAAAAGGCCGCCCACCCGCGCGGTGCCGCGGCTCTGCACGAGAAAGAGGCCGAGCAGCAGCCCGACCGTGATCGGCAGCACGAAATGATCGAAGACCGGGGTAGCGACTTTGAGCCCCTCGACGGCGCTCAGCACCGAAATCGCCGGGGTGATGACGCCGTCGCCATAGAAGAGCGCGGCGCCGATGAGGCCGGCGGCGAGGATGAGACGGTGGCGCCGTCCGGTGCGGCTCGCCGAGCGCAGCGCCAGCGCCGTGAGGGCGAGGATCCCGCCCTCGCCGCGGTTGTCGGCGCGCATGATGACGATGACGTATTTGAAGGTGACGACGGTGACGAGCGCCCAGGCAATCAGCGAGAGAATGCCGTAGACCGTATCCGGCGTGATGTGGCCGCCGATGCTGTCGAAGCATTGCTTGATCGTGTAGAGGGGCGAGGTGCCGATATCGCCGTAGACGACGCCGAGCGCGCCGATGTAGAGGCTCTGCTGCGATTTGCTCGCATGGTCGGCGGAGGCGATTGCCATTTGTGCCATAGGGCTTCCGAGGCTGGGGTGGCGGGCGCTCTTCCAGGCTCCGGGCCGGATCAGATCTCGATCTGGCCGCCGAGCTCGATGACCCGGTTGCTCGGGATGCGGAAGAACTCGGTCGCATTCAGCATGGTGTTCGACATGAGGATGAAGAGCTGCCGGCGCCAGCGGGCGAAGCGCGCGCGCTTTGCCGTCAGGATCTTCTCGCGCCGCAGGAAGAAGGAGGTGTCCATCAGATTGAAGTGGAACTGGAGAACGCGGCACTGGGCCAAGGCGCGCGGAATGTTCGGCTCGTCCATGAAGCCGTAATGCACCTTGATCACATGGAAATTGTGATCGAGGTGGCGGAATTCGACCCGGCGCTCGTCGGGAACGTGCGGGATGTCTTCGGTCCGGACGTTCATGAGGACGACGCGCTCGTGCAGGATCTTGTTATGCTTCAGATTGTGCAGCAGCGCGTTGGGCACGCTGTCGATGTCGCCGGTCATGAAGACCGCGGTGCCGGGGACGCGGCGGATCCGCTCCGGATTGAAGTTCTTGAGGAAGAGATCGAGCGGCATCGAGGCGCCGGCACGCGCCTTGACAAGCGTGGCGCGCCCGCTCATCCACGAGCTCATCAGAACGAGAACGGCGCTGCCGACGATCAGCGGGAACCAGCCGCCCTGCTCGACCTTGAGGAGGTTGGCGGCGAAGAAGCCGAGATCGACGGTGATGAAGAAGCCGAAGAGAATCGCCGCGAGAACCGGGTTCCAGCGCACGACGCCGACCATGTAGACGAGCGCCAGGAGACCGTCGAGCGACATCGTGCCGGTGACGGCAATGCCATAGGCGGCGCCGAGATTGTCCGAGGATTTGAAGCCGACCACCAGGGCGAGGACCGCCACCAGCAGGAGAAAATTGACGAGCGGCACGTAGATCTGGCCGAACTCCTCCTCCGAGGTGTGGCGGATGAGGAGGCGCGGCAGGTAGCCGAGCTGCACGGCCTGCAGCGTCATCGAGAAGGCGCCGGAGATGACGGCCTGCGAGGCGATCACCGTCGCCGCCGAAGCCAGCAGGACGAGCGGATAGAGGGCCCAGATCGGCGCCAGGCGGAAGAAGGGGTTGACCAATGCGCCGGGCGTGCTCAAGAGCAGTCCGCCTTGGCCGAAATAGTTGAGAAGCAGCGCCGGGAAGACGAGGCGCAGCCAGGCGATGCGGATCGGCCCGCGCCCGAAATGCCCCATATCGGCATAGAGCGCCTCCGCCCCGGTCACCGCGAGGACGACGGCGCCCAGCAAGGTGAAGCCGCGCCGCGGATCGTCGGTCAGCAGCTTCACCCCGTAATAGGGGTTGAGCGCCCAGAGAATGCCGGGCTGCTTCACGATCTCGGCGAGGCCGAGCACGCCCAAGACGGCGAACCAGAGCGCCATGAGCGGGCCGAAGAGGCCGCCCACCCGCCCCGTTCCGCGGCTCTGCACCAGAAAGAGGGCGAGGAGCAGCGTGACGGTGATCGGCAGGACATAGGGATCGAAGACGGGCGTCGCCACTTTGAGGCCCTCGACCGCGCTCAGCACCGAGATAGCCGGGGTGATGACGCCGTCGCCATAAAAAAGGGCGGCGCCGATGAGGCCCGCGGTCAGGATCCAGCGGTGCCGGCGGCCCGTCCGGCTCGCCGAGCGCAGGGCCAGGGCGGTGAGCGCCAGGACCCCGCCCTGCCCGCGATTGTCGGCCCGCATGATGACGATGACGTATTTCAGCGTGACGACGATGACGAGCGCCCAGGTGATGAGCGACAGAACGCCGTAGACGCGCGCCGGCGAGATGCCGCCGCCCAGCGTGTCGAAGCATTGCTTCATCGTGTAGAGCGGCGAGGTGCCGATATCGCCGAAGACGACGCCGAGAGCACCGAGGATGAGGCCTTGTCGCGCCTTCCCAATGCCCTTGACCTTGTCCGCGACGACCTGCGCCATCCGCCACCCGATGTCCGGAAAACGCGGCTATTTAGGCGATTTCATGATGCAGCGCAATAAACGCGAATGCGCGGGTCCCCGGGTCAACTCCCTCGCCGGGCCGCTATCTCGAGGCGAGCGGGCGGATCGATGTTCGTCCGGCCGCATCCGGCGCCGGCGCAACCGCCAGCGCCGAGAGCCAGGGCGAAGTGGACGATTCGCGATGTGAGGCGTGAGCGGCGGTCGGGCGGCGGCCGGCGAAATCGCGGGCCGGCGCCGAGACTGACGGCGACAGGGCTCCGACCGCTGAGCTTCGTCCCCTCGCCGCTGCGAGCGGACGCGAATGCCGCGGATTTCAGGCGGAGAACGCCTCGGCGCCGATGGCGACTTCGACTCTGAGCGGCAGGCCGTGGCCGCGTCCGATCGAGGCCAGCATCGCCGCCAATTGCTCGAGGGAGGCATTCTCCGGCAAGTCGAAAAAGACGGCGCTGTCCGGGTAGATCGCCCGCACGCGGTTCTTGGGCCGTTTCCGATCGCTCATACGAACCCCCTTTCGGCGTCCTCGACCCAATCAACAAAGAGGAAGCGCGGAATACTCCGCAAAATTACGTAACCGATTGTAATCGTGAACGAACAGCGCCCGGGGCGGGGAGGAGCGGCAGCCCTCGATATCGGCAGGACGCCAATAGAGCCGTCGCGGCGAATGTCGTTTGACCTCAGATTTCAAGAACAAAAATAATATACCGTTATGATTTCTCACGACCCATGGATTAAAAATGTGTAATGTTCTGAATGAATCAGAAATATAGCTTTAAAATACAAGGCAAATTCACCACGTGAACAGTCGGGAAATCTCTTGCAGAACAAAGAAAGGAGTTATCGATGGCAACGGTTGCAGTCGGGCGTTTTCGCGACGTTCGCCGCGGGAACAGCGCGATGGATTGGACGAAGCTGGCGATCGCGGTGTGGCTCTTCATCTCGCCTTGGGTGCTGGGCCATGCGGCGGCGGGAGCGGGCGGCGGCGCCGCGGGCGCCGATGTGTCGAGCGCCGTCTCGTGGAACAGCTGGATCGCCGCGGTCCTGGTGGCGGCGCTCGCCATGGGCGCCATCATCCGCTTCGAACCGGCCTTGCAGTGGCTCATGCTGAGCCTCGGCGCCTGGCTCTTCATCACGCCCTGGGTCCTCGGCTCGGCCTACGCCAATATGACGGCGCTCGACTGGAATTTCTGGGCGGTCGGCGCCGCCGTCTTCTTCCTCTCGGCCGCCGAGCTGTCCTTCATGCTGGGCACCCGAACGCTGGTCGCCCGCGAGCGCGTCTCGGCCATGCCTGAGCGCGATCTGAGCTATGCGGGCGAGCGGCCGCGCGAGCGGTGAGCCGTCTCCCGCCGCGGGAGTGATAGGAAGGCCGGCGCCGGGCACACCCAGTGCCGGCCTTTCGCTTTCAGGGAATGACCGTCTCGGACTGGTCGCCCGTCGCGATCGGCGGCGCCGTGCCGGGGACCACGGCGGGGAGCTGGTTGCGCAGCCATTGCGCGGAATGAATATCGCTCGTGATCTCCGCCGTCGTCGTGGGTCCGGCGGCGCCGGCGCAGGCCGAGGCGAGCAGGGCGCCGCACAGCGCCAAAGCGGTCAAGAAACCCGGTCTCCTCCGTCCCGAACTCATATCAGTCCGCGCTCCTTTCGGGGAAACGCCGCCGCGAGGCGGATCGCTCCCGGCGGGAATGTGCTTCGTTGCGGCCAGCGCTCTCCGCTATAAGCCAGTTCATGAGCGAGGCGAGCGCCACCCGCCGGCTGCGGACCCGGAGCGCGGCCGACGCATCGCGTCGGGCGCTGCTGGTGCTCGTCCTCGCCATCGCCGCCCTGTCCTGCACGCCCGTCTTCTTCCGCCTCTCCGAGCTCGGGCCGACGGCGACCTCCTTCCATCGGACCTTTCTGGCGCTCCCGTTCTTCGCCGCCTGGATGGCGCTCGAGCGGCGCCGCGCGCCCTTCGGCGTCTCGGCCGCCACGGCGCGCCGCCACGCGGCGGCGCTCATCGCCGGCGGCGCCTTCTTCGCCGCGAATATCGCCTGCTATGCCTGGGCGGTGCATTTCACCGCCATCGCCAATGCGAGCCTCCTCAGCAACCTCTCGCCGATCTTCGTGACGCTGGGCAGCTTCCTCCTTTTCGGCGAGCGCGTCGGCGGCCGCTTCGTCGCTGCGATGCTGGGAGCGATCGCGGGAACCGCGCTGCTGGTGCTGGACAAGCTGACGCTCGACCGGGGACAGGTCCTGGGCGACGGCGTCGCCCTCGTCTCCGCCCTTTGCTTCGCGGCATATCTCGTGCTGGTCGCCCGCCTGCGGCAGGCGCTGCCATCGGCGACGATCATGCTGTGGATCGGCGTCTCCGGCGCCGCTGGGCTGCTGGCGGCGACGCTGGCCGCGGGCGAGAGCCTCATGCCGCGGACGCTCAATGGCTGGTCGATGCTGCTCGGCCTCGCCCTCATCTCCTACGCCCTCGGCCAGGGGCTCCTCACCGTCGCCCTCGCCCATCTCGGCGCATCCTTCTCGGCGGTGGCGCTGCTGAGCTCGCCCGTCACCGGCGCGCTCTGGGGATGGGCGCTTTTCGCCGAGCCCATCTCCGCCAACCAAGCCCTGGGCGGCGTCATCATTCTCGGCAGCGTCCTCGCCGCCCGGGCGACGAGCGGCAGGGATTGACCCGGCCGCGCCGCCGGCAGTACCTCCGCGCCCTCCATCCGCTGGATCCCTCGATGCCGCTCGCCCCCGCCGAAATCCGCGTCGTCATCATCGGCGCCATGCTGGCGCTGTTCCTGTCGGCGCTCGACCAGACGATCGTGGCGACGGCGCTGCCCCCGATCGCCCGCGACCTCGGCGACTTCGCCCTCATCTCCTGGGTCATCACCGCCTACCTCCTCACCTCGACCTGCGTGACGCCGATCATCGGCAAGCTCAGCGACCTCTATGGCCGGCGGCAGACCCTGCGCGTCTGCCTCCTCCTCTTCATGGCGGGATCGGCGCTCTGCGCCCTGGCGCCCAGCATGGTGGCGCTCATTCTCGCCCGAGCGCTGCAGGGGCTTGGCGGCGGCGGCCTCATCACCCTCGCCCAGACGATCGTCGCCGACGTCGTCTCGCCGCGCGAGCGCGGGCGCTATTCCGCCTATTTCTCCGTCGTCTGGGCCTCCTCTTCGGTGCTGGGGCCGACCATGGGCGGCGTCATGACCGAGGCCTATGGCTGGCCCTGGATCTTCTGGATCAACCTGCCGCTCGGGCTCTTGGCCCTGCTCGTCAGCGACCGCGCCTTGCGCAAGCTGCCGGTCGGACGGCACCGCGCCCCGATCGACTATGCCAGCGTCCTCATCCTCACCGGCGCCACCGTCGCCCTCCTCCTCGTCCTCTCGCTCGGCGGCAAGCGCCTCGCCTGGACGGCGCCCGCGACCCTCGCCCTCGCCGCCGCGGCGCTTCTCCTCGGCGCGCTCTTCGCCTGGCTGCAGCGGCGCTCGGCCGAGCCGATCCTGCCGCCGCATTTCCTCGCCGACCGCGTCATCCGCCCGGTTCTGGGCTCGAGCTTCATCGTCTATGGCAGCTATCTCGCGATCGCGGTTCTGGCGCCCATCTATTTTCAGGTCGCGCTCGGCGTGCGGGTCGATGAGGCGGGCCTCCTCATGATCCCGCTGATGCTGTCGAGCACGGTGACGGCGAATGTCGCCGGGCGCTGGTCGCGCCGCAGCGGCCGCTACAAGCGGCCGCCGCTCCTCGGCCTCCCGGTCACGGTCGCGACCATGGCCGTGATCGCCCTCCTCGCCCAGCGCTGGTCGGCGCCCGCCGCCTCGATCGCCTTGATGCTCGCCGGCTTCGGCCTCGGCCCGTTCTTCCCATGCAGCACCGTCGCCGCGCAGAACGCCGTCGAGCGCGGCGATCTCGGCGCGGTGAGCGGCGCCATCGCCTTCTCGCGCGCCCTCGGCGGCGCCATCGCCATCGCCGCCGCCTCGGCCCTCGTCCTCGGCCTTGCCGCGCATGCGCTGCCCGGCGGCAACAAGCTCGCCAGCATCGAGGATTTGACGCGCCAGGCGCTGCCCCCGGAGGCGCGCGCCGCGGTCGCCGGCGCCTTCGGCATCATGTTCGGCGCGGCGACGGCGCTGCTGGCGCTGGGACTCGCCGTGTTCGCCCGCGTCGAGGACCGCATGCTGCGCGACCGGCCGGCCATGGCGGAAGTCCCGGCCGATTGAGGAAAACCGCAAGCGTCACAGGACGATACCAGAAATTGACGAATTATTGCCACGCAACCTGCGCACAAATTTCGGCGAAGCTGAGGACAATAAAAGTTTAGCCGGGAGACCTCGCCTATGGAAATTCTCGCTTCTATTCCGACGGCTCTTGCGACCTTGGCGGTCATGGCTGTGTTCTTTTTGTTCATGGCCCGCTGACCGCAGCCGAGGACAGCCGGGCGGCGGTTCGACGCGCATCCTCTGGCGAGCCGCAAGGCGGCTCGCCTTTCGCGTGCCGCGGTGCTTCAATCGCGGGCCATGCCCCGCCGAGGCCACGCGCGACCGTTGCCGCGCCTTCGTCCGCTCCTCTTATGCGCGGCGCTCCTCTTATGCGCGGCGCTCCTCCTTGCCGCCTGCGGCGGGGGCGCGGCGGCGCGGCATAGGGCCATCCTCTACAGCCCGAATGGCGAGCCGTTGAGCGGCGGCGCGCTCGGCCAGCCGAGCTGCCGCGAGGCGATGGCGCGCTGGTTCGACCGCGTCGATGCCGATCGCGACGGCACGATCGACCACGGCGAGTTCATCGCCGATGCCCGCCGTCAATTCGCGGCGATGGACCGCGACAAGGATGGCTTCGTGACGCCGGCGGAGCTCGAAGCGTATCGCGCGCCCTACCGCGCCGGGCAAGAGAAGGAGGCGAAGGCGGAGGCGGAGGAAGAGGACGAGCGGCCGCGCCGGCCGCTCTTCGGCGGCTTCGGCCTCGATGCGCTGACCGGGCGCAGCCGCGAGGCGCGCGATCTCGCCGCCGACCGGCCCGACCCTGTCATGAGCGCCGATGTCAACCTGCGCTTCAAGGTCAGCTTGGCCGAGTTCCTGGCCCAGGCGGAGCGGCGCTTCTCCAGCCTCGCGAAGGCGGGCGGCGGCCGGGTGACGCGGGCGGCGGCGCTGGCGAGCTGCAACGAGGAATGAAATGCCGCGGCGCCGCGGCGAGCGGGGCCGCCAGCGAGTGACGGCCCCTTCGGCCTCGAATGTTGGAAGATGCTTGCTGTGCAAAGGCCGGGATCGACGTCCCAGCCTTCGCAAAGGACTTTGCCCGTCTTTTATTAAGATTGTCTGAACACTTGCTCCTCGCTTCAAAGGAAATCCATCGAGATTTTCTAAAACTTTAGATTAATTCCCTCCGTCATTCAAAACGAGGCAAGTCATCCGTTGCGCTTCAACTTGCGGTTCCGCATCGCGGCACGCGGCCTTCGATCGGATAGGCGGGATCGTTGTAGCCGGGCGTCGAAGGATGGCCGGCGGCGACGAGGCCGTCGATGAGCGCCTCGTCCTCGGCGGTGAAGCGGTGCCTCAGCGCGCCGAGATAGTCGTCCCACTGCTCCTCGGTGCGCGGCCCGGCGATCGCCGCCGTGACGAGCGCGTTGTTGAGCACCCAGAGCAGCGCGAACTGCCCCGCGCTCATGCCGCGCCGCTCGGCATGGGCGCGGACCTTTTGCGCGATCTCCAGAGATTCGCGCCGCCATTCCGTCTCCATCATGCGCTTGTCCTGCGCGCCGGCCCGGCTGCCGGGGGGCGGCGCCGAGCCCGGCGCGTATTTGCCGGTGAGGACGCCGCGCGCCAGCGGGCTGTACGGCACGACGCCGAGGCCGAAATGACGGCAGGCCGGCAAGTGCTCGGTCTCGGGCATGCGGTTCATGGCGTTGTAATAGGGCTGGCTCACCACCGGACGGTCGATGCCGAGCCGGTCGCAGAGGGCGCAGATCGCCGCGACGCGCCAGGACCGGTAGTTCGAGACGCCGAAATACCGCACCTTGCCGGCGCGAATGAGGTCGGCCATCGCCGAGACGATGGTCTCGAGCGGCGTATCGTGATCCTCCTTGTGGAGATAGTAGATATCGATGAAATCGGTGCCGAGGCGCTTCAAGCTGCCTTCGACCGAGGCGTGCATCCATTTGCGCGAGAGGCCGCGCTCGTTCGGCTTGTCGCTCATCGGGCTCGCCACCTTGGTGGCGACGATCCAGTCGTGACGGTGGGCGCGGATGGCGGCGCCGACCGCCTCCTCCGAGCGGCCTTCATTGTATTGGTCGGCGGTGTCGATGAAGTTGATGCCGGCGCCGTAGGCCTTGTCGACGATGCGCTGCGCCGTCGCCGCATCGGTGCGGCCGCCGAACATCATCGCGCCGAGGCAGATGGGCGACACTTTGAGGCCGCTCTTGCCGAGCACGCGGTATTCCATGGGCATTCTCCTCGCTTGTTCCCTCCCGCCGGCGGCAGAGGGTGGGGCGCCGACGGCGCGAAGTCAAATCGCCGGATGTGGTATGCACTTGTCGCTCGCCTCCGCCACGGGGCGGGGGGCGGAGAGGGCGGGGTGAGGTGGCAGATTGCCGGGCGATTGCTGAGCGCGCGGCGACGCCACCTCACCCCCCCTCTCTCCCACTTCGTGGCGGAGAGGGGCTCGCTGGCCGATCCGGATCGGCGACGAATCGGCGAGGAACTCCGCCGCCTTGGCAAGGTTCAAGGAATGCGCTATGGGTCGCATTCGGCAGCGGCGAAAAAACAAAATGCCGCGACGCTGGGTAGGGAGGATACGCATGAACAGGCTTTGCCTCATGGCGGCGGCCGCGGTCATCGCCGCGCCTGCCGCGAGTTTTGCCGCCGACAATACCCTCACCATCGGGATGACGCAGTCGCGGACGGGCGCGCTCAACGTCGATTCCCTGGCGCAGCAGCGCGGCTTCGACATGTGGCGCGACGAGGTCAACGCCGCCGGCGGCATCAAGGTCGGCGACAAGCGCTACAAGGTCCAGTTCGCCCTCTATGACGACCAGTCGCAGGGAAGCCGCGTCCAGCAGCTCTATACGCGCCTCATCGTTCAGGACAAGGCGCAGTTCCTGTTCAGCCCCTATTCCTCGGGCCTCACCGCGACGGCCGCGGTCATCAGCGAGCAGTACGGCAAGCTGATGATCATCACCGGCGGCGCCGAGCCCAAGACCTACGAGCTCGGGAACAAATATCTCTTCCAGATCATCACCCCGGCCGATCACTACCTGACGGGCGCGGTCGAGGCGCTCGCCACGAAGGACCCTCACGCCAAGGTGGCGCTCGTCTATTCCGACGACCCGTTCTCGAAGGCGGTGGTGCAGGCGACGCGCGATCAGGCCAAGGAGGCCGGCTTCGCGGACGTGCTCGATGAGGCCTATCCCCCCTCGACGACCGATTTCGGCCCGCTCGTCAACAAGGTCATCTCCTCGGGCGCCGACGCGCTCCTCGGCGGCGGGCATTATGCCGACGGCGCCACCTTGGCGCGCCAGCTCTACGACCAGAAGGCGAACCTCAAATGGGTGACCCTCCTCGTCGCCCCGGGCGACGCGAAATTCGCGACGCTGGGGCAAGCGGCGCTCGGCATTTCGGTCGGCTCGCAATGGGAGGAGAAAGCGACCTTCAAGCCGCAGATCGGTCCGACGGGGGCGGAGTTCGCCAAGGCCTTCAAAGCCAAGTTCAACGAGGAGGCGGATTACCACTCGGCCTCGGGCTATGCGGGCGGCCTCATTCTGCAGCATGCGATCGAGCAGGCGGGATCGCTCGACACGGACAAGGTCGCGGCGGCGCTCAACGCCATGGACATCACGACCTTCTTCGGCCAGTGCAAATTCGCGACCGATGCGAAGCATCACGGGCTGCAGGTCGCGCACCAGATGGTGCTGGCGCAGTGGCAGATGAAGAACGGAAAGCTCGAGCGCGAGGTGATCTGGCCGAAAGCGGCCGCGACCGCCGACATCCTCTACCCCATCCGCTGACGCGGCGGGCCGGAAGGGGCGGCGCCGGCGCCGACCCTTCCGGCCGCTTCGGCTCGCCATGTCGGGTCTCTTCGCCTCGATCATCGACGGCGTGCTCGTAGGCTCGGTCTACGGCCTCGCCGCCATGGGGCTGACGCTCATCTGGGGCGTCACGGATGTCGTCAACCTGACCCATGGCTCGGCGATCGTCGCCGGCATGTTCGGCCTCTACCTCCTGACCAGCACAGGCGTCCCGCCCTACGCGACCTTGCCGTTGATCCTCGTCGGCGGCTTCCTCGTCGGCCTCCTCCTCTACTGGATCTGCGTCCACCGCGTCATCGGCCGGCCGCCCTTGATGAGCCTGCTCTCGACGTTTTCCGTGAACCTCGTGCTGATCGGGCTCGGCACGGCGGTGTGGGGCACGGCGCTCTTCAACGTGCCGGTCGCGCTGCCGAGCGTCAGCTGGCAGCGCTACACCTTCCCCGGCACGCATATTCTGGCGGCGGTGCTGACGGCGGCGATCGCCGGCTGCCTCTACGTCTTCCTCCACCGCACGCGGCTCGGCAAGGCGATCCGCGCCGTCGCCAACAATCGCGGCGCCGCCGAGCTCGTCGGCATTCCGACGACGCAGGTGCTGTCGCTCGCCTTCGGCCTCGGCGTGGCATTGGCCGGCGTCTCCGGCATGCTGATCGCGACACTCTTCCCCTTCACGCTGCTCTCGGGCGACGCCTACCAGCTCAAGAGCTTCGTCGTCATCGTGCTGGGCGGGCTCGGCAATCCGACGGGCGCGCTCCTCGGCGGCATCGCTCTCGGGCTCGTCGAAGGGCTGTCGACGCCCTTCATGCCGGTGAGCTGGACCTTGGTCATCGAGTTCGTGCTGTTCGTCATCGTGCTCATCGCCTATCCGAACGGGCTCCTCGCCCCCCGGCGCGCCTGACATGCGCGGCGGCGCACCGGGCGGCTCGGCGAAGCACGCGGCGATCGTTCGCCGTCCCTTCTTCTGGATCATTGCGCTCGTCATCGCCGCCTTCGCGGTGGCGCCCCTGCTCGGCAACGATGTCGAGCTGCGCGAGAGCCTGCTTCTTGCCGCCGTCTACATCACCCTCGCCAGCAATCTCAACATCATGCTCGGCTATGCCGGCTACGTGAATTTCGGCAGCATCGTCTTCTTCGGGCTCGGCGGCTATCTCTGCATCTACCTGATGGGCAGCCCGGGCTGGCCGCTCGTCGCCGCCATTCTCGTCGCCGGCGCCGGGGTCAGCCTGCTCGCGCTCCTCTTCGGCCTCGGCATCCTGCGCCTGCGCGGCGCCTATTTCGCGCTCGGGACGATCGGCGTCAACGAGGCGGTGCAGGCCTTCGTCTCGAATTTCGATCCCTGGGGCGGCTCCTCGGGAATCTATCTCTCGACCGAGCTGTTCCAGGCGCTCGGCGGCCCGATGCAGGCGCTGTGGAGCATCTATTTCCTGCTCGTCGCGGTGATGGGCCTGTCGCTTTATCTCAGCTACGCCATCAAGAGCTCGAAATTCGGCCTTGGACTGCTCGCCATCGGCCAGAACGAGGACGCGGCGGCGGTGCTGGGCGTGCCGACGGCGCTCTACAAGGCCCTCGCCTACAGCGCCTCCGCCTTCCTGCCGGCGATCGCCGGCGGGCTCTATTTCTTCAAGAGCGCCTTCATCCAGCCGACCGACGCCTTCGACCTCACCTTCTCGACCGAAGCTATCGTCATCATCATGCTGGGCGGCCAGGGCACCATCATCGGGCCGGTGCTCGGCGGCTATTTTTACGAGGAGCTCCGCGGCTGGCTGCTGACCTCCGAGACCTTCTCGCATTTCCAGCTCGTCGTCGCCGGCGTGCTGCTTCTCCTCATCGTCCTCTTCCTGCCGGGCGGGCTCATGGGCTGGCTCCATGGCCGCTGGCCGAAGCTGAGGCGCGTCCTCGAATGACGGCGCTTCTCGAACTCGATGGATTGAGCAAGAGCTTCGGCGGCGTGCGCGCCGTGAAGGGCCTCAGCTTCGCCGTCGAGGACGGCGAGATCCTCGGCCTCATCGGCCCCAACGGCGCCGGGAAGTCGACGCTCTTCAACCTCATCAACGGCGTCTTCATGCCCGATTCCGGCCGCTTGCGCTTCCGCGGCCTCGACATCACCGGAACGCCGCCGCATCGCGTCGCCAAGCACGGGCTGGCGCGCACGCATCAGATCGTGCAGCCGCTCGAAGCCATGACGGTGATCGAGAACTGCATGGTCGGCGCCTGCTTCGGGCGCGAGAACCTGCCGCGCGCGCAGGCGCTCGACACCGCGCGCGAGGCGGCGGTCTTCGTCGGGCTCGAAGACCGGCTGGAGACCACGGCCGCGCATCTCACCATCGCCGGCAAGAAGCGCCTCGAACTCGCCCGCGCGCTGGCGGCCCAACCCATCCTCCTCCTCCTCGACGAGGTCCTCGCCGGCCTCAACCCGACGGAAATCGCGCATATGATCGGCGTCATCCGCCGCCTGCGCGAGCGCGGCATCACCATCCTGATGATCGAGCATCTGATGCAGGCGATCATGAGCCTCTCGGACCGGATCGTCGTGCTCAATTCGGGTCAGAAGCTCGCCGAGGGAGCGCCGGCGGCGATCGCCAACGACCCCGCCGTCATCGAGGCCTATCTCGGCGATCCGGCGCTGGCGCGGGAGCTGCAGCAAGGGAGCGGCGATGAGCGGCGCGCTCCTTGAGGTGACGGCGCTCGAAGCCGGCTACGGCGAGGTGCAGATTCTGTGGGGCATCTCGCTCGCCGTGCAGCCCGGCCGTCTGACGACGGTGGTGGGCGCCAACGGAGCCGGCAAGACGACGACGCTGCGCGCCGTCGTCGGCAGCATCGCGCCCTGGGGCGGGCGGGTCGTCTTCGCCGGCGAGGATGTGACGCGGCTCTCGACCCATGCCAAGGCGGCGCGCGGCCTCGTCCTCGTGCCCGAGGGGCGCCAGCTCTTCGGCGCCATGACGGTCGAAGAGAATCTGGAGATGGGCGCCTTCTCGAAGCGCGCCGTGCGCCGATACGCCGAGCGCCTCGACCGCGTCATCGCCTTGTTTCCGCGCTTGGGCGAGCGGCGGCGCCAGAAGGCGGGCACGCTCTCTGGCGGCGAGCAGCAGATGCTGGCGATCGCGCGCGGCCTCATGTCGGATCCGCAAATCCTCATCATCGACGAGCTGTCGCTCGGCCTTGCCCCCGTCGTCGTGCACCAGCTCTTCGAAACCTTGAAGGCGCTCAAGGAAGACGGGCTCACCATCCTCCTCGTCGAGCAGAACGTGCACCTCGCCTTCGCGGTGAGCGACCACGCCTATGTCATCGCCGAAGGCCGCGTCTTCACCGAGGGACCGCCCCGGTCCCTCGCCGCACGGCCGGAGATCCGCCGCGCCTATCTCGGGCTTTGAGCCGGGCGTCAGCGCTCGGCGAAGGCGAGCTTGGCGCCGAGGGCGAGGAAGGCGGCGGCGAAGCTGCGCCGCATCCAGGCGAGGA
Organism: Alphaproteobacteria bacterium; assembly: GCA_021325525.1. Taxonomy (GTDB): domain Bacteria; phylum Pseudomonadota; class Alphaproteobacteria; order ATCC43930; family CGMCC-115725; genus URHD0088. The sequence continues at coordinate 73,021 of JAJPHB010000061.1, forward strand.
TGCGCGGCCGGGCGATGATGCGCTGACGGACCCCCGCTGCGAAGAGGCCGTAGCCGACGAAGACGACGAAGGTAAGGAGCATGAAGACGGCGCTCAGCTGCAGCATGTGCGGCAGCGGATGCGGGTCCCTGGCGCTGACGAATTGCGGCAGGAAGGCGAAGAAGAAGATCGAGAGCTTGGGGTTGAGGATGTTGATGAGGACGGCGTTGACCGTCACCTGCAGCGCCGAGCGCGCGCCGACCTCGCTCTCGACGCTGAGCGCCCCTTCATCGCGCAGCGCGCTCCAGGCCATGTAGAGGAGATAGGCGACGCCGAGATACTTGAAGGTCTGGAAGGCGAGCGCGCTCGCATGGAGGAGCGCCGCGAGGCCGAGGATCGCCGCCGCCATATGCGGGACGATGCCGAGCGTGCAGCCGAAGGCGGCGATGACGCTGGCGCGCCGGCCGCGCGCGAGGCCGGCCGCCAGGGTGTAGAGAACGCCGGTGCCGGGCGCCGCGACGATGACGAGCGAAGTCAGCAGGAATTCGATGCTCATGGCGCGCCCCCTTTAGGGGCAGCCTAACGGAGCGCCGCGGGGGGATCAATTCGCACCGGTGGCGCGCGGCGGC